>NZ_JH980292.1:1128963-1435993 GCF_000314005.1 Spirulina subsalsa PCC 9445
AACGTCCTTTTGTTCACATCCCCATTTCCCTTCCTCATAGGTCACGGTCAGATGACCCTTCCCTTTCAAGGCGAGGAGTTCGGGTGAACCCAAATCTATCCCAAAGTCTCCCTCAAATTTTGACTTATACTTTTCAGATGCCCCGGCAATGGTGGCTTGAGCGTTGGTTAGCTGGACGTAATTCCCTAGGGCTAACTTGGGGGCTTTGAGTTGGACTTCTTTCCAGTTCAAGCCACTGGGGTCAATCTTGGCTTCACTCACACTAGCCGTGACGTTGTTGAGGTCAGGAACGCTAATTCCTGCTTTCTCTATGGTGACGGTTTTGCTGCTGTGGTCGTATTGAATATTACTAGCCTTGAAGGTCAGAAGCTTGGCTATTTCTCCCTCAATGCCAACGTCCTTTTGTTCACATCCCCATTTCCCTTCCTCATAGGTCACGGTCAGATGACCCTTCCCGTTCAAGGCTAGGAGGTCGGGTGAACCCAAATCTATCCCAAAGTCTCCCTCAAATTTCGACTTGTACTTTTCAGATGCTCCAGCAATGGTGGCTTGAGCGTTGGTTAGACTAACGTAATTCCCTAGGGCTAACTTGGGGGCTTTAAGTTGGACTTCTTTCCAGTTCAAACCACTGGGGTCAATCTTGGCTTCACTCACACTAGCCGTGACGTTGTTGAGGTCAGGAACGCTGATTCCTGCTTTCTCTATGGTGACGGTTTTACTGCTGTGGTCGTATTGAATATTACTAGCCTTGAAGGTCAGAAGCTTGGCTATTTCTCCCTCAATGCCAACGTCCTTTTGTTCACATCCCCATTTCCCTTCCTCATAGGTCACGGTCAGATGACCCTTCCCTTTCAAGGCTAGGAGGTCGGGTGAACCCCAAATATATCCCAAAGTCTCCCTCAAATTTCGACTTGTACTTTTCAGATGCTCCGGCAATGGTGGCTTGAGCGTTGGTCAGACTAACGTAATTTCCTAGGGCTAACTTGGGGGCTTTGAGTTGGACTTCTTTCCAGTTCAAACCACTGGGGTCAATCTTGGCTTCACTCACACTAGCCGTGACGTTGTTGAGGTCAGGAACGCTGATTCCTGCTTTCTCTATGGTGACGGTTTTGCTGCTGTGGTCGTATTTAATATTACTAGCCTTGAAGGTCAGAAGCTTGGCTATTTCTCCCTCAATGCCAACGTCCTTTTGTTCACATCCCCATTTCCCTTCCTCATAGGTCACGGTCAGATGACCCTTCCCGTTCAAGGCGAGGAGGTCGGGTGAACCCAAATCTATCCCAAAGTCTCCCTCAAATTTTGACTTGTACTTTTCGCTGGCTCCGGCAATGGTGGCTTGAGCGTTGGTTAAACTAACGTAATTTCCTAGGGCTAACTTGGGGGCTTTAAGTTGGACTTCTTTCCAGTTCAAACCACTGGGGTCAATCTTGGCTTCACTCACACTAGCCGTGACGTTGTTGAGGTCAGGAACGCTGATTCCTGCTTTCTCTATGGTGACGGTTTTGCTGCTGTGGTCGTATTGAATATTACTAGCCTTGAAGGTCAGAAGCTTGGCTATTTCTCCCTCAATGCCAACGTCCTTTTGTTCACATCCCCATTTCCCTTCCTCATAGGTCACGGTCAGATGACCCTTCCCGTTCAATGCTAGGAGGTCGGGTGAACCCAAATCTATCCCAAAGTCTCCCTCAAATTTCGACTTGTACTTTTCGCTGGCTCCGGCAATGTTGGCTTGAGCGTTGGTCAGACTAACGTAATTTCCTAGGGCTAACTTGGGGGCTTTAAGTTGGACTTCTTTCCAGTTCAAGCCACTGGGGTCAATCTTGGCTTCACTCACACTAGCCGTGACGTTGTTGAGGTCAGGAACGCTGATTTCTGCTTTCTCTATGGTGACGGTTTTACTGCTGTGGTCGTATTGAATATTACTAGCACTAAAGTTGAGCAGGTTAGCAATGGTTCCCTCAATGCCAACGTCCTTTTGTTCACATCCCCATTTCCCTTCCTCATAGGTCACGGTCAGATGACCCTTCCCTTTCAAGGCTAGGAGGTCGGGTGAACCCAAATCTATCCCAAAGTCTCCCTCAAATTTTGACTTGTACTTTTCGCTGGCTCCGGCAATGGTGGCTTGAGCGTTGGTCAGACTAACGTAATTGCCTAGGGTTAAATCGGGGGCTTTGAGTTGGACTTCTTTCCAGTTCAATCCCTCCTGATTAATTTGAGCCTGACTGACTGTGGCCTCGACGTTGTTAAGGTCGGGGATTTTTAGCCCAGCTTGTCCAATAATGATGCTTTTCTGGGTGGGGTCGTATTGGAGATTGGTGGCGTTGAATTGGAGGATGTCGGAAATTTGTACCTCTACACCAATATTTTCAGTTTTATAGTCCCATTTTTTCGTTTGGCTCTGATAATTGATTTTGAAAGTTCCCTCGGGTTTGATGGTTGCTAAATCAGAACCTAGATTAAGTTCTACTCTTCCCTGAATATCAAGCCCGTAGTTTTTGCCTTGCTGGTCTAGTTTTAATTTGGGCTGAGTGACTTTTAGCCAGGGGAATAGTTCAATTTCTGTGGGTGTGGATTCTAACCAGGTGGCTGAAAAACTAGAAATTTCTTGGGAAACTTCTTCAACCAAACTGCTGAGGATGGCTGGTACTTGTTCTAGGGTGTGAAGTGACCCGTCTCCTTTACGTTGGATGGTTCTCGCCCTCGAATTTTGCTGGACAACATGGGTAAGCTCATGGGCTAGGAGTTCTTGGCCTTGAAGACTATGGGGTTGATACTTGCCGCGCTGAAAAAAGATATCCTGTCCGGTGGTGAAGGCTAGGGCGTGAATGGAGTGATTTAACTGATGGGATTCTTCATCGGTGTGAATCCGAACACGTCTGAAATCGGTTTGAAAGGCTTCTTCGAGGGGTTCGCGTATATCGCTTGGCAGGGGTTGTCCTTGACCTCGCTGTTGCCGGATGGCTGTTTCAACTTGGGGGGTGACGGTTGTCCCAAGAGGGCTAGAAGTTGGGGTGATTTGGGGGAGGATGGGTTTGGCTTGGATGGTTTGGGATGGGTTGGGAGTCGGGATAGTTTTATGATGTATCTTTTGCATGACTTGAGCGGCCATGCGGTCGGCTTCTTGCTCGTGGCGATTCCTTTGGAAGGCTACGCTAACGCCTGCTGGGGTAATTGTTAACTTAGCTTGTACCCTGTTTTCCTTTGGGGGATTTAGTTCTTGAGATAAGCCCCGAAATGGGGACTCCCCCCCTCCCTTCGGCTGCCCAGATTGGCGTTGAGCTTGTAAAAGCCCTAATGCTTGGTTCCCCCAAGGGGTTGGGAAGTCTTCCTGTAATAATGATGGTGGCGTGTGGTAGGTCTGCGCCGTTGGAGTTGCTGACTGGACTCGTACTTTAGGTTCAGATTGTTGTCTATCCCTCATGATTCCCCTCTCCCGATTCAATCGGTCCCTTGTTGTTCAACCAAGCTCTTAGCTCCCTAAGCGGGAATCCTCCCGTGATTCCCCTTCTATGTCTATTCTCTAGGATTTAGGTGCCTTTAACCCTAAAATTGGTGGTGACAAAGCTCCCAGTCCCAGCATATTGAGGAGTGGCATCAGGTACAGGCCCTCCGGGTGTGGGTTGTTGAGCGGGGACAAGGACTTGGAATTTTGCATTAAAGGTCCCTCCCTTCAGTAATACGGGTTTATGATTGGACTTGACGCGGAGTGCTTTTTGATTGGGGGCTAGGGAGGCAATACTGAGGATGCCTACTCCGGGAATGTTGTAAACCGGGGTCATATAGGGACAACCGGGAACAATCACGGTTTTTTCATCTCCATCGATACAGACCAGTTTTTGATTGATTTTCATTTTCCCGGTTCCGCTTAGGTTGCCGGGTCGAACTGTGACAATGGCTGGCCCAAAGGTTGGGTTAAACATCGCTAAATCCCCTGTTGTTAAAATAAAGTCAGACATAAATCTCCCCCAAAATTAAGCGTTTTAATCGATCCAGTCCTCAGTTTGTACGGCGTTTCGCAGCATATAGGGCGTAAGTCGGCCAATAATGGTATTCCCTGCCATGGTGCCATCGGGATGGTGATGACAAATTTCTAGGGCGTGAACTCGTGGACTCAGGGCAAAACTTTCTTCTAATATGACTAAGGAAATCGGTCGCTGATTGAGGTTAAATTTGATCCGAATGGTGACAGTTCCGGTCACGATTTGAGGATTGAGATTAGTTAACACTACATAGAATCCCTGAAGATTGGCTAAAAACTGTCGGTAGGTGACGGTGTGGGTGGCGCGAATCCCTTGGGCGGAAAACTCTAGGTTTGGGGTGTTGGGATAGTATGACCCGGGAAAGGGCGAAAGTTTGGCGGTTTGGGATTGGATGCGCAGGAGCAAAAGATGGTTAATTTTTAGGGCTTCTTCTGGGATGGGATGATCTGGTTCAACCCACACCTCAATCTCTAGTTTTTGTTGTTGGGGAAGCTCGAAAAGACGGAAGCGGTAGATTCGCTCTAACCATTGGGAGTTTGGAATGAGGCGCAGGGTGTCGCCGATGGCTGGTCCGAGGCGGGTGTTGCCAATTTTGTACTCTGTACGGCGAGTATAAACCCGGAGGGTGGGTGTTTGGGGGTCACGGGGCAATTGTAGGGTTGATTGTTGGTCTGAACCGAGGCGGGTGGTTTGTTCTACGGGGTCCCAGAGGGGGCGCGGTTGATAGATCCGCAGTCGGGCATCATGGACTAAACGCAGGGTTTGAGGGCGTTGTGAACCGAGGCGGGTGTTGCCGTCGATGGGCTGGATTTGAGGTTCATGGATTTGCAGGGGGGGGTCATTTTGCAGTTGCAGGGTGCTGGCTGGGTTGCTGTCGAGGCGGGTGTTACCGGACATGGCGGCTAAGTCGTTCCAAGGCCGATAAATCCTCAAGTTTGGCTCTAGGTCAAAGGGTGCGGTTAGGATGAGACAAGAGAAGGGTTGACCATTGAGTGTAAAGTGCAGATGGAGGGTGAGGGTACCCCGGAGATGGCGATCGCCTAAATTCGCTAAAGCCACAAAAAAGCCCCGAGGATTCCCCACCCACTGGTCATAAAATATCCGTTGGCGAACTACAGGCCCCCTCTGGCTACCCTTGGGTTCTAACAGTTTCTCGGTCCCCTGAATGCGAATTAAAATATCTTGCCCCAATTGACTCTCAAACTCTTCGGGATCGAGATGAACCGAGGCCTCAAGTTCTAATCGCTGCTGGGAGGGGTCTTCCCACAGGGTAAAGGGATAACAACAGCCCCACCCCTGACTTAGCTGCATCGTAAGGGTTAAAATCCGCAGCGCGTAAAAGGTATGAGCGGGCTTTTCTTGGTTAATAATCGCCTGGGCTGCTCGGCATTCTCGCCAGTAACGCTCCGGTTGGATCACCTGATGACTGGGTAAGGCTAACTGAACCTGAAAATAATGGGGTTGATCGGGAAATTCAAAAATCGAAATCGTCCGCTCTGGGTAGCTCAACCCAGAATTCTCTAGGTAAATGGTGAGCATTTTTTTCAACCCCGGAACCGTTCCCCGAATCCGGTACAGCGGCACCATTTGGCTGATAAATTGCCGCTTTACAGCTTCGTTCCAATCTTCCTGTAAACTCAGGGCAATCCACCCCGCCAACCACGGCAAAAATTCCGCCGGAGTCTGTTGGGGGTCAAAATAACGATGAATCTCGGAAATCACGGTTTCTACCCCCACGGTCGATTCTGATTCAGCCGTGAGGATGTGGGGTTGAAAAGGGGGAGCTTCTGGGGAGGGAATCCCGCTCAAAATCTGCTCAAAAGCCCCGAGAAACTGACCAATTAAGGGGTCAGTTTGCAGGTAGGCCGGGAGGTATTCTAAATAACTGCTTAATTGGGGTTGGTTTTCCATTGCTCTCTGAACCGTTGTAAGGTTGGCATCTCACCGATCTGAATCCGGACTAATTCATGGTCTTGAATGGACAGACCAATCACTTGATTTTGTTCGTTAAACTGTTGGCGTTCCGGTTCAATATCCGTTAGGGTCAAGTCTTCGACATAATCAACCCCCGGCAGACCATCGAGGAGTTCATAAAGTTGGGAGAAATAAATATCAGCCCCAAAGGGGTAGCCTTGACCTTGCCAAAAGTCTTGGGAGTCTAGGGGGGCAAAGTATTGATGAACCCGCTCTTGGGCAATCTGTCGGACGCGGCGGAAATCGGCACTATCTTCAAGGTAAAGACGGGCGTTGAGGGTGACGTTGACCCAGTGGGGTTCAATAATGTGCAGGTGGGTACTCAGGAGGCGGCGTTGATTCAGGAAGCGTCCTAGGGTGTGCCGTAGGAGTTGGGTGTCAGCTTGGGGATAGCGGGTCAGGACGACTAAGGTAATATGACCCTCAACCACTTGGTTAATCTCGGCATGGTCTAGATCCCGTTGGGGGAGGCAGTGAACCCGGGCAATTTCGGCATCGGTGCCAAAGTCTCGCTGGGCGGTGCGGGTTTTAAGCCAGTCGATGAGGATTAGTTGCTCAAAGTCTTGGGGGGTGACGGCACGGTAGGGGTGACGGAGTTCGGCGAGGGTTTTTTGTATTTCGGCTTGGATGAGGGCGGCTTGAGCGGTGGTGGTCAGGTCTGGGGGCAGGGTCCAGGGTTTGCCTTTCAACAGGGAGAGGAAGACGGCCTGATTGGCGGGGGGGATTTGGTGGAGACGGTAGAGAACCATCTCGGTGAGCCAAGCGAGGAGTTCAATGAGAATGATCCCGGGGTCTGAGGGGTTATGGTCAGTCCACTGGGGGGCTTCGAGGGGAATTCGATTAATGGCTTCGGCTACCAGGTCGTCCCAGGTGCGTTCTTCTAGGGGTGGATTGGGGATGGGCATGGTTTTAGGATTGGGGGTTGGGAGTTGGGAGTTGGGAGTTGGGAGTCGGGTGTCGGGTGTCGGGTGTCGGGTGTCGGGTGTCGGGAATCGGGAATCGGTGTAGGGGCGCAATGCTTGCGCCCTAGGGAGTCGGGAATCGGGAAAAGGCAATAGTCAAGAGTTTTAGCTATTCCCCTGCTCCCCCTCTCCCCCTCTCCCCTATTCCCCATTCCCTGTTCCCCGTTCCCTGTTCCCCGTTCCCTGTTTAAGAATGACTTGGTGGTTTCCCGAGTAGATCAGGGTTTGGGGGTCAATCTGGAGTTCGGTGGGTTGGATCTCTAGGGAGTAGACATAACCCAACTCAGGAATGGCTTCGAGAACGGCGTAGATGTCTGAGGGTTGGGGGCGACGGCCAAACTGCCAGCCCGTCCCGTCTTGACCTCCGGTGAGGGGGTGCAAAAATTCCTCTAGTCTTTGGAGGACGGTGGCTTTAAGGGCTCCGGCTTGGGCGAGGTTTTGGGGGACAATTTCGGTGATGATCTGGATTTCTTGCCATTTCGGCCCTGAGAGGTGAAGGTGTAAGGTGGGAATAGAGCGGGCTTTGAGGAATTGTTCAACGCGGTTGAGTAGGGCAAGGTTCGGGGTGGGTTGACGGTCGGGGCTATGGGGGACGATGATCACGTCTACATGACCCGCCCGGATAGGATGGTTAAAGACATCGATTTCGTTCCCTGCAATGGGGGTTTGTGGGTTAGGGTTGGGATCTATCCAGAGTTCCTCTAGGAGGGGGTTAAAGCCGGGGGCGAGCATTTCGGGGGTGATGACTTGAACGCGGGCGACTTCGATGGAGGCTTCATAGGTGAGGTCGGCGAAGTCTTGGGCGGTGACGGCGCGATCGCGATGTCGGAGATGTTTGGGCGATCGCAATTTCAGACGCTCCACAGATTCTCGGTCGCTGCCCCCTAATGCCGCTTCCGGGTTGATTACCCCGTCCAAGTAGGGGATCGTAGTCTTCAGCGTGGCGATGGTTTGGGTGCCTTGATTTCCCCGCACTCCCCCGCCAATACTATAGTGAGCCAGACGGATGTTCTGACGACCCCGAGGAGGAATTCTACCCCCCTGACCATCCCCAAAGCGAATAGTCCCCAGTTGACGATCAATGACATAGTGGCGATCGCTCGGACCCGAACTATAGAAATCCGGCACTTCCTGCCAACGCACCCAAACCCTTTCCAGACGACCATTTTCATCCCAACTCGGTCGAATGGCATCGCCTCCCCAAAGACGGTTTAAAGCCTGTTGATCAGAGGCCGAGGGCATCTGTCCCTCCTGAACCTCCAATTGCTGCCCCCACAAAATGGGAACCTGACTGCTCCGAAAAACCTGATTCGGTTCATGATTACTCGATCCCAACACCTCCCCACGCAGACCAATAGACTGACTCGCCCAAGTGGTATTCGTGCGCACCGCCTGAATCCGAGGAGCCGGAGTCAAGTCCGCCGAACGAGCCACCTGACCACAGAAATAGCGCATCAGACCCCAGAGCCTAAACCGTGGGTAGGTAATCGCCCACCGGAAGAGAGCCAATAAAGGCCAAGGTAACTCACCCGGAGGAGTCAGTTGTTGGCGAACCCGCAACCAATACCGGGATTGACCAAAATGGGGAGACTCCATCCAATCAGTCGGTCCAATAAACTGCACTAACCCTTTTTCCGAAAAACCCTGAGTCTGATCTTCCACCACCAAAGGCTGCCAGCCTTGGGGACTGGGATATTCCCAAACCTGACGCAGACTATTGTAGGCTGACGAATCCAGGCGTTTTCCGGGAGCAACCTCTTGGGGTTGGGGGGGCTGGATCTGAAAATAAAGGCTATTGGCGCGGTTAGGGAAAGGACGATTAAACCCCAGATAAAGGGCTGAATCCGAATTCAGTTGAGGAGTCAGGGGATGAAAACAACGGGCGACCCGGGTTCCCCCCGGATAATCTTGCTCTAAAGGGTCACGCAAAATCACCTGTTGACCCCCTCGATCAATCAGTTCAATTTGCCGTTTTTCGGGAGGCTGTCCCGGAAAAACCAACAATTCCCCCAAAGCCAAAGAACTCACCTCTTTAAACTGCACCACTCGCTCCCCTTGGTGAACCGGACGCTGGAGAAACAAATCGAGAGGCTGGGCATCCGCAAAAATAAAATCATTGTAGGCTTTGACCCTCGCCGGACTCTGGAAAACAAAGCGATAGGTCAACGTCAAACTCTGGAGAATAGGCGGGTCAAACGTATCCGGTGTAGATTCCGTCAGGGTTAATTTCCGCAAAATCCGACTACCGCTTTCGTAAGGATGGCGGGTAGGATGATTGAGAACAATCATCTGCTCTTGGGGGCGCAAATCTACCACTTTCGCCTCTTCCTGACGGAGTGGATCCACCAGAGATTGTAGGCGGAGCGTATCCCCTAGCGCGACACCCTCTAAATCATCCCCCTCAATTTCCAGTTGACCCGAGGAGATAGTCCGAGCCACCATCGTCACCTCGTTATACACCACATAGGGGCGCGTTCTGCCTCGACTGCCATACAATCCCTCAACAATCCGCGCCCGTAACCAGTAAATCGCCTCCCCCGCCGTCCCCGACCCGGGCAAAATCGAGGGAAACTGAAACGCCCCCACCACACTCCCCGCAACCAAGCGCAGGGGTTCAGAATCCGGCAACCAACGGAATTTAGCCTCCTCATCCGTTCTCTCAATTTCCTGCCATTCCACCCCTTGCCCCACTTCCCAAACCACCCTTAAATCATCGGTATAGCGAGGGCTACGGCTCATTTCGGCCTGAATTTCCATCACCATCCCCGGCTGAATCAGGCGACCATCTAAGGCAATCCGAAAAGTGTCGTTATACTGAGGTGCCGTGCCGAACGGATAAAAATCCTTACTCAAATCCAGCAGACTCGTATTAAAAAAACAAGCCCGGGGAGACTTCCTTTGATCCACCGCCGTACTCACCCCCATGGTTCGCAATTCCGGCAATTGCTGCCGTTGATGGTGACTCAACCTCACCCGCAACCATTTCCCAGACACCCCATCCACCTTAACCTCTTGGAGTTTCGGCAATTGGCCCAGAGTAACAACGACTTGCCCCCCTCCAGACAACCCCGACGGCTCCACCCCCCGCAAACCTTGCCACTGTTTGCCATCCCAAGCCTCCCAATCCACCAGACGACCCGCCAACTGTTCGGCGCTGGCCGTTGAGTCCGTTTCTAACATGACCGTGATTTGGGTCAACTCCGGCAAATCAAAGAGATCCCTAGCCTGCCAGTACAGATAATGGTCTACAGGTCTATCCCCATGCCAAGGACAAAAAGGCGGATCTTCCTCCTGAGTTTTTGGGTTGCGTTGGCTATAGTAATCATGATCCTCAATGACAAAAATTGACCGGAGTTGAGTCTCTGTGACCAGCAACTCCTGCTCCGTCTCAAACACCACATCCTCATCCTCCCCAGCCCTCGGGGGAGCCGCCACCTGAGTCTGGGGCGGAATTAATACCCCTGACCCCCCCGTAGCCAAACGGAACGTTACAGGCACCCGCGCCGCTTGGGGCGGAATTAACTCAGTTCCAATAAGATTGAGAAAAGCCAACTGATTGCGATTCGGCACATCATTCAAATGGTTTTGAACCACGGTCATCATCTGACCAAAAATCCGCACCAACGCCAGACCCAAATCCGGCGCATCAGTTCCCGGTGTTTGCCAATCGGAATAAGATTCCACCAAGGTAAGAGTCTGTTGAATAATCTCTTCCCGACTCCGTTGATCTAATTTAGGGGGGTCTAAAGACATCTTCGTTATTTATTGCAAATAGAAAGGATAAACTAAATTAAATTCATTAGTAGTCGTTCTGACTTGATAATGAATCGAAATTTGTAATAAATTCGGCTGGGCAGATTGGGGCAACAAATCAACATCTAAAACATCAATCCGAGGTTCCCATTCCATCAAAGCCGACCGTACATCGCTAATAATTTGCCCCACCGTTCCCGGAGTATTGGGCGCGAAAACATGATCATGAATCCGACAGCCAAACTCAGGACGCATCAGCCGTTCACCCCGGGCTGTACTGAGAATAGCCCAGATGGATTGTCGCACCGCCGCCTCATATTTCGCCGTCGCAATCTGCTGTTCCTCATCCAGTTGTACCGGGAATGACCAACCCACTCCCAAAAAATCAATATCCATTACATCACTTCCAACGCACTATTATTAACTTTCACTCCAGCAGAACAAGTCAACTCCAGCCCAGACTGTGCCTCAAACTCCGCTTTAGTTTGTGCCTTAATCTTACAGTTTGAACCCGCCTCAATTTCACAATCTTGTTGGGTCTTAATCTGCAAATTGTTACACTCAATCACCAAATCATCATCACTGCTTTTTAAAGAAATCTTACCCTTCGCCTTAATTTTTAAATCCTTCTCTACCTCAATTGTCATCTCATCATTTTCGCAGTCAATCATAATTTTATTCTTGCCACTTTTATCCTGAATAATCACCTGCTCCTTATCTTCCGTATCATCCAGAATAATCATGTGACCACTGCGAGACTTAATCAGACGTTTATTATTTTCTCCATCATCATTTTTTTCCGGTGGCTTATCTTTTCCATTCCATAAACTGCCCAAAATATAGGGAAACGCCATATCCCCATGTTCAAACGCGACTAACACCTCATCATCCACCTCCGGCAAAAAGTAAAACCCCCGATCATCCCCCGCCATCGGAGTCATCACTCGCGCCCAAGGACTCTCATCCTCATCCGTTAACCAAGGAAATTTTACCTTAATTCGTCCTAATCCATCCTCATCTTTAATATTAGTCACTACCGCAATTGTCACCCCATAAAATCGGGCGGATTGGTCAGGAGGCATTAATAAATCAAATCCCATCATGATGCAGTTCTCCTCGCAGTAAATGACGTTTTATAACCCGATCTTTGACTATAAAAATGTTCAGTTGATGTCACATAATAAAGCCCACTAAAGCGTTTTCCGACCTGTTCAATCTCAATCACCTTCGCAATGCGTAGCGTGGGATTGCCGGGACAAGTCCCCTCCGCCGTGATGTACGCGATCGCCATATCCTTAAACTGCCCTAAAGCAATTTCATCAGCCTCCGCCTTAGTCGCTACAGGCTGATGAACAATAGTCGCCGTCGATTCCCCAAAAGTTTCTACCACCTTCGGCCCGGTTTTTTGCCCCCCCATCTTACTCCCCTCCTTCCCACTTCCTGCCTTTCCTAGCACCTCCTTTTTATCCTCCGGTAGCCAGCCTCGAACCTCCACCTTTTCCACCTGATTCATCGTACTTAAGCGCGGAAAAAACTCGCTTAAATTCTCCTTAAATTTCAAAGTCATTACTTTTTGACCATCATTTTGGGGCGGTTTAAAAGAAATATTTTTTTTCTCAATCACAATTTCATAACCAATCCGTTCAGCCCGCCCCCTTAAAAAATCCCAATCCGTTTGATTTCGTTGTAAAACATAATCATGCTGAACGTCACTATCCTTAACTTGAGGGGTTAAACTCCTCTGCCGCGCAATATTACTAAAAATTTCACTATCCTTCATCTTCGTAAAAGATTTAGTCTTTGTTCCTCGTAACAATCGGTGTCGGAGATCATGACCTCGCACCACTAAACGAGGTGTAGAACCTTGGCTAAATTCAGGCTCTAGCCCCGTAATTTCCCCATAAATAACCGTCTGCAAACTATTCTCATAGCCCATTTTAATTTCAACTTCATTCCCCAAATCAAATAAATCATCATCCACCCAAGTAAACTTTTCTTTCGGCAAATCCCAACTAATCAATTCCAAAGTAAACATACTTGGTGCGTCAATATCTTCAAAAACCTGAACCCCAATCAGATCCGCGTCAGTTTTCGCCGATAGTTTTTTCCCTTGAACTAAAATTTCCACATTAGGAGCAAGAGTTTTAGCCCCAGAATAGTTAGACATTCCCCCATTACCTCCCCTTCAAAGCCGGAATCGTTAAAACCAATCCGGGCGTTAAAATTCGCGGATTCGTGAGCTTATTTTCATCGGCAATAATGCGCCATAAAGCCGAATCTCCATACTCCTCATAGGCAATCCGACTCAACGTTTCTCCCCGTCGGACAATCCGCACCGGATCATCAATTAAATTCGCTTCTTTCTTGCGTTTTTCCGAATCCGCCCACTCTCGGAATGTACAGTTTAATAAAGCACGGACTGGCGTTCCATCTTCCAAAAAATGGGTCAAAGTTTTACTCACTCGTTCTAAAAAACCATCCGGGAGCAAAATACTATCATTTCCCCCAATAGTCCCCCAAATCAACTTACAGCGCGGCGGTCGTTTTTCGCTGTTGCCAATTTTGGGATGGGTGAGGTTAAAAATTTTCTTAGTGTGTTTCTGGACATTCTCCGGGGGCGAACCGCTTAGGGTAGTATCAAAGAATAAGTTAATAGTCAAAGTGGCTAACTCATTGGCAGCCACCGGATAACCGTCCCCAACTCTCCAGCCCGTTTTATCAATTTGCAGTTGATTGGGATTAAAGAGAACCTCGATTTCTTCCGCAAAATCCCCTTCTTGATCTTTTTCCGCTTTAATTTTTAATTTTTCTAGAGCCATTTTCGTTTACCTCGACGTTCACTTTCAACAACTAATCTTTTGAGTATTTTTCGCTCTACTTTGGTCACTAAAGCCTCCAGATCCACCTCGCTTAAACCTTGCCCTTCACCTTCCCGTCGAGGGACTGGGGAAACAGTCTGTAGGGCATTAAAAACACTGTTTTTGGGGGCTTCCTGACTCACGACCGATGCTTTAGGGGCAGCGACATCCGCGCTGGATTGAGTGGGTACAAGAGGGGTCAGTGGGGTAGGTTCAAGGGGGGTAACGAGAGGATTGGGGTAGGTGAGCGGGGGTTGGGAGTTCGGGGCGGAGGGACTATCTCTGCCCAGTTGTGGGGTTCGCCGGGTACCTCGGAAGGTGAAAGGAACGGTACTGTTGGGATAAGACAAAATCAGGGGTTTAACGGGTAGTGGAGGCGGTTCTAGGGTGGCCTCAATGATGGGTAGGGTGGGTTGCTGGACTGGAGCGGAAACTGGCTCCGAAGTCTCAGGAGAGGAGGGAGTTGGGGAAGTCACAAAGGACTGGGAGTGAGGACGAGAGGGCTGGGGGGGGTGTGACTGGGTGACAGGGGTGTTAGCGTTGTATCTCCCAAGGGTGGGGTTTTCCCGCTCAAGAATCGGGGGGTCTGAGGGGGGGGTGAGGGGATGAATGTTGGCGTAGCCTTCCAAAGGAATCGGCAGGACGGGCGACCTTGAGGGATCTAAATCTCTGGGGGGAGGGGTTGCTGTTTTGGGGGGCAATGACTCGCGTTCGTCGCGTCCCACTGGGATGGGTTGAGAAGGGACTACAACATTCTGGGGGATAGGACTTGCATCTCTCCGGGTTGGAAGGGGTGCTAGGGGTTGAGCTTGAACCACTGGCACGGAATCCCAGACCACTGGGGCTGAGGATGAGCGGTCGAGTTCAAGGGGTGGATAGAGAGGGTTAGGGGCAACATCCATCACCGGGACTGGGGGGGTGATGTTGGGGGTTGAGAGGTCGTACCGAGCCTGAATAATGGTGTTTTCTGGGGAGCGAAGGGTTAGGGGTTGGAGGGGGACAGGGTTTCCCCCGGGTGTTGCCTCAAGCGGTTCTATCGGAGTGGGTGAGGGGTCTATAACCTGTTCTCTCTGAGTGGGTGCTATAACCTGTTCTCTCTGAGTGGGTGAGGGGCTTACAAGCGGCTCGATTTGGGAGGGCGAGGGGGCTACAGATGAGGGAGTTGGGGAAACCCGGGGGGTTTCAAGAGTCCCCTGTGAGGGGGGGGCAACGGGTTGACTCTCTAGCGGTTGGGGCAAGACGGTAGAGGGTGGGTGGGCTGCCGTGAAGTCTGTGTCGCGGTTGGGATGAACCGAGAGAATGGGTTGTTGGGGTTCTAAGTGCGTTTGGGGGAGGGTTCTAGGGTGAGGTGGGGTGGGGAGATTCGCGGACTCGGTTGGGGGCAATTCTGCACTAAGGAGCGGGGGAATGGTTCGCTCTGGATTGGGATCGGGTTTGGCCTGAATGATTCCCTCACCGCCAAGGGGGGTTAGGGGAGTTAGGGCTTGGGGGATGGGCCCGACGGAAGGTAGGGCAGGGGTGGCAACCTCTGGGTCAGTGGGGGAGAGGGCTGGCTCAGAATGGGGGCTGGTTAGGGCGGGAGAAAAGGAGTCAAGGGGGTTCTGTTCCCGTGGGGAGGGAAGGTCAGGGGATGGGGTAGGGGTGGGTTGTACCACAAGGGGGGCCAGGGTTGCCGTCTCGGAGGGCTGTGTTGGGGGTGGAGTTGGGGGAGTCAGGGGTTGGGGAATTGCCGTCTGAGGGGGCGTGGCTGTCTTGTCTCCCTCGGAACGCATTGGTTGACGGGCTTGTTGGCGGGCTTGTTTACGGGCTTGTTTACGGGCTTTCCGGTTAGTGGGGGGGGCGGGATGGTGAACCTCTCTCCCTCTGCTCTCAGGGGGCTGTTGCGCTTGAATGAGTCCCTCACCTTGAAGATGGGGGTTTACTGGTTCTAAGATGGGCTGGGTTCGCGGGGCTGGTTCTGGGGTAATGGGGGGTTGCACTGGGGATTGAGCCTCAGTGCTGTGGGCTGGGGTGGGGGGGATGAGGGGATGATCTGCGCTGGGTGCTTCTCTCTTGGTGGGGACTTCTAAGGGGCGCTGGTCGGGGGTTTTAAGGGGTTCGGTTTCGAGAACCTCTGGGTCTGAATTTTCGACATAGACAATAGGAACTTGCTCTGGGTCTAGTTCTACTACTGTTGACCAACGACTCAATTGTTGATCGAGTAAGGGTAAACGATCTAGGAAATACTGCGATCGCGCAATCAAATGTTCCGCCATCCGATGATTGGTTACACCCGGACGCTGTAACGGTCGATTCAAACGTTGTAC
Source organism: Spirulina subsalsa PCC 9445 (assembly GCF_000314005.1). Taxonomy (NCBI): domain Bacteria; kingdom Bacillati; phylum Cyanobacteriota; class Cyanophyceae; order Spirulinales; family Spirulinaceae; genus Spirulina; species Spirulina subsalsa. The sequence goes on from NZ_JH980292.1 coordinate 1,144,797, forward strand.
CAGTTTAGGATCAAAATACATAGGCCCCCAGCCAAAACATTAACCCGTCTGATTAAAAACTCGCAAAAACTAGGCTTTATACACGCCCCGATGAACCAATTCCAAGCGCTCAAATGCAACCTCTGTTCCATTCGATGCGTTCAGTTGTGGCCCTTCCCACGCTACCGGATAAGCCTTCTTAAAATTCCACGCTAAGACCTTCGATTGTTGGCTATCTTTCAAGATAATTGTCCCGTTTTGTAGGCGGATCTTTCCCCGTGTAACATCCTCGTACCATTTCCAAAGATCATCCCGTTCGGTCAAACCTCGCACCAACACTAAGTTAGGATAATCCATCTGTTTTGGGAAGCGATGCACACGATGATTAACACCGCCCTCTACATAAGTCTCAAGTTCTAGCTTGCCACTTAATCCAATGACCTCTGAGAATCCCCCTACTGTTAAACCTTCAATTTCTACGGTGAAATTAAAAGCCATATAGGGATCACGATTTTTCTCTTTCCCTCCTTTCTGCTTAGATTTTGCCATTCCTTTTCCTCCTTCAACCAATGAGGATTATTTTAAACAACGGGTTACTATTTTGTTGGGTTTCGCTCACGCTACACCCAACCTACAGAGCATTTAAAGATGCTGTTTCTTGGTGTTTTGTTGGGTTTCGCTCACGCTACACCCAACCTACAGAGCATTTAAAGATGCTGTTTCTTGGTGTTTTGTTGGGTTTCGCTCACGCTACACCCAACCTACAGAGCATTTAAAGATGCTGTTTCTTGGTGTTTTGTTGGGTTTCGCTAACGCTACACCCAACCTACAACGGGTTACTACAAATCAAAAGCTAGGCTCGACTATTATGGGATTGTCGATTAATTTGTTGATTCATTTCAGACAATTGTGCAACCCATTGCTGACGCTCCCAATGTTCCATATTCATGACATTTTCATAGGACCAATGGAAATGATAAGAAAGGTAGGCTACCTCCTCAAGTAAGCGCTTGTGGGGGTAGCACATCACTCCCCCACAGGAGATGTTTCTACCTCAAACTCACCACTACAATGGGGACAAGTCACCCGAAAGCGAGTGTTCCCATTTTGGTTAATGCGTTGATAAAAGTCCTGAAGATAGGCAAAATCTCCAGAAAATAACTCCTCAATAATTTTTGTATTGAGTTGGTCAATTGTACCCAGCCTCGTGATAACCCGTGCTAACAGAATAATCACGAGATAGCCTGAATTCCTCTGCACTCTTGGATCGCGAAGGGGTATAATTTCATCGGCGGCTTTAGAGAGTCGCATCACTCCTTCTCGATGTAAGCAGCCCTCAGCATCAATATAGCCGTGGGGTAAGGTAAAAGGAAATTCAGTTTGGTGCATTTTTGACTCCATTAACCAAGAGTGAATTAATTACCCGTGAATTAATCAACAGTGATCCCTTCATGAACCAATTCTAGGGACTCAATCGCTACTTCACTCCCTGTTGCATTAAATTCAGGCCCATTCCAATTAGTCGGCCAGCAATTTTCTAAATTCCAGCGAATTTGTTCCTTGCCTTTATCATCAGCCAAAATAATAGAAACATTACGACGTTCTGTTTCTCCACTTAACAGTTTTTCGTGCCATTCCCACAATTCAGCATTGTCTGTAAACCCTCGTTTCAGACTAATATTGCCGAAACTATTCAAGCCCGGAATCTGTCGCTGTGCTAAATTTTTATCAGTTCCTTCACGATACAAACTCGCTGTCCTTGTTCCGGTTAAACCACTACATTCACGGAATCCAGCATGAACAATGCCATCCCATTCAACCCAAAAGTTATAACCATTATAAGGATCGTGAGTGTCTTTAATATTCGGCATAGAATTTGCTCTCCTTTCGTTCAAACAAGGGAAGTGTTAACCATTTTTTAGGCAAAGCTGACACCACCATTACCATGAATCAGAGAAATGACAATAAACTCTGCGGGTGTGTTGGGGGATAAACCGATTTCGACTAAAACTTGACCTGCATTCCGAATATCGGGCGGGTTGGTTTCTTCATCACACTTGACATAAAACGCCTCTTCTGGTTCGTTGCCTTGGAGAGCGCCTTGCTCCCACAGAGATTCACAGTAAACTGTTAATTCTCGGGTGACGCGAGTCCAGAGTGTTGTGTCGTTGGGTTCAAAAATAATTCCCCCTAAGTTATATTCAGCCCAGCGCAAAAGGGTAATCATCAGTCGTCGGACATTGACATACTGCCAACCCGGAATTTGGCTTAGACTTCTGGCCCCCCAAACCCGAATCCCGCGATTTCTAAAACTCCGAATGCAGTTCACCCCAGGGCCATAGTCTAGATTGAGATATTGCCAATCCTGATCTCTAAATAAAAGACTCAGGTCTAATACACCATTCAACACATAGTTAGCGGGGGCGCGATGGACTCCACTCTCTCGATCATTCTGGGCATAAATCCCCGCAATATGTCCACAAGGGGGAATATAATGGGCAACGGTTTCAACTTGAATCCAAGGTGCATAAATCGCGCCATTGTTGCCGATTAATTGCTGTCGCTGTTGATTGATCTCTTCAAGATTAGTGGTATTAATACTATCTAGAATGGCGAAACGATCACCCATTCGATCACAATGTTCCAGGACGAGGGATTGTAGATGAATGATTTCGGTGCCCGAAGGGGTCTGCATCAGGTCTGGGATACAGATTAGATCAATGGTTGTGAGGGATTCCAGTATTTCTAACCCGTGACCTAATGTGGCGGTGTTTAAGGAAAATAATGGCTCTTGTTCTGACTCTTGGGGTAAGAGCAGAACATAACATAAACGGCCACCATTTTCAAAGAAACCTCGCAGGGCTTGAGTTAAATAAGAACTCAGGGGAAATTCTGCAAACTGTTGCAAAAATTCAGGCCAAAGGGTTAGTTTTTTGGGGCTGGCTAAATAGTCAAGTTGTTGTTGATCTAGCCTTCCGTGGGAATCACTTTGCGCTTGAGTCCCTCCAACAAACACCGGAACACCTGTCATTAACCCCTCTCTGGGAGTGGGGGCAATGTCTTGAAGGATGACACCGGGGGCGGTGAGTGTTGGGGCAGGGAGTTTAAAGCGGCTCACGGGACAATTTTGATCTAATTTAGGGTGGGCGATTAAGGGGTTAAGCCTTTAATGTTTTGTCTCGATTCCAGTTAGCTAAATTTTAGCTTGGGGCATCGGTGGTTTAAAGAGAAACCCGCTTAAACGTTACGCTGAAAGGCTATTATTGATCTTCGTTTACTAACTGGGTGATGCGGAAGATCACAAATTCGGCGGGTTCAATGACGGCTACGCCAATTTCGGTGACGACTTGACCGAGTTTCCGAACGTCAATGGGGTTGGTTTCGGCATCACATTTGACAAAGAAGGCTTCTTGAGGACTGGTGCCAAATAGGGCTCCTTTGCGCCATTCATTGGTTAAAAAGGCGGAAATGTTGCGCCGAATTCGCGCCCAAAGTTCGGGGGTGTTGGGTTCAAAAACGGTCCACTGGGTTCCTTGATCAATGGATTCGCGGATATAGTTGAAGTGCCTCCGAATGTTGATGTATTTAAAGTCGGGATTGTCTTGGCCGGAACCTAGGGTGCGTGCGCCCCAGATCCGGATGTTGCCGTTCATATTTCGGATGCAGTTGATCCCCACTTGGTTCAGGGGTTCTTGTTTAATTTTGCTGATTTCTTGCTTTAAGCCAATGGCACCGAGCAGGGGTTCATTAGCGGGTGCTTTGTGTACTCCGCGCTGATTGTCAACTCGGGCGTAGACTCCTGCGACATAGCCACTGGGGGGAATATATTTGGGCTGGTTGAGGATGGGATCAAAGACTTCAATCCAAGGGAAGTACAGGGCGGCATAATCGGAGTTACCGAGAATTTTGGGGGTGCCGGGTTTGAGTTGATCGATGGGAATGTCTTCTTCTGCATCGAGGATGGCGAAGCGATCGCCTAATGAACGACAATGAATATCCAACTTGGCTAGGATTGCCTTGGATGTTACACCCGGAGCGGCGACAATGGCAATTTCATCAATGGCTTCAAAGACATCTAAAGCGGCATCCATTTGTTTTTCGGCGGGTATCCAAAGGACAAAACACCGAGTCCCACCGTTGCGAAAGAATCCATAAACGGCATGGGTTAGGATACTGTGTCCGGGATGGGCGGAAAAGTCGCCAAAGTATTTTTTATATTCACTAAAGTTTGTACAAAGTTTGACTTCTCCGGCCGGGACGGATTCAGATGACACCACAGAATCATCTCCGGTTTTTTGATCCTGAAGGACGACGGAATAGGTGTCATTACTGGGGAGAAAGTCTCCTTTTTTCGCCAGTTTCTTTTTCGCCGCGCTTTTGTCTTTTTTAGACGTAGAGGTTGAGTCCCCAGCCGCGGCCTCTTCGGCGGATTCTGATTCGCTTCCGGTGAGGGTTTCGGTCAGGGCAATCACACCGATAAATCCGGCGGTACTGGTTCCTACTCCCGCAATGGGAGCGAGTCCTGATGGAACTTCTTCAACATAAACACCGGGGGATAAATAAGTAGGCATTCTCCTTATTCCTTGGTTTGAAAATGATTGTAAGCGGTTGAATTAATTATCTTTGAGCATGGAGTTGAAAGTTCAGTTTTTTGATTTCTCCTGTTTGAATGGGAATGTTTTGGGTTTGGCTGATATAACCTTGAGCGGATACGGTAACGGTAGTTAAGGGATCTTGTGGCTCAAAGGCACTCAGGCAATAGTTCCAGTTTCCGAGATCATAATCTTCGATGGTTTGGGATCTAATGGTTCTGGAACTGATGGCTTTAGAACCATTGGCTTTAAACCCATTGGCTTTAAAACTGATGGTTTCAAATCTGAGGGTCGGGTCTTCACTCTGGTTAATTTTAACCGTCGCAAGGTCGATCATTTCTTGATTTTCTGCGTCTATGATCTGACCTACAAGGGTTGTCGGTTTTATCCATAGGTTTAGATCCAGTTTATCAGAAAATCGGCTATTTTTTGAGGGTTGATTGTTTTTTAGTGGGTCTTCAATTTCTACGGTCAAGGATGCGGTGCTATAGCGTAATTTTGCTCTAGGAAGAGAGGCTTCAAGCTGATAACAACCGGGGGGTAAATCGGTGAAGTAAAACCAACCATCGGGGGCGGTTTTTGTCCGATCTGGGATGGCGTGAGAGGATGGGTTTTTGTGTTTCTGATCTAGGTGATCAAAAAGCTGTTGAAGGATTTGGAATTTCTCTCCTAGGGTGAGGTTGGGGTCTGTGAGGGATTGGGGAAAGGAGGGGTTAGACCATCCGGGGCGGGCGAGAGGTCGGGGTAAGCCATACAAGCGGATTTTCAAGATCAGCCTCTGAATAAAGGCATCGGGGGCTTGAACTATTTTGACGGTGGCTTGGGCGATCGCATTTCCTGTGACCTCATTGTTGACCTGTCCAGCGAGGGCAATCCGATGACGACGTTTTAAGGGAATCATAGGCGGTTAAGACAGACGGGAGAGGCGGGGTTGATTTTCCAAGACTAAAGGCCATTCTCCCGTATCCTGCTCAATGGGAATGGCGATGGTTGCCATACAGTGTAATGACAGTTTCGGGCGGCCTCCTAGGGCTTGCCAAAACTCTCCCGGACTCTGTAAATACCCCGGTTGCAGGGCTTTCAACAGTACGGGATAGTCTTGATTCCCTAAGCTACCTTGGAGCAGTTCTGGGGGCAAAACTGGATGGTGTAGGAGCAGTTTCAGGATCTGACTGAGAAGGTGATGTTCTTCTTGAGGATCATCGCCATTAACCCAGACGGTGATTAAATAAGAACAATTAATGCGGGCGGGAGGCTGAATTTTAATCGCCGTCCCGTTTGCTTTGCGCTCCATTGCCCAGTCTCCACGGCGGAGTTCCAAGTTTTCTCGCACATCATAGAGAAACAAATTAATGGCGGGTTTTTGTTGAATTTCCCCTTCTAAGGGCGTGACAAAACTAATCGAAACCTGGGTTTCTGATTGATTTTGCAGTTCTGGCAAGCCGTAGAGTAAAAATCGCTTCAGGCTGCTATCTAAATCCTCCAGCATGAGTTTTTACTCCTCTGAGGTTGGGGGCTTCAGTAAGGGAACTTCGAGGTCATGGCTGCCGATTTCTCGGAAGTAGATTCGATCCTCAAAATCATTCTTGGCCTCTTGCTGTAAGCTGAGATCGACTTTAATGGTAATCAGTTGGGTGGTGCGATCGCCCGGTTGACTGTTCGGTAGGGCTTTAGCGATTAAATCCGCAGAAATGCAGGCCGCGATATAGCGGTTATACGATCTACTGTTCCAATGGCGGGCAAAGGGGTTGTCATAGCTGGCGAGGAACCGTTCAATGGGGACATATTCGTTGCCAATTTTGATCGAAAGGCCTGTATGGAGGCACCCATTCCATTCGGCGTTGTGTTCGATCACATACAGCAGTTTATCGCGACCCGATGGAACAACCGGAACCCTGATGTCATAGGTTCGGAGATTATCAAAACAAAATAAGATATCATCGTTCCAGCTATCAGAGTTCCAATCCACTGGATCGCCTTGATTGACCCGATCAGCCGAATGATAGCCAAATCCCGATTGAGCCGCATGACCCCAAGGGTTTTGACTAAAAGCGACCCCAGAAAGCAGCATCCACGCTCCGGTCTCTCCTTTGTGAACTAACTTCACTTGACCCGATTGACCAATGGGGATGGGCAACCATTGATGATAGGGTCGGCTTGAATCGCCTAAAGACCCGTCTGGACAGTATTGATTCCCTTGTCTGTAGCCTGCGGTCCAGTTGCCTAAGTCTCGGAAGGTCTTGCCATCGGAGGAAAACTGGGCATTGACAATGTGCCATTCACGAGAATTAGCAATCCGAATCCAAACGGTATCATAACCGGGGGGAAGGTTTAAAATAGCCCCGCCTTTGTCTTCTTTCCCTACGCCATATCGAATGCCCTTACGCCCCCAATAGGAACCTTTTGCGGCATAGGTCTTGTTATCGTAGGAGCTAACGGGTAAGTCATCAGATTTGGCGATCGCGCCTGCTTTCTCGGCCTCGAAAATATCCTGGTAGATGATCGGATTATTCGGATACATTCGATGGCGCATAGGGTTACTTAACTCCAAATGCACCGCACGAATGACCCCATTCACATCTAAGGCCGCGCTGGGGTTTGTCACCCCAACCCCCACATTGCCACTGTCTCGCATCACAATGAGACGGGATTGATCCAGATTATCCTGGGTAGAGATTAACTCAATCCAAGCGGTGGGGTCATTGGCGGGGCCGCCTTCGGTTTTCCAGCCAATGGTTTTCCCGTCTTTGGTGGTGAGACGGACTGAAGATTGTTCTTCTGTGGGGGCGTTTAAACTGGCCAGACGATCATTGATCCGCCGATTGATATGTTCTTTAACGGCTTTTTCTGAGGGAATCACATCAATCCGGTCTTCATCTAAGGCGATACTTTGGGAGATCGCGGCGAGGAGGGAATGACTTAACTGTAAGGCTCCCGAAATGGTGAGATTGCCTTGAATGCTCAAGCCATTACTATCAGCGCGAAGCCCCATTGCGTCCCCAGGACTGGGTAATCGCACTCCTGAATATTGCCGGACGCTTGAATCAATGGTGACTTGTCCCTCTTCTAGGCTGACTTTGGCCAGAGTAATGGTTTGCAGATCCTTTGATTCAATGGCTTCTAAGGTCAGCAGGGGCGTTTCTTCAAAGCGGGTGAAACTATCGGGAATTTCGGGCTGTTGTAGGACTTTGGGTTCTTGGTGATAACGTAGACATAGCCACCCTAAGCCGTTAATTTTCCGGGTGACGGCTTGGGGCAGAATAACTAGATTCCCTTCTCCATCAATGGCGCTCCCAGCTTTGATGATGACTTCCGGTTGACCTGCGATCGCCTCTACCTCTAGTCCTTCCACAATCCCGGCTAAGTGCAACCGACTATTGATATAGCGCAGGCGATCGCTCAAATAGCGATGAGCTAATTCAAAGTCTTCGTCTAGCAAATATTGTCCCGGAAAATAATTAGGACGTTGTAATACAAAGTTAACCCAATCCCATTGTGTTGACATAAGATACTCAACTTCATGAAATGAAATGTATGCAGGGCATAACGACCCAGCAAAGCGCACTGTTCGGACAACAGCAAACCCAATAGACCCATGTTTGCAAAGGGTAGCTGAGAAGAAAAACCCTATACTGTGTTAGGGAGAATACTTCCTAAACCCAATATTCTCGAAGAACAATCAATACTCTCTCATGAAAGAACTTTGAGAGGGTACTTATGATGAAAACCCTTTAGGCACGACCCTTTTAGTTGAGTCAATTAACCTTGGAATCCCGACAGCGAAAAGAACCCCCTGACCCAAACAAAACCGCATAGGCACAAGCGGCAAGCCTGTTTCCATCAAGTCTCCAGTAATATTTTGAGGTACGTCGGCATCACACAGTAAACTACATTGTGCTGTAGATTACTACCTTCAAAAAGACCTGACGCGATTCAACGGGTCAAATCAGATATTTCGGAGAATACCATTAAACTTCAATAACTTTTGACCTTTTGTTTTATTTCTTAATCTTTTTTATTCTCCCTAAAAAGGTTAATAGAACTAAATTAGCCGTAGGACAGAAGAGATATAATTACCCATTAGAAATTGATAGTTTATTATTCAAAACTTAAAATTGATGCTTCATTTTATAAAGATTGCCGGGAAAACTCGATCCCCTGGTGGGTGGGGCAGTTGGCTTGAATGTCATCAGAACAACCACGCCAGAAGCGACAGCTTTTGTCTTTCGGGCTTGCTGAATAAGCCCGAAAGTCGGGACTCAGGGAATTCAAAATTCTGGCCTTTTGCCTCTTGCCTCGTGCCTATTCCCTAGGATTCAGGAACGCTGGCGACGGGATGAATTGCGACTGAGGCCAAAAATGCGTTAATCTTAACGTGGCAAATGCCTTTTGACAGACCTTTTCAGGTGTGGTCTGAAGAATCTGCGTGGCCTCAGCCCGCAGATTGTCAACATAAGCCAGATTCTTTAAGCCAGATTTTTTGGTGTTAGGTCGTTCAAAACTTTGGTTGGTCGTTATTTAACTCTTATGACTGACGTTCCCGTATCCCGGATTCGCAATTTTTCGATTATTGCCCATATCGATCATGGTAAATCAACCTTGGCCGACCGTCTCCTACAGGCGACTGGCACCGTTGAAGATCGCAAGATGAAACAGCAGTTCCTCGACAACATGGAGTTAGAACGGGAACGGGGGATTACCATTAAATTACAGGCTGCTCGGATGGTGTATAAAGACCAAGCGGGAGAGGAATATGTCCTCAACTTGATTGACACTCCCGGCCATGTAGACTTTTCCTATGAGGTGTCCCGCTCTCTGGTGGCCTGTGAGGGGGCGCTCTTGGTGGTGGATGCCTCCCAAGGGGTAGAAGCCCAAACCTTGGCTAATGTCTATCTCGCCCTTGAACAGAATTTAGAAATTATCCCGGTTTTGAATAAAATCGACCTGCCGGGGGCTGAACCAGAACGGGTGATCCAAGAAATTGAGGAAGTGGTGGGCTTAGATTGTAGTCAAGCCATTTTAGCTTCTGCCAAGGAAGGGATCGGGGTTCCCGACATTTTAGAATCCATTGTGCATCTGGTTCCCCCGCCCCGAGATACGGTAACAGAACCCTTGCGGGCGTTGATTTTCGATAGTTATTATGATGCCTACCGGGGGGTGATTGTTTATTTTCGGGTGATGGATGGGAGGGTGAAAAAAGGCGATCGCGTTCGTCTCATGGCCTCGGGTAAAGAGTACCAAATTGATGAACTTGGCGTACTCTCCCCCCACCAAATCGAAGTAGACGAACTGCACGCCGGAGAAGTCGGTTATTTCGCCGCCGCCATCAAAGCCGTAGAAGATGCCCGAGTGGGGGATACTATCACCCTCGCCAACAGTCCGGCACCCGAACCCTTACCCGGTTACACCGAAGCCAAACCCATGGTCTTCTGTGGCCTGTTCCCCACGGACTCAGATCAATATGAGGATCTGCGGGAAGCCCTCGAAAAGCTGAAACTCAGCGATGCCGCCCTCTCCTACGAACCGGAAACCTCCACCGCCATGGGGTTTGGCTTCCGTTGCGGCTTTTTAGGCTTGCTCCACATGGAAATTGTCCAAGAGCGCCTAGAGCGGGAATATGATCTTGAACTGATTACAACAGCCCCCTCGGTGATCTATCGCGTAACCACCACCGCCGGAGAAGTCTTTGAGATTGACAATCCTAGTCAGTTACCCCCAGCCACCAACCGGGAGAAAATCGAGGAGCCCTATGTGGCCGTGGAAATTATCACCCCAGAGGACTATGTAGGAACCCTGATGGACTTGTGCCAAACACGGCGGGGGGTATTCAAGGATATGCGCTACTTCGCCCAAAATCGCACCACGTTGGTTTATGATTTGCCCTTAGCGGAAGTGGTAACGGACTTTTTTGATCAACTCAAATCCCGTTCTCGTGGTTATGCCAGTATGGAGTACCACTTTATTGGCTATCGAGAGGATGCCCTCGTCAAGTTGGATATTTTGGTCAACGGGGATCAGGTGGACTCCCTCGCTATGATTGTCCATCGGGATAAAGCCTACAGTGTAGGGCGGGCTTTAGTAGAAAAACTGAAAGAATTAATCCCCCGTCATCAGTTTAAGATTCCCCTACAGGCTTCCATCGGCACCCGCATTATTGCCAGTGAACATATTCCGGCCTTGCGGAAAGATGTGTTAGCCAAGTGTTATGGCGGGGATATTAGCCGTAAGAAAAAACTGTTACAGAAACAAGCCAAAGGGAAAAAGCGGATGAAATCCATCGGCACCGTAGATGTTCCCCAAGAGGCGTTTATGGCGGTTTTACGCTTGGAATAGAGCGCATTAATTGACAATTAACCGGGGTTTCCTCAAGGGGTTTGTGGGTCAACAATATCCTGAGAGTAACTCCGGTTTTTCAGTTAGGATGAAACGGGAACTTAAGGATGAAAATTCAGGTTAAAAATTTAGGCGTTCTCAAACAAGCGGAGTTTTCCCTAGGAGAGATTACCATTATTTGCGGAGGGAATAACACGGGAAAAAGTTATGCAACTTACGCACTGTATGGCTTTTTATCATCGTGGAAATATCTGGTTAAAGAACTGAATACTTTGATTATGTTAAGTCAAGATAAACCTTATTTAAAAGACATTGCCAAGCAGGAAGGATATAGTTTAGATGAACTTTTATCTGTTGATCAAGTGAAAGCCTATATTGCAGAACAGGGTTTAATTTCAGTAGAAGGGAAAAGTCGTCGGAGTCGTTGTCAAACGTTAATCCCAGCGAAAATAACACCAGAATTTGGCGTAGAGATCACAAGTTTTGATACGGCTATTGCTGAAATGAATCGGATTCAAGAGGCTATTGTTTGGGGTGGTGAGTAGTGTATGAGTCACAAGATTTACACATTTTAGATCAGATGATTGCAGAGGAGGGAAGAGCTAGAATTATTACCGACAATTCTAAATCTAAAGCGGATTAGCAGTTTAATAGTCAACTCAAGAATTCAGATAAAAGAACAAAAAGAACGGGGTTTAGGGATAGGCGCTCAAATCCCTGTTCTACCCCGCTCCAGCATAGACGGGGCTAGTAAGCTCCCGTTTTTTCTTGTATCAAAACTTGTGCGCGTGCAGTACCTCCATCACGTCACAGAGATAGGCGATACCGGAATAATCGTTGAAAAACCGCGCTGCGACTTCATCGGAAATCTTCAGGGCCATATCCCGATTGGCAGTGAGTACCTCGATTTTTATATTCGAGTTGGTGTCGGAAACGGTGGGTTGTCCCGAGGAGCGCACGTTGCGACTCCCTTTCCCGCCAGTTTCAATCACTGTGTACCCGGTAGCCCCGGCTTCGTCGATGATTTTGACGATCTTTTTCAGCAATAACTTTTCTGTGACAATGACGAGCTTGCTGGCTTGCTGGGTCATGTAGGTTACCTCTTGATCTGTTCTGTTGTAAAAAACTCAAGACAATTCTCTATGGTTCTGTCTTGAGCCATGTATTTAAGTGTATACCAAAGATCGGCGAATTCATGACCCTCTCTGGGGCAGGATTGATTCAGATTAATGGAAGGATTTTATAAAAAACACTTATCCTTTTGGGGCTATAACCCCTATCTACCCGAAGGAATAGACCAAATCTTGCGATCGCCATTGGCATTGACCAAAGCTATAGAGGTCTTGACTGAATATAAATAAAACTTATTACTTAAATTGGAAATTACTTAGTCGATCGAGGGGATTGCTTGCTAATTTGTGCAGATTTCACGATAGACTTAAGCGCATAGAAATTCTGGTATCGATAGAAATTAGTCTATGGAACGTGGTGTGGGACAGCAACCCCTGATCTTCCAGCACACGATGCACCAGGATAGAGAGGCCGTTCACAGGTGACTCATCCGGATGCGTTAAGCCAGCTACCTAGGATTCGATGCCGCGTTTGCCTACCGTCCTGACCCCTAAAATCTCATTAAGGAGGAATTACAAAGTGGATTTCTTATCCAGTTTCTTAGTGCGCTTCTTAGCGCAGTTGCAGTCCCCGACACTCGGCTTTCTGATTGGTGGGATGGTTATTGCTGCCGTTAATAGCCGACTGGCCATTCCAGATGCAATCTATAAGTTTGTCGTCTTCATGCTACTGATTAAAGTTGGCCTGAGTGGCGGTATTGCGATCCGCGGATCCAATCTAACGGAGATGTTGTTGCCCGCCCTGTTTGCCGTGGCAACAGGGATCGTGATCGTGTTCATTGGGCGCTACACTTTAGCCAAGCTGCCCAACGTCAAAGTGGTGGATGCTATTGCTACTGCGGGCTTGTTTGGTGCTGTAAGTGGCTCGACTATGGCCGCCGCCCTGACACTACTCGAAGAGCAAGGCATCGAATACGAGGCCTGGGCGGCCGCCCTCTATCCCTTCATGGATATCCCGGCACTGGTGACGGCGATTGTCTTGGCGAGTGTTTATGTCAGCAAACAGAAGCAGCGCCTTGCAGCAGAGGAGTCTTTCAGTAAGCAGGAGTCTCTCAGCAGGCAGCCTGTGGCCGCAGGGGATTATTCCAGTCAGTCGGGATCCGGGTATCCGACTACTAAGCAGGAGTATTTCGGCCAAGAGCGTGATAACGCACCGAAGCGGGTTGAGATTTGGCCGATTGTACAGGAAAGCCTCCAAGGTTCTGCTCTATCGGCACTGTTGCTCGGTCTTGCTTTGGGGCTGCTCACCCGGCCTGAAAGTGTTTTTGAAAGCTTCTATGAGCCTCTCTTTCGCGGTCTGCTTTCGATCTTGATGCTGGTTATGGGTATGGAGGCCACGGCAAGGCTGAATGAGTTGCGTAAGGTGGCTCAGTGGTACGCTGTATATGCCTTGGTCGCGCCTTTGCTCCACGGGTTCATTGCCTTTGGTTTCGGGATGATTGCCCACTATGCTACGGGCTTTAGCTTGGGTGGGGTCGTGATCTTGGCTGTCATCGCTGCCTCTAGTTCGGACATCTCGGGGCCTCCCACGTTACGAGCGGGTATTCCCTCGGCTAATCCTTCCGCTTATATCGGTGCTTCTACGGCCGTTGGTACGCCAGTTGCGATCGCCTTGGCCATACCACTCTTCATCGGACTCGCCCAGGCACTGATGGGCAATTGATTCCAGACGGGTCGGGGTCTATGGGTGATCCCCTGGCCTATTCTGGATTCCCGAAACCCACTCGATACGCTCACAAAAAATGAATCGGGGCAAGGTTAACCTTGCCCCGACTGTGATAGAAGAGATGCACTGAATTAAGACGATTAACGAGCGCTGACCACAAAATCAGAATTTAAGGTGAGGTTCAGGTTCGTATCCGGTTTAACGACTAACACATCTACACTGTTCCGACCGAGGAAGCTTTGAATTAAGGTGGTTAAAGCGCCTACACCCGTTCCGATTAAGACCTCTTCTGTGGCAATGGCGCGATCGCCTGTTACCGCAGAGATAGCGGCCGCGGCAGCGGTCCCTAAAGCCGCATTCCTTACTACATTCCAGGCATTCGTTCCCTGACGGATGGTTTCTTTTTCCGTGATGATGTTGGATTGTGCGTCTAGGGTGCGGGTTTGCCCGTTGGGGAACACAATTTGCTCGGCGACAAAGCGAGTCCCACTTCCGGCCGGAACCAGCTTCCCTCTGACTTGGCTATTGACGGGAATCAATAACTGTCCTTCACGACTTAAAACATTGGTCGTAGTGCTAAAGGTGACAGGTAAGGTTTCATTGGCCATTAACAAAATTTTCTCTTGTTGGTAAGACACCGGAAGATTAGTCCCCGCCGGAATGCGATAATCCACAGCTACCGGAGTGGGTGAAACAATATAGCTGGAACTGATTGCTGGGGCGGTGCCTTGGCTGACTAGGGCTTGATACAAGAAGGCGGCTACTTCGGCGCGGGTGGCATTGCGTCGGGGGTTTAAGCTGCTTAAAGAGGGGTGGTTGACGACCATCCGCCGTTCAGTGGCGGCCGCAATGGGAGAACGGGCAAAGTTGGAAATGTTGACCTGATCGTTGTAGAAACCCAACACTTGATCCACCGAATTGGAGGCGCTGTAGTTTAACCCGTTGGCTAAGGAAACTAACACTTGTTCCCGAGGGATATTTTGTTCCGGTTGGAAGATGTTGCCGGGATATCCGGCTAAAAAGCCTGTTTCGTAGGCGCGACTGATGGCAGAAGCGGCCCAGTGAGTATTGGGAACATCAACGAATCTGGGGGCGTTGCGCACTCTGTTGTTATTGAATGCCGCTTGTAACATGGAGGAAAATTGAGCGCGAGTCACAGGTGCATCGGGGCGGAAGGTGCCATCAGGGAAACCTGCAATTACACCTCGACTGACTAAGGCTTCAATAAAGTTAGCGGCCCAATAGTTGGAGGGAACGTCTCGGAAGCTGCTGTTAAAGTTTTGGGCGATCGCGGGTTGGGCGGAAAGCATGGGTGCGGCAATCGGTGCGATCGCTCCAGCATTCATTCCGAGGGCAAGAACAACGGCAGTAGTGGCTTTCAAGCGTTTGAGGTTCAACATAATCACAGTCTCCCTTTAATGTTGATTGGCTGAGTTATTTGACTTGAGAAAGAGTGAGAAGTTCCAAAAAGAAATTAGGCTATTATTTTAGGAACTTTTTGTTTAAAAACAGGTCAATTTCGCCGTCTTTAGCGGTTTTAATTGCGCTGCTTTGTTCCCTAAGACGGTGATAGATGCAAATATGTTGCCAAGGCAGAAAGAATTTTTGGCTTGGGGTAGAACGTTATATATAGGGCTTGCTGAAAAGCCGGGGAATAGCCGGGTGTAGCGGTGATTCACAGCAACTCCCTCCAGAAGGGCGATCGCTGATGCCCAACACAAAACCTATCTTCCCTATTTAAGGTGTCGGGGAGAGCCAACCTCAACATTGACCCTGACTTTGAAAAAACTGTGCTTGGAAAGGAAGGCTAAAGGTAGATCGATAGGGGTTTTTGTGACTTATGATGGCATTACAAACTTTACCCTTTAGGTACTGTATAGCAATAGTAGGAACTTTATTAAATTTTTCATAAAGCTAAGTATAGAAGATCACATTATTGCCCATTTAGTCCCTTGACACTATACCACCCCTTCCCATAAATTGAGATAATAGCAAATAGGAGAGTCCCAACAGAATTCATTGTATCCCAACGGTTGCGAACCAGAGGAATTATGCCACCACTCAAAACCCTTTTTTACGTCTTCGCTTTAACCAGTGGCTTATGGCATTGCTTAAATTTTGTTGAATTAATAATTAAAGTTACTTAAATAAACTGTGGAAAATACTCATTTCTGAAGTCCTGTATATTTGATAAACTTAAGTGTTGATTCCCTCGGAAGATTGAAAATTAGATTGAAAACTTCTGAGTATCTCTGCCGTTTATTCTGAAAAATCATGGTTTTGCAACAACAAATTCTAGAAATGTTTCCTTCTTTTAAAGCCGTGTGTTCTGAAAATTATCACCCACCATTTTATCACCATCCTGATCCGGAGTCAACAGAATTAACTGTAGATTCAAGATTAGAAGAACTATCCTTAGATTTTATTCAAGTGGACTGGTCTTGTATTACTTGGGAAGTGGCTAAAAATCTAGAGAATAATCGTACTAGGGCAGGAATTATTTTAACTGAAAATCAACAATTTCAAGGCATGATTTCCCGTCGTCGGTTTTGGGAACAGATGAGTCGTCCTTATAGTTTAGACTTATTTGCACAGCGTCCCATTCAGTTCCTTTATCCTTTTGTTGAAACAGATCTGTTAGTATTAAATAGTAAAACAACCATTGTAGAAGCCACTCAATTAGCTCTTAAACGTTCGGCAGAGTTAGTTTATGAACCTCTAGTCGTTTTCACCGATCAGGGCAAGTATGGAATTTTAGACACCCATCATTTATTAATGGCTCATGCTCACATTCATATTCTCACCACAAAACTTTTACAGCAATCCTCTCAGCAGTTAGAAGCCGTTAATCTCGAACTAAAACGTTTAGCCTCGTTAGATGGTTTAACTGAAATTGCTAATCGTCGTCATTTTAACGACTATTTATGCCAAGTTTGGCAACAAGCCTATCAAGTTAAATCCCCTTTGTCTCTGGTTTTAATTGATGTGGATTACTTCAAACGTTACAATGATGCCTATGGTCATTTAGCAGGAGATGATTGTTTACGTCAGGTGGCTAAGACCTTAAAAAAAGTCGAGCGCAATTCTTATAATTTAGTCGCTCGTTATGGGGGTGAAGAGTTTGCTGTTATTTTGCCTAATTCCACCCCAGAACAAGCCCGTGAAATTACTTCAGTAATTCAACGGAGTATGAATGACTTGGCCATCCCTCATGTTCGTTCTAAAGTGAGTCCTATTGTTACGCTGTCTATGGGGGTGGCGACTTGTATTCCCAGTTGGGAAAAATCACCACAGGATTTAGTTCAAGCGGCAGACGATGCACTGTACCAAGTGAAAAAAAGTGGCCGGAATGGCGTACTTTTTGCCGAGGAACTTGTTGCTTATTCTGAATCAGAGTCCAGTCGGGAGCAACCCTGAAATCAGGTCAATTTTCAGCCAGACAGTAGCCAGGCTGGGGACCAGTAGATTAAAAATTAAGTCCGTGGATTTATCTCCTAGGTTTAAGTGAGATAAAAATTGTATACATAATAGGTTAATTTTGAGTTAAGAAAATGTAATTTTTTGTTTAAAAAAACGCAGCTTTATCAGAACTTTATTTTAAAAAAAATTCTAGCTTTTGTGATTTATTAGAGACAAAATAGGGAAGAATAATAAAAGGCTGGGGGTACTATATCCCTAGTTTCTTTTGGGTCTATATCGTGTTGTAAGGATGTTGAACTTATGTTAACTTTAGCCATGACTCCTCACCTTTCTGTTCCCTCCACTCATTTTGATTTCAAAACTCTAACCCTGGATTCCACACTGTCTAAGTTGTTTCTTTACGATGCGGAAATTGAGGACACTCACCCAGTCGTTGAAGTGGCGGAATTATTTGATAATTACCCAATTTTGCCGGGGATTATTTTGAAACATCAAGGTAAGTTTGTAGGGATGGTTTCCCGACGACGGTTTTTAGAACGGATGAGTCGTCCCTATGCGCGGGAGTTATTTTTACAGCGTCCTATTCAGTCTTTATACGGATTTATTCAAACGGAGTTAGCCATTGTACCGCTAGAGACTGGTATTGTAAAAGCAGCTCAATTGTCTTTAAAACGTCCGGCAGAGTTATTATATGAACCTCTAGTGGTAGAGATAGGAGAAGATGACTATCGTTTGGTTGATATTCATCAGTTATTAGTGGCACAATCTCAAATTCATAAGTTAACCAGTCGTTTGTTAGATGAAAGTCATTATGCGCAACAGGTGCAAACGGAAAAGATGGTGAGTTTGGGGCGAATGGTGGCAGGTGTAGCCCATGAATTGCGCAATCCGATTAATTCGGTGAGTGGGAACATTGATTTTTTAATTAACTATTTTGATAACTTGTTGTGTTTATTAAATTGTTATCAAGAGGAGATGGGAATCAAGAGTGAACGGGTGAAGCAACTGGAGGAAGAGCTAGATTTAGAGTTTGTGCTGGAGGATATGCCACGCTTGTTAAAGAGTATGCAAATTGGCTCTGAACGTTTAACCCAAATTGTCAATAGTTTGCGCAATTTTGCCCGGATGGATGACCGGAAAAAGCAAATAATGGATGTTCATGAGTGCCTTGATGGGACATTGTTGATTTTAGATAATCGTTTGAAACAGGGGATTCGGGTGTTGAAAGATTATGATAAAATTCCGTTGCTGGATTGTTATTCAGGCCAGTTAAGTCAGGTGTTTATGAATTTGTTGGCGAATGCTATTGATGTGTTGATGGAGAAGAAAGAAAAACAAGCGGATGCAGAGTGGGAGCCTCAGATTGAGGTGGTGACGCGGTTGTTGAAGGGGGAACAGGGGCGACAAGGGGTGAGTGTTAAAATCATTGATAATGGTTCGGGGATTTCTGAGGAAAATCAGGCGAAATTATTCCAAACCTTCTTTACGACAAAACCCCTAGGGAAGGGAACGGGTTTTGGCTTGCCGATTAGCTATCAAATTGTGACGGAAAAGCACCAAGGAGAGTTAAAATTTAAGTCACAGGAGGGAGTGGGAACGGAGTTTGAGGTGATTTTGCCTTTGTCTTCCTCGGTTCCTAATCCTGAGTTGAATTAAAGGCAGGATTGTTATGGCGAAAAGTAAATCGGTGGCACATTTTGTGGCGGTGAGTGATACGTCTAAACCTCTGGCGGAACAGGAGGGAATTTTAGTCACCGTTGATGGCAGAGGGGGGGATACGGAAAAAAATCGAGCGAAGGCGTTGGAAGTGGTAACGCAGATGTGGGAAGTGGGGGAAATTGAGGAGGAAAAGTTTCCCAATGGGATTTCTCAGGAAAATATTTTTTTTGTTCCTCCCCAAAGTCCTCAATTACAAACGCCAGATGATTTAAAGCAGGAGGAGTTACCGCCAATTGTGCAGGGTGCGCAGGAAATTATTGAGTTGACGCGCTTACAGGTGGAGGTGCAGGAGGCGGCGGAGGATGTGGCTCCCTATACGCCGATTATTGAGGCGGTTTTAGAGCGTACTCGGCCGTTAACGGCGGAAGAGAAGGAGATGGCGAAGGAGCGAAAGTATGGCAAGGCGATTGAACGGGTGGGATATGCGATCGCCCAACAAGATGAATGTCGGGAACGTTCTACAGGCAACGGGAAGTTAATTCTCAATGCGATCGCTTGGCAACTGCAACAAAATTCCTCAACAGCACCCCCAGATAACCCAAAATAAGCTCGATTTTGTCTGTGTTCACAGAACCCTAGATGTCCTCTATTCATATTCCTCCGCAGCGATTTGCTTATCTAAGAATATATGAGTAAAATCGAAAAGTCAAGAAATAAGCTGTTCGTCCATTTTAGATTTGCCTGAACCGCTTGAGATTGAGTTAACTGGAGCAGAGTTAATAGAGCATTTAAAACAGAAAAAAATGTGGTTAAATCTTGAGGCTTTGACCTTCTTCTGGCCGCTCCGTTAGAGTCCGTCACTGGTACAATCAATCTCCCTTGACAGAAACTGTATTTAGTGGCAAGAGCTTACAAATTGTTGAAAAATCCACCATAACTAGGGAGAGGGTGTACACTTGGGAGAGTCAAGACAAAGAGTTGGTCGATTGAATTTAAGCAGTTCGATTGTTCGCAAAATAGCTAAACTCTTTGTGGAAATACTTACCCTTCAGCAGTTGAAAATGCAATTAGAACAAAGTTTATCTGGTGCGATTCCTCAAGGGAAGGCTTACGCCAACGCAACTCCCCTAGAAATCGAGGAGCGATTCCCCCATGGAAAGCCAACGCCAACGCCTGTTCCCCTAGCTGCTCACCATCCCAATATTCACGTGATTAAGCGGGATGGTTCAAGCGCGGCGTTGGATGTGGTGAAAATCCGCAAGGTCGTAGAATGGGCTTGTGAGGGGTTGGAGGTGAACCCCATCACCTTGGAAGCGGGGATGAAAACCCGGTTACGGAACGGGGTGACTACTCGTGAGATTCAGGATAATTTAATCAACTGTGCTTTAGAGTTATGTAGTCCTGAAAATCCCGACTGGCGCTATGTGGCCGGGAGGCTGCATATTTGGAGTTTGTGGAAGGATATTCTAGCGAGTCGGGGGTATCAGTACGGAGATTATGCCCGCACGGTGCAGATGAAGGTTTGTGAGAATTATTATGATCATCGGATTTTAACCTATAGTACCGAGGAGTTAGCTGAGGCTGGGTCTTGGATTAACCCGGATTGGGACACGGATTATGATTATGCGGGGGCGGTATTACTGACGAAACGTTACCTCTTACCCAACGAATTGCCTCAAGAAGCCCTGTTAACCTGTGCGTTGTTGTTAGCAGTCCCTGAAGCCCCGGATAAGCGGTTATTTTGGGCGAAACGGTTTTATGAAGCGATCGCACAACGGAAAATTTCCCTCGCTACCCCCATTCTGGCCAACCTTCGGATTCCCCACGGTTCCTTAAGTAGTTGCTTTATTGTCGCCATTGAAGACAATCTAGAGTCTATTTTCGGCGAAATTACCAACACCGCCCGCATTTCTAAAAATGGCGGGGGTGTGGGCGTGAATGTCTCCCGGATTCGATCCACAGGTAGCACCGTGATGGGGAAACCCAACGCCTCGGGGGGGGTGATTCCTTGGATTAAATTGTTGAATGATACGGCGATCGCCGTTAATCAGGGTAAACCCATCTGCCCCCTGGCGGCGTAAGTCGCCCGGAAAACTCCTCTAATTGCTGGAAACTCTTACTAAGACAATCAGCAGCCAAGGGAGTGCAGGAGGTCAAACCCTTGTATCTCTGCACTTCAAGGTTCAACGACCAGAGCGTGATGGCTCGTAGCTCCAAGCGGGGCGAAATGGGGAGCATCCTGTGTCTAGGATGGTGATATGGTCTGATCTATCAGGTAACTGGTAGCAGTGGCGAAAAGCAGCAATCGTCACGGGGTAGAAGTCGCGAATCTATCCGAACAAAATGGGACGAAGAGCGGGCGCTGTCACCGTTTCCCTTGATGTCTGGCATTTAGATGTTCCCGAATTCCTCGAAATGCAGACAGAAAACGGCGACCAACGGAGGAAAGCCTACGATATTTTCCCCCAACTGGTCATCCCAGACGAATTTATGCGCCGGGTGATCAATTGTGAGGATTGGGTTTTGGTGGACCCCTACGAAGTGCGAACCCAGCTAGGAATTGAACTCGCTCCCCTGTGGGGGGAAGGGTTTGAACTCGCCTATCGGCAAGTGGAAAACGCCCTAGATCAGGAGATTACCCTTTATAAACGGGTGAATGCGCGGGAACTGTTTAAAACCATTATGCGATCGCAAGTGGAAACAGGAATGCCCTACCTCGCCTTTAAAGACACCATCAACCAAGCCAACCCCAACAAACATGAGGGTTACATTCCCAGCGTGAACTTGTGTGTCGCGCCCGAAACCAAAATCCTGACTCGTCACGGTCAACTCCCCATCGCCGAATTAGAAGGACAGCATATTGATGTTTGGAACGGCGAAGAGTGGTCAAATGTTCTGATTCGCAAAACCGGTGAAAACCAAGAATTAGTCAAAGTCACCTTGAGCAACGGGGAAATCTTAGAATGCACCCCTCAACACCACTTTTGGGTTCAAAATAACTACCGACAGCGACCGGAACGGATCAGCGCCCAAGACCTACAACGGGGGGACAAGCTCATAAAATATGAACTCCCTGTGATTTCTTCAGAATTTGATGTTGATTTTCCCCATGCTTATACGGCTGGGTTTTTCACAGGTGACGGGAGTTACGGCGGAAACAATAATCAATTTCCTGAAATCGACCTCTACGGGGGTAAGCGTGATTTACTCCCTCACCTTGAAGTGCGCAATAAATTCAAAGGCAGTCGCTACTACAGCAAAGAGACGGAAGAAATCGCTGTATTGGATGACCCCAACTCAAACCGCATCGTTTGTAAACTCCCCTTAACTGTCCCCCCAAAATTCACCGTTCCCACCAATGGCTACACAGTTAAATCACGCATCGAGTGGTTAGCGGGACTGTTGGACAGTGACGGAACCGTTTCGCGCAATGGACTCAATGAAAGCCTGTCGATTTCATCGATCAATCTTGAGTTTTTGCGTGAAACTCGCTTAATGCTTCAGACCTTGGGCGTGGATTCCTTTATCAACGAAATGCAGTCATCTGGCGATCGCCTATTACCCGATGGCAAAGGTGGAGTCAAAGATTACTATTGCCAGACAGGTTATCGCTTGCTGATTAGCAGCGTAGGTCTAGCCAAATTAGCAGAACTCGGCCTAAAAACCCATCGCTTACAGTGGACGTATCGAAAGCCCCAGCGTGCCGCCTCTCGATTTATTCAAGTGGTAGCCGTCGAGCAAACAGGGCGGATTTCAGACACTTACTGCTTCACTGAACCCAAGCGTCACATGGGGATGTTTAACGGTATCCTGACCGGGCAATGTGTCGAGAGCTTTTCCAACGTCGTTCCCGGACAACTCGCCCACACCTGTAACCTCAACTCCCTGAATCTCGCTAACCTAGAACTCGACGAACTCCCCCTAGTGTGTGAAATCGCCGTTCGTCTCCTCGACAACACCATAGAAATCACCCACACCCCCTTTGAAGCCAGCGCCGCCCATAACCATCGTTACCGTACCATTGGCGTGGGGGCGATGGGACTCGCCGACTGGATCGCCAAACACCACCTCTCCTACAGCAACTTAAACGAAATTAACCACCTGTTCGAGGAAATTGGTTATCACTGTACCCAGGCCTCCATGAAACTCGCCCAAGAACGCGGCGCTTATACCGCCTTCCCCGGCAGTGATTGGAGTCAAGGAAAACTGATCGGCTCAAAACCCGTCGAGTGGTTCAAAGAAAACGCCCGACACCCCGAACGCTGGGAGGCTTTAGCCCAAGACATTCAAACCTACGGCATCCGGAATAGTCATATTACCGCGATCGCCCCCAACACCTCCTCCTCCCTCGTCCAAGGCTGCACTGCCAGCGTCCTCCCCACCTACAGTCGCTTCTTCTACGACAAATGGGCAAAAGGCACCGTCCCCATCGCCCCCCCCTTCATTCGGGATTGCTTCTGGTACTACCCCGAAAACAAAAACCTCGACCAGCGCACCGTCATCCGCGCCGTAGCCGCCATGCAGAACTGGATAGACACCGGAATCAGCATGGAACTCCTATTCAACCTCAACGCCGGAGTCTACTTCCCCGACGAACCCGAACGCTGCATCCAAGCCAAAGACATCTTTGAAGCCCTCATCCTCGCTTGGCAACAAGGATGTAAAGCCGTTTACTACATCCGCACCGTTCAAAAAGACACCTACAAAGACGGCGTTGAAGCGTGCAGCAGTTGCGCCAATTAAACCCCGTTGACTTTAACCAATCTATAATTTTGTACCGTCTTCGCAAAATTCAATGACAACGTTTAATTGACTTGGGGGTAAGAAACACTTACCCCCAAAAAAATGCTTTCATTCCCCCCCACCCCAAACAGTAAAGCTCAATTGAAGACTTGCTAAACTAAAAAAGACAATTCCCCCTCACCCAGAGGAGATAATTGATATGACCATTTCCTTGGATTGTGAGAGACTCTACCCCGACAGTGACGGTCAGCCCATGGCAGACAATACCTTACAATTTCGCTGGATTGTCCTGATTAAAGAAAACCTAGAACTCCTCTTTGCTGACCGACCCGATGTTTTTGTAGCCGGAGATTTACTCTGGTATCCTGTAGAAGGACACCCAGAAATCCGCGTCGCTCCCGATGCTCTAGTAGCATTTGGTCGCCCCAAAGGAGAACGAGGGTCTTATAAACAGTGGGAAGAGGATAATATTGCTCCGCAAGTAGTCTTTGAAATCCTGTCCCCCGGCAATCGTTCAGGGGAAATGAGCAAAAAGCAGCAATTCTATGACGATTACGGAGTAGAAGAATATTATATTTACAACCCAGACCGGAACAATTTACAGGGATTTTGCCGTACAGAGTCAGGATTGAGAGGGATTGAAGAAATCCAGAACTGGACAAGTCCCCGTCTAGGGATTCGGTTTGTTGTAACGGCGACCACATTGGAACTGTATCGTCCCGATGGGCGAAGATTCCTGAGCTTTTTGCAGTTGGAACAAAGGGCCGAACAAGCTGACCAGAGGGCGCAACAAGCTGACCAGAGGGCAGAACAAGAGCGCGAACGAGCCCAACAAGCTGACCGAAGGGCAGAACAAGCTGACCGAAGAGCCGAGCGATTAGCCGCACAACTGAGAGCGTTAGGCATTGACCCTGACAGCTAAATTCTGGACTCTGAAGACTTGCTAAACTAAAAAAGACAATTCCCCCTCACCCAGAGGAGATAATTGATATGACCATTTCCTTGGATTGTGAGAGACTCTACCCCGACAGTGACGGTCAGCCCATGGCAGACAATACCCTCCAATTTCGCTGGATTGTCCTGATTAAAGAAAACCTAGAACTCCTCTTTGCTGACCGACCCGATGTTTTTGTAGCCGGAGATTTACTCTGGTATCCCGTAGAAGGACACCCAGAAATCCGCGTCGCTCCCGATGCTCTAGTAGCATTTGGTCGCCCCAAAGGAGAACGAGGGTCTTATAAACAGTGGGAAGAAGGGAATATTGCCCCGCAAGTGGTCTTTGAAATTCTCTCCCCCGGCAATCGTTCAGGGGAAATGAGCAAAAAGCAGCAATTCTATGACGATTACGGAGTAGAAGAATATTATATCTACAACCCAGACCGGAACAATTTACAAGGATTTTGTCGTACAGAGTCAGGATTGAGAGGGATTGAAGAAATCCAAAACTGGACAAGTCCCCGTCTAGGGATTCGGTTTGTTGTAACGGCGACCACATTGGAACTGTATCGTCCCGATGGGCGAGGATTCCTGAGCTTTTTGGAGTTGGAACAACGAGCGGAACAAGCTGACCAGAGGGCGCAACAAGCAGACCAAAGGGCAGAACAGGAGCGCCAACGAGCCCAACAAGCTGACCAGAGGGCAGAACAGGAACGCCAACGAGCCCAACAAGCTGACCGAAGGGCAGAACAAGCTGACCGAAGAGCCGAGCGATTAGCCGCACAACTGAGAGCGTTAGGCATTGACCCTGACAGCTAAATTCTGGACTCTGAAGACTTGCTAAACTAAAAAAGACAATTCCCCCTCACCCAGAGGAGATAATTGATATGACCATTTCCTTGGATTGTGAGAGACTCTACCCCGACAGTGACGGTCAGCCCATGGCAGACAATACCCTCCAATTTCGCTGGATTGTCCTGATTAAAGAAAACCTAGAACTCCTCTTGGCTGACCGACCCGATGTTTTTGTAGCCGGAGATTTACTCTGGTATCCTGTAGAAGGACACCCAGAAATCCGCGTTGCTCCCGATGCTCTCGTAGCATTTGGTCGCCCCAAAGGAGAGCGAGGGTCTTATAAACAGTGGGAAGAAGGGAATATTGCCCCTCAAGTCGTATTTGAAATTCTCTCCCCCGGCAATCGTTCAGGGGAAATGAGCAAAAAACAGCAATTCTATGACGATTACGGAGTAGAAGAATATTATATTTACAACCCAGACCGGAACAATTTACAGGGATTTTGCCGTACAGAGGCAGGATTGAGAGCGATAGAAGAAATCCAGAACTGGACAAGTCCCCGTCTAGGGATTCGGTTTGTTGTAACGGCGACCACATTGGAACTGTATCGTCCCGATGGGCGAGGATTCCTGAGCTTTTTGGAGTTGGAACAACGAGCGGAACAAGCTGACCAGAGGGCAGAACAAGAACGGCAACGAGCGGAACAAGCTGACCAGAGGGCGCAACAGGAACGCCAACGAGCCGAGCGATTAGCCGCACAACTGAGAGCGCTAGGTATTGACGCTGACAGCTAAATTCTGAAGTTTGCCGTTCTATTTTTCCCTTTTTTCTATACAATGCGGAAGGACTTATAACAGCAAAATCTCTCATGACTTATACACCGGAAAAACGGCAAAAAATGCCCGTCAACCCCATTTTTAATCCCCAAGGCGACGACACGATTGAAAACCGTACCATGTGGTTTGGCAACACCACCAACCTCATGCAACTTAATGATGTCCGCTATTCTTGGGCTGTGGGATTATACAAACAAATGAGAGAGAACTTCTGGATTAACTAGGTAGTCCAGACTAAATCCCTCGAAAACGGGGAAACTCTGGTTTTTACAAATTCGTAAAAATACCGAATATTGCATGACAGACAATCCCGTGCCAAGCTTGCCAAAAGCAAGAAGGTGTAGAGACTATCCGAGTTTACGGAGTAGGCAGTAAGCGATTGACTGTCGAAGCGGGGGACTCTTTTGCTAGGGCAAAGGATGATGATATAGTCCGATCTGTGTGGTGACACATAGCAGCTTAAATAAAGCGGGCAAAGTGTAGCGAACTTTGTTGAACATGAATGACCAGAAAAGCTCGATATTACCCAAGATGTTACAGATTACTGGAATTTGACTCCAGAAGAACGCTATGCCTTTGATGGAATTCTTTCCTATTTAACTTTTTTAGATTCCATCCAAACCTACAATATCCCTTACCTAAAAAGCCCCATTACTGCCCCGGAAGTTACCCTATGTATGACGGAACAAGCCTCCCAAGAAGGCTTACATAATCAAAGCTATCAATGGATGATTGAAACCATTATTCCCGCCGAAAAACGGAGTAGTGTTTATGATTTTTGGCGAACTGATAAAGTCTTACTAGAACGTTGTGAATTCATCGCGTCCCTCTATCAAAAATATGTCGATGACCCTAGCTATGAAAACTATTTCATCGCCCTAGTTGCCGATTATTTACTAGAAGGATTGTATTTCTACAATGGCTTTATTTTCTTCTACAATTTAGCCTCACGAATGTTGATGCCCGGTAGTGCTGACATTTTTAAAATGATCAACCGCGACGAATTAAGTCATGTCCGCTTATTTCAGCGTTTAGTCCCCGAAGCCATGACGACGTTTACTCACTCTGTCGAACAAATTTATGAGATGTTCGACAATGCTGTTCGCCATGAGTGCAAGTGGACTAACCACATCGTCGGCAACCAAATCCTAGGGATTACCGAGGCCAGCACGGAACAATACACCAAATATTTAGCCAATATTCGTCTCCGTGCCATTGGTCTAGAACCCCTGTACAAGGAAGACAAGTTTACTAAGAGTCCCTACACCCACCTAGAGAAATTCGCGGACACCAAAGCTGATGGCAACACTAAGGCCAATTTCTTTGAATCGGGAGTTACCAGTTATGTCATGTCTTCGGGTTTAGGCGGTTGGGACGAAATCTAAAATAGGGTTTCCCTCGTTCGTAGTTGCGCTTTAGCGCCTTTGGTTTAGGGCTAAAGCCCAACAACGAGCCAACAACGAGCCAACAACCAGCCAATAATGAAGTAGGACAAACTCACAACTTATCGCACAACCCAGACTGAACCGCCCTATAAGGGCGGGGCTTGTGTCCCATTATTTTTGGTCGTTCCTTCCCCTATAATGAACAAAGTGTTCAGACACTGAGCCAATAGTTTCAGCAATCAGCAACGGGGAAATCAGTAGTGTTTCACTTAAGCGGTTACGAATATTTTCTAGGATTTTTGCTCATAGCCAGTTCCGTCCCCATTTTGGCGCTGACAGCTTCTAAGCTGCTCCGCCCGCCAACCGGAGGGCCCGAACGACGCACCACCTATGAATCTGGGATGGAACCTTTGGGGGGTGCGTGGATTCAATTTAATATCCGGTACTATATGTTCGCCCTTGTCTTCGTTGTCTTCGACGTGGAAACGGTCTTTCTCTACCCCTGGGCGGTTGCTTTTAATCAATTAGGGCTACTAGCCTTTGTAGAGGCTTTAATTTTTATTGGAATTTTAGTAGTAGCTCTGGTCTACGCATGGCGAAAAGGAGCGCTGGAATGGTCATGAAATCTGATAACCCAACGGATGCTGCACTTTTGGAGCAGCAGCAAAAAGAAAAAATTCTCAATCCTATTGCTCGGACAACGGTCACTCAAGATTTATCGGAGAATGTCATCCTAACGACGGTGGATGATCTGTATAATTGGGCGAGATTATCGAGTCTCTGGCCGATGTTATACGGAACGGCCTGCTGCTTCATCGAATTTGCGGCGATGATTGGTTCTCGTTTCGATTTTGACCGTTTTGGCCTTGTTCCTCGTTCCAGTCCGAGACAAGCGGATTTAATCATCACGGCGGGAACGATTACCATGAAAATGGCTCCGGCTTTGGTGCGACTCTATGAGGAAATGCCTGACCCCAAATATGTGATTGCTATGGGGGCTTGTACTATTACTGGGGGAATGTTTAGTATGGACTCTCCTAGTGCGGTGCGAGGGGTGGATAAGTTAATCCCGGTGGATTTATATATTCCCGGTTGTCCTCCTCGTCCTGAAGCGATTATGGACGCGATTGTTAAATTGCGCAAAAAGGTGGCTAATGAGTCGATTCAGGAACGGGCGAGAGTTCAATCTCAAACGAATCGCTACTACAGCACGACTCATAATATGGTGGCGGTTGAACCGATTTTAACGGGAGAATATCTCCAATCTGGTACTCGTCAAGCTCCCCCGAAGGTGTTAACGGAAGGGTACGGAATGCCTGTCGCGCCGGGTTTTGCAGAATCTAAAGAGGAAGTCAATCGTGGCTGAAGAAGAAAATCAAGTTGAAACAACTGCCATTGTAGAAGCGGGTCCGGTTTCTCAGTGGTTAACGGAAAATGGTTTTGACCATGAAGCCCTCGAAAAGGATCATTTAGGGGTGGAATTAATTAAGGTGGATGCGGAGTTTCTCATCCCGATTGCTACGGCTTTATATGCCTATGGCTTTAATTACTTGCAGTGTCAAGGGGGGTATGATGTCGGCCCTGGTAAGGAGTTGGTCAGTTTCTACCATTTAATTAAAGTGGGGGATAATGTCACCCAACCGGAGGAGGTGCGGGTGAAGGTGTATTTGCCTCGGGATAATCCTAAAGTGCCTTCGGTTTATTGGATTTGGAAGGCGGCGGATTGGCAAGAGCGGGAAACCTATGATATGTATGGCATTGTTTTTGAAGGACATCCTAATCTGAAACGAATCTTAATGCCGGAAGATTGGGTCGGTTGGCCGTTGCGGAAGGATTATATTTCGCCGGACTTCTACGAGTTACAAGATGCTTATTAAAAGGAATCAATTCTTAATGTTTTCAGCACTTCCTAGAGGGGGGTGCTTTTTTGTGGGGTAGGGAGAGGAGGGGGGGTTATGATTCACCAATTTAGTCACTATGATGGAAGAACATTCC
Organism: Spirulina subsalsa PCC 9445; assembly: GCF_000314005.1. Taxonomy (NCBI): domain Bacteria; kingdom Bacillati; phylum Cyanobacteriota; class Cyanophyceae; order Spirulinales; family Spirulinaceae; genus Spirulina; species Spirulina subsalsa. Next base: position 1,174,266 of record NZ_JH980292.1, read on the forward strand.
CCTTGATTTTGCTTTCCTCATCCCCTTGATTTTGAGTTGCACGCAGTTATTGTGCTGAAACATCGCTTTGCTCTGTTTTTATCCGGTGCGATCGCCTTTGGGGTAGCAGTTCTCCTGTGCCTGCTTCCCGGCTTCCCTTCGAGTCCCCACACCACCCTTGCGAAAAGTCCCTCTCCTCCCCCCCTAGAAACCGTCACCCTCCAACTCAAATGGCGGCACCAGTTCCAGTTTGCCGGATACTACGCCGCCAAAGCCCAAGGCTATTATGAACAAGCGGGATTAGATGTTCAAATGCAGGAAATGCCCGAAAATACCCCCCCCGTTGAAGTAGTCCTTAACGGTGAGGCAGAATTCGGTATTGCTGGTTCTGATTTAGTCCTTCTACGCAATCAAGGCTATCCCGTCGTCGCTCTCGCCGCTATTTACCAACATTCCCCCTCCGTTATCATTGCCCGTCGCCAACCCAACTTAGATCATATTCATGATCTCATCGGCAAACGAGTGATGATACGAGATCATGCTGTCGAACTCATCGCCTATTTAAAATCCGAAGGGATTGCATTAGACCAATTCATTCAAGTTCCCCATAGTTTTACTCCCCTTTCTTTAATTAATGGCCGTGTCGATGCCATGTCCGGTTACTCAACCGACGAGCCTTTTTTTTTAGAGCAAGTGAATATCCCCCACATTATTTTTAATCCTCGGGCGGGAGGAATTGATTTTTATGGCGATACTTTATTCACGACCGAAGCTCAAATTAAACGCCATCCTCAACGAGTGAAAGCCTTCCTTGATGCTTCCTTAAAAGGCTGGGCTTATGCCCTCGAACACCCGGAGGAAATGATTGAGCTAATCTATACAGAATATAGTCCCCGCCACAGTCGGGCGCATCTGAGATATGAAGCAGAAGCCAGCAAGCGCCTCATTTTATCCGATGTCGTAGAAATCGGCTATATGAACCCCGGACGCTGGAACTATATTCTGCAAATCTATCATGATCTCGGATTTGCCACGCGCTATAGTTCACTAGCCGGATTTATCTATGAGCGCTATCCTCAACCTAACCTCACCTGGGTTTATTTCATCTTCATCACTATTTCGAGCATTTTAGGGTTTGTATCTTGGATTGCCTTACGCTTTTATCAACTCAATCATCGCATTCGACAGGAAGTAGCGGAACGAATGCAGACCGAAAATAGTTTACGGGCTTTAGAAAAAAGATATCGTTTCTTAGTTGAAAGCTCTCCTTTCCCTATTGTGATTTCTCAATTTGAAACGGGCGAAATTGCCTATCTTAATCCTAAAGCATCTCGAATTTTTAAAGTTAGACGAAATCAGGCAATTGGTTATCTAACTGAAGATTTTTATGTTCAACCAGATGATCGAAATATTATTCTTAAAGCGTTAAAAAAACAAGGTTTTATTCAAGATTTTGAAACCCAATTATTTAACTCAAAAGGAGAGATTTTTTGGGCAAATATATCCGGTACGTTAATTAACTTTGATGGAACTCTTTCGATATTTATTACCTTAATTGATATTACTCAACACAAACACCTAGAAGACCAATTATCTCGACTGGCGATGACGGACGAATTAACCGGACTTTATAACCGTCGCTATTTTTTTCAACGGGGGCGTGAAGAAGTGAACAATGCTATTACCCATGATGTCGCTCTACTATTACTAGACATTGACTTTTTCAAAAAAGTTAATGATACATTTGGTCATGATATTGGAGATTTAGTCTTACAATCTGTTGCACATTTGCTCAAATCTCAAGCCACACCTCATGACATTCTAGGGAGATTAGGGGGGGAAGAATTTGCCCTTTTACTCCCACAAACTAGCCTACAAGACGCGACCTATCGGGCTAAAACTATTTGTGAGATCATCGCCCAAGAAAAAATTCCAATACAGTGTAGTTTTATCCAGATTACGGTGAGTATTGGAGTCGCTACAACTTCCCCTCAAGATTTAGACATTCGGGAACTATTCAAACAAGCAGATTTAGCGTTGTATAAAGCCAAGAATTCAGGGCGTAATTGTGTCGTTCAATTATCACGAGTCGAGAGTCCAGACTGAATGGCATAAATCAGATCATCACTATTCCAAGGTTTAGCAAGATAGGAATGTAGTTCAGCTTCTTCTCGGGCGCGTTCAATGGCACTTTGATCCGCTTGACCCGTCAAGAGAATTTTAACCACTTTCGGATATTTTTGGTGAACTTGAATCAAAAATTCATCCCCTTTAATGCCGGGCATCAACCAATCAGAAACAATAACAATCACATCTGCTCCTTCACTGCGATATTCTTCAATAATTTCTAAAGCTTCATTGGCACTTTCTGCCATTTCGTATAAATAAGTGTCTTGAAAAGCATTTCTGAGTTGAATTTTCAAACTATTTAAAACAACTGCCTCATCATCAACACACAAAATAATAGGTTTAGTCATAATTTGGAATACTCCTAGATGTCAGCATGAATGGGTAAGGTGATAATAAACTCTGTTCCTTCCCCTAGGGAAGAAACAAAATCCAGATGTCCATTATGATTATCCTCAATAATTTGTTTGACGATTGACAAGCCAATCCCTGTTCCTTTGCCTAAAGGCTTGGTGGTGAATAAATATTCTAACGCTTTTTTCTGTACTTCTTCAGGCATTCCCCCAGCATTGTCTTTAATCCGGATTTCTAGTTGATTTGTGTCGGGATGTAAGGTGGTCGTGATCAGGATTTCGTCTGGGGTGGTGGGGATGGCATCGGATTCCCTGTTTTGATGGCGTTCGTCAAAGGCATCAATGGCATTGGCGAGTAAGTTCATAAATACTTGGTTAATTTGACTAGGAAAACAAGTAATACTCGCTTTTTCTGAAAGGTTTTGAGTAATAATAATCTCTGGGCGCTTTGGAGTGCCTTTAATGCGATTTTTTAAAATAGATAGGGTACTTTCTAACCCTTTATTGATATCAAATTTAATTTTTTGTTGTTTATAATCTGAACGAGAGAAGATTCGCATAGAAGAGCTAATATGTTCTAGTAGTTTCGCCCCCTGCTGCATAGAATGAATCAGTTCTGGCAAATCTTGGAGAATATACTCTAAATCAATTTCTTCCATGTAATCCTGAATTTCAGGAATGGGTTGTGGGTAATTGTTTTGATAAAGTTTAAAAAGAGCAAGTAAATCAGAACAATAGTTTTTGATATAAAACAGGTTGCCAGTAATGCTGGCAACGGGATTATTAATTTCATGGGCAACTCCGGCAACTAATTGCCCCAGACTGGACATTTTTTCTTGTTGAATCAGTTGGACTTGGGTTGTGGTTAATATTTTCTCTTTTTCTTGTAGTTTTTGGATTAAATAAGCTTGTTCAGTGTTGAGTTTTTCTAAGGTCTGATTCATTTTAGTCAGTTGTTGGTTTTGCTGAATCAGCTTTTCATCTTGCCAGTAACGATTGAGGGCTTCTTGAACGGTCAGAATGAGGTCGGCAGTTTCCCAAGGTTTGGACATATAGCGATATAAATTAGCATATTGAATCGCATAGGCAACTCCTTCTAAATTAGCCTGACCTGTTAACATAATTTTGCGAGTCCGGGGGGATAAGTTATGAATTTTATGCAGGAGTTTATCCCCGGTAATATCGGGCATGGTGTAGTCACAAATGACGAGGGGAATGATATGTTGATCCTCCAGTAATTCTGTGACTACTTCAAGGGCTTCTGTCCCGGATTCAGCCGTTTCGATGAAGTAATCCTGATTGAGTGACTTCTTGAGTTGAATCCTTAAACTATCTACAATAGTGTGATCATCATCAATGCAGAGGATTACAGGTTTAGGCATAGGATTATTCTCCTTGATCTAGGGGAATCATCACCTGAAATGTGGTGTTCCCCGGAACTGATGTGACGTTAATCATCCCTTGGTGTTTGTCTATGATCTTTTTAACAATATCTAAGCCTAATCCACTCCCTTCTCCGGAGGATTTGGTGGTAAAAAAGGGTTGGAAGATTTTGTCTTGGATTTCTGGGGGGATGCCTTTGCCATTGTCGGTAATGTTGACTTGAATATGGCGATCGCGCACTCCCACCTCCAACGTCAGGATTCCCTTATACTCCATAGCTTGCAGGGCGTTGTGAATCAGGTTAGTCCAAACTTGATTCAGTTCATCAGGATAGCAGAGAATCTCGGGGATTTCTTCGTATTTCTGCACCACTTCTACCCCATGTTTTAACTGATTATGATACAGAGTCAGAACGGTATCTAAACCTTCAATAATATTGGCTTTCAACAGTTCCCCTTTATAGTCATGGCGGGCATAGGTTTTGAGGGCAAAGACTACTTTAGCCGCCCGTTCTGTAGCCGTAACAATGGTTTGGGTGCTACGTTGTAAGCTAGAAATTTGATAGGACATTTCTAAGAGATGATCTTGTTTAGGATCTTGTAACATCTTGATCAAGGATTCGATATTATCGTAAATCCCAATGTCCACTAAGGTATCGGCAATACTATCACTGTTGGGAATATTATGCTCTTCTAGTTGTGCCATCAGTTGACGACGGATTTTCCGTTTTTCTTTGCTGGTAATAGCAAAGGGTTGTTGATTGGTTCGTTCAAGGAGTAGTAAAAACTGTTGTTGATGATCTGGACTCAAATTTTGGAAAAATTGAGGTATATCTAAGAGGTGACGTTTCAAAAAATCATCAATGTTTTCAATGGAGGAACGAATCGCCCCGAGGGGAGTATTAATTTCGTGGGCAATCCCGGCGACTAATTGCCCCAAAGCCGCCATTTTTTCCGATTGAACGAGTTGCGCTTGAGTGTTTTGGAGGTTGGTTAGGGTGATACTCAGTTCTTCTTTTTGTTCCCCTAATGCCTTATTCACTTGACGTAAATCTTGAAACTGTTGGGCGAGTTTGTCGGCCATATCTTGGAAGTTTGTCACCAAGGAGGCAATTTCTACTACAGGACTATCCGGCAGGCTGAAATTTTGGTCTGAGGCCAGTTTATCGGGCAGGTTTGAGGTTTCAGTGGCCAGATGACTGAGGGGATTAACGAGGGTGCGACTAACGAGGGTAGAACTGAGCAGGGCGATCGCAAAAATGCCCAACAGTACACCCAAACTTACCACATACTGGTATTGCAGCACATCTATATAACTGCGTGCTGGCACAAAGGTAAACAACGTCCAAGGAATATCTTCCCCGATTTGCATCGTTTTGAAATAAAACGACCGGGAATTCCGTGTCATAATGGGTAAGGATTCTTTCGTTAACCACTGAGAAAGTCCCGAATCTAAGGTAATGATTTCTCCCTCATCCAGTGCTACTAAAGTCTCATCCTCTGGGTAAGAAGCAATCACTTCTCCTGTCGGTTTACGCAGAATAAACTGAATAGCATCACTGGCTAAAACATTATTCAGTTGTTCCCCGAGTGTTTCTTGCTCAACAAGACCTACGACACAAGAGTTCGCCGAGAGTGGATTATCCCCCACCTTCAGGAACAATTCAGATGTCTCTGGATTAAAGCGAATATTCGGTAAAGTTTCGCAATTTAAACCCCTTGCACCATCATTGACTACTTCAATCGATTTAAAATCAGCAAAATAGGGGCTATTTAAATCACTTACATCTCCATTTTGAATATTTTCCCAAACAGCATTTAAAACCCCTGATTTCGTCTCATACCAATCAAAAATCAAATTAGAGATTACAACTTTCTGGGTATCAATGCGATCTTGAACATTCTCCTGCATGGATTTATAGGTATTATCCGCCGTCCAAGTAATTAACAGCAAGGCCGGCACAACGACAAAGGCAAACAGTAAGTTAAACAGGACATTCTGAAAGGAGAGGCTATATCCACCACGCACCCAGTTTTTTTTCTTATCTAATGCTTCAATGACACTAATAATAAAAATGGCAATTAAAGCGTTAAAGATGCCATTCAGTGGCTGTTTAAACAAAATCATTAACGCCGAAACTGTTCCCAAATCCATGACAATGTGGTAAAATACCCAGACTAAGGGCATCCCCACTAAAAGCCAAAATAAACCCGTTAAAGTCAGTAAATTTTGTTTATTGCGTCGCCAAAAATAACCGACTACAACTGTTTCTAACGTGAAAATAATCACCGCATAGGGATGTCCCCAAGCAACCCATGTTTTTAAACTGGTCAGGAAACTAACAGCCCCTCCAATGGGAACCCCATACAACCAAACCACAATCCAAACGGCAACACTGGCAAAGATAAAATCAATACTCAGGAATAGATTGATTTTCAGGGGACCATTGCCCAAATAAGCTACCACCGTTAATAAAACTAACAGGAGCAAAGAATAAAATTTGGGCAAATTTAATTCTCTTGGTTGTAAAGTCTTGGTATTAATCATTAGTCAGCACTGATTAAATCAATTAAATTAATAGGTTCATGAAGATACCCCTGAACTTTCTCCGAGTTAACTTTTTTTCCGAGTTAACTTTTTTTCCGAGTTAACTTTTTCTCCTAGTTAACTTTTTCTCCTAGTGGGATTGTCTTTAAACAATACAATTATACGATGCCAGAACACAATCTTATTCTTAAACTTAGACAGTTGTCAACTCATTTGTTACTAAATATTTACCATTTGCAACAAAAATTAATATAAACATTTCTCTGACTGGGTGAGATACACTTGAAAGGCCATCCTCAACTCTCGAATCTGGACTCCTGACTCCTGAGAGTCAAAAATGTTGTGCCTTATGAGTCCAAGAAACGCTATATTTTTTGAGCTAAATAGTATTACCTAAATAATATTGCTTCTTCACGATTTACGGAAGAGTCAAAGAATAAAGCTAGGATAATCCATGAAGAAACTCAGCTGCTCAATCATGGGGATATCAACAGACTATCATGATTTTAACAACTGAGTTTTCTCTGACCTCAACACAAGCAGAAACTAATCATTAATGCTTGCCATTGACATAATAATCTCTTGTCCCTTTAGCATCTAAAGCTTCACCTAAACGGTTAATGGCGTGAACATAGGCTGCTGTCCTGATAGAAGTTCGTAACTCTTGGCAAATTTGCCAAGTTGCCTCCGTTTCTTCTACCATTTTTTGGCGTAGACGTTCTTGAACTTCTATGGCGCTCCAATACAAACCACTCCGGTTTTGTACCCACTCAAAATAACTAACTGTAACACCGCCAGCATTGACTAAAATATCCGGGAAGACCTGAATCCCCTTTTGGGCTAGAATTTGATCGGCGGCGGAGGTAGTGGGGCCATTGGCAACTTCAAAGATATATTTAGCCTGAATTTGCTCGGCATTAGCGGCGGTAATTTGGTTTTCGAGTGCCGCAGGAATTAACACATCTACATCAAGAGTTAAGAGTTCCTCATTGCTGATGGCGGCGTGTTCATCAATGCTGCAAACAGTATCTTGACAATAGAAATTAGTCAGACTTTGATGATCTTGTTTATAGCGGCGAATCGTGGGAATATCTAACCCTTTTTCCCGATACATTCCCCCTTGAGAATCACTCACGGCGACGACTTTGTAGCCTGCTTTAGCTAATAATTCAGCCAAAATTCCCCCCACGTTACCAAATCCTTGAACAGCGACGGTGGTATTGCCGGGGACTTGATCGAATTTGGGTAAGATGGTTTGAATACTATAGAATGCTCCTAAAGCTGTGGCGCTTTCTCGGCCTTGACTGCCTCCCATCATGAGGGGTTTTCCGGTGACGACGGCGGGGCAAACTTTTCGTTTAATAATGGAGTATTGATCCATCATCCACCCCATAATCATGGCGTTGGTGTAGACATCGGGAGCGAGGATGTCGATATCGGGGCCAATAAAATCGGCGATCGCATCAATATAGCCTCGACTTAAACGTTCCAACTCATGCCGGGATAACTCCTTGGGATTTAAGGTAATTCCCCCCTTCGCTCCCCCAAAGGGTAAATTCAACAACGCGCACTTAAAGGTCATCCAAAACGCTAAAGATTGCACTTCATCCAGTGAAACATTAGGATGGAAACGCACTCCCCCCTTACCGGGGCCGCGAGTGTCGTCATAACGCACCCGATAGCCTTGGAATACCCGCAAAGAGCCATCATCCATCCGTACCGGAATGGAGACACTTAAACTCGCTTTCGGGTGTTTTAAACGACAGAGCGCGTCCTCTGACACCGTGACATATTTTAAGGCTTCTTCTAAGCGAGTGCTAGCATCTGCTAAGAGGGATACTACAGGTTTATTCGTTGCTAATTCAATGGTCATAACTACCTCAACGGGTGAATTTTAATATCAAATGTCTAACATTTTGTGACAAATAATATGGCTTGAAATGGGGGGGTTAAAGCATCATAATTCAACATCCCCTCCTCGGGGAAAAATGCCGCATCATTCTGCTATAGGTGCAGTGGTTGGGGTGCAGTGATTGCCGATTGCCCATCTGCATCTAAAAGAATTGAAAATCTGTTGTGCTGCCTACTTTTCATTAAAACATAGTAAAACAGTATAATAGGCTACATCTCAACACTTATTTACAATTGCCAAAGCCGGGGAAATTTCTCAGTCCCCTAGGACTTTTGCGGAAGAAAAGGTGAAAATGGGAAAAAGCAACCGAGTGGGTTACATCTTCTTCTGAACCGCTTTCTAGAGATAAACTAAGTACAAATGCTTAAACGACTCTCGGAACATCGGGGTGCATTAACCGTTCCATTAGGTTATCCGCACAATGGTTATAGTTATTGGAGTTTTAGCCGCGCTTTCGGCTGCCGCAGCCGCAGGACTCAGAATTGGTCTGCCTTTACTATTAATTGGTTTATTGCGGACTGAAGAGCTTTGGGACAATATGCCTATTTTATCGGTCATTGACCCGGCTGTTGTGTTTGGGGTCTTAACCAGTTGGTCTTTGTTTGAACTATTTGGTTCAAAAAAACTGCTCGGACAACGGGTATTACAGCTAGTTCAACTGGGATTTAGTCCCATTGTCGGGGGATTAATGGCAGTAACTGTTATGAAATTAACCCCCTTAGAAGTCGATATCTTATGGTTAATTGGTATTTTGGGCGGATTATTTGCCTTTGTGTTGAAGTTGGTACAAGTGGGTTGGTTTTTCCGTCTGCGTGGTTTGCCTGTGTGGGTGGCACTATTAGAGGATTTATTGTCCATTTTTTTGGTCATTTTTGCCCTGAATGCACCCCAGCAAGGAGGATTAATTGCGATGTTCCTTTTGTGGCTGTGTGTGCGGAGTTCTAGCACTTGGTATCGTTGGTATCGCAGTCAGGGAGCAGAGCGACCGTTACCTTAGTTCATCCGATAGCAGAGGGTTGGGAAAAATTCAGTAGATAACATTTTTTCTTGAGAATTCGCTGTCGGTTCTGCTAGAATTTAGCTTAAAATTTAAGCTAAAACTTGGTCTAAAATTTCTAGCAGGAACAAGACGAGGGTCTGCCTTGGGTCGGTGTCTTGATTGTTTTACCGCAGAAAATCAACTATTATGGCGAGTATACAGCATTTTCTCCCTAAGTTAGAGAAGTCCCCCGATGCAATTATGGAATATTGGCTAACTGAGACTGAACAACAAAGCAAGCTTTTACAAGCGGTTCTCGATCCGCACAACTTTAAGATTCTTTACGCCAATGATCAATTTTGTTATTGGAGTGGTATTGCGGAGGAAGGGGGAGATTTTCGGGATCAAGACTTTTGCCTGTTTGATTTGTTTGCGGATTTTGAGGTAGAAACTCAACAAGCGTTATACCGTCGCCACATTTTCCCGTTAATTTTGCGGGATATTTATGGCATTGAACCCCCACAATGGCGGTTGTCCGATGAACCTCATGTGGTGACGTTTTACAATGAGGTGACGGAGGAAAAACATTATATTCAGTTTTGGTTACGTTCGGAACACTTACGGGTGGAACGAATTGATCCAGAGTTGGATGAGTTTGGGGAAATGGACTGGGAAAATCAGGTTTCTTTGCCGTCTCAGTTGTTAGAAGAACGGATTCAATGGTCTAATTATCGGGTGCGGGGCCAATTGCTCTGGGAAGGGTTCGAGATTACGAGTCAGGAAACGATTAAGCGGTTAATGGATCTTTTGATCTCCTGTGAGTCGATGTTTGAACAGGAGGCGTTTTGTGACTTTGGGGATCAAATGCGATCGCTCTTCCATGCGGAAACCTTAGCGATTTTGAGTCTACAACAGGGACAAGTGCAGTTTTTGATCTGTAATCGGAAGCAACTCGACACCTATCATTTCAGCCGTTTAGATGAATTCCCCTGCTCCCATTTTCTCCGTGCCGCAGAAGGAAATCGGGTGTGGAATGTCCCCAATTTAGAGCAAGATCATCCTACGGTATTAGAGGAATATTTACTGAATAAGGGATGTTGTTCCTTGTTGCTCATCCCCCTGCGTTTACCGTTATCTGACATGGAAGAAGGCCAAGCGGGACAATTATTAGGGGTGGTGGCAATGGGGAGTCAACGGCCTAATAATTTTGAACAAATTGATGCTTGTCATGCCGAAGAATTGATCCCCGCCTTGCGCATGGCTTTACGTCAAGCAACAGGAGAAAAATTAGCTCGTGTTCATCCGGCGGTAGAATGGCGGTTTCGTCAAGAAGCCGAACGCCGCAGTTTAGGCATGGCTTCAGAACCGATTGTATTTACTCAGGTTTATCCCCTCTATGGGATGTCAGATATTCGGGGATCCTCTCAGGAACGCAATCGAGCCGTTCAAGAGGATTTAGTGACTCAATTTAGGCTGGCGCTGGAGTTGGTGGAGTCGGCGCTGGAGTTTAAGGCGATCGCCTTTTTAGTGCAATTAAAGCTGGATCTCTTGGCCTATCTTGAACGGATTCAAGGGGGAATTCAAGTCGAAGATGAAACCACCGCCTTACAGTATTTACGCCAACATATCGAGGTTTATTTTGATTATTTCCGCCAGTGTGGAGAAAAAGCAGAACGCCAAGTGAGGGAGTATCTGGACGCTTGCGGGAATGAACATCTTTGTATTTATACTTCCCGCGATCGCTACGACCAACAGATCAATCAACTCAACCGCCACCTGCGGGAAACTTGGGAGAAATGGCAAAGCCGAATGCAGGACATTTTCCCCCACTACTGCGATTTACAGATGAGTGATGGCATTGATCACATGATATATGTGGGATCCAGCATTCATGAAGGGTTTTCTCCCTTCCACCTGCACAGTTTACGCTATGAGCAACTACGGGCCCTCTGTGATTGTGGTCGAGTTTGTTTTGAACTGCGCGATCGCTACGGCAGTGACTTTGAAGTATCCCATCTCATCCTTATCCAAGGCGACACCGTGGACATTTTCCACGACGAACACACCGAACGTCTGTTTGATGTCATGGGAACTAGAGACACCCGTTATGAAATCGTGAAAAAGCGCATTGATAAAGGCTTTGATAGCAAAGACGGCACCCGCATCACTCAACCCGGAATGCTCACCCTCGTCTATGCCACCGATGGAGAATGGTCAGAATATCATCAGTATTTGCGTTATCTCGTGCGAGAAGGCTGGGTGAGTCCTAAAATCGAGTCCGGCACCGTTGAGGCACTCCCCGGCCTGACAGGCTTAAAATTCGCCCGTGTGCAGATCCTGCCAGCCCCCCAAGACAGTCCCACCCTAGCCCCAGAAGAGGATTTAGAGGAGTTGAACGAAGACGAGGAAGAAATTCCCCCCGTTTTGTTAGTGACATCAGGAGAAGAAATCCCGGAAGAGCAGGAGGAGGAACAGAGCGAGGAATTCTAGGCATTCCTCCCCTTGCCTATTCCTACTGCTTTGAATGAACTAAAATGAACCCAAAACGTCACTTGGCAAAGTGGCACAATAGCCACTCTAGCGGGAGAGATTCCTGAGTAGTATCGGATCGACTCAGAGATCACGACGGATAGACACAGCACAGGGGAAAGACGCAGCGTTAACCCTTTCCCGGATTAAGTTCTGATGGTGCTGTATTGTTTTTGGTGTGAGGTAAGTAAAAAAGATGAAAACGGCCGAACTGACGTTACTCCAACAGGGGGAAGGGTATCCCCTGCCACAAGATGTATTACCCATTGTACCCCCATCCCTAGAGCGAGAGGATTTAAGAGAATGGCGATCGCACCCTCTCCCCGAAAATCGCACCCTACCCTTTTGGGATGCCACCTCCCACCAGCTACACAAAACCACCTTTTTTCAACAGGCCACCCCTCGGGAAAAATGGCTCATCCGTCAAGCATTAAGTCAACATTTGCTCACAGAAATTTATTGTCTCAAACAAATCGGCCGGGAATATATGGGGAAAATGGCGCGACTCTCCCCCACCAGTGAAGAGCAAGTGCAATATACCCTATTTTGTGCCGATGAAACCTACCACCTCACCCAACTCCGGAAATTTTTTCACCCTCCCGAACATCTGGGAATGGAATATCTCTGGTTTCGTCTCCTGCAAAATACCATCCGACAAGAAGAGCAACCCCTGTTATTATTTGTCATCCAAGTATTTTTAAAAGGCTGGACTGTCACCTACTATCAGCAATTAATCCGGGAGTGTTGTCATCACCAATTCGCGCAAATTTTAACCGGATTTCTTCCCCAAGAGTCCTTTTATCACATCACTGGGATAACACGCTATAAACAACAGGGAGAGCCATACAAGGACTTACCCCGCCTGACCGCCATCATGACCGATCTGTTAGCCTTAATGGAATGGACCCCTCATCCCGTTTTGGCGATCGCCGAACAAATGACAGGCTACCTGACACCCCGGCAAAAACAACAACTTCAGGCTGAATTAAACCTCCCCCACTACCATCAAGAACGCTGGCGGCGAATGGGTTTTTTATTGGGTAAAGAAAAGAGTGGAATTCTCCTCAGCCTAGCCCACAATAGTTTCTAGCATAAGTTGCAATAGGTGCGGGTAGGAATCCTTCATGAATTACCCCCACCTAGGGCTTGCTGAATAACTCCGAGAGTCGGGAATAGGGAATAGGTAATAGGTGATAGGTGATAAGTATCAACTCCCCATCTCCCCTGTTCCCCGTTCTCTAAAACAAGGAAAGAAACTATAGAAAATTCCTAGATTTCAACGCCAAAACACACCGCTTAACAATGACTCCAAATCATCAGGAAAAGGGCAATCTTGGGGAAAATCAAGACTGGGATAAAGGTCTTGAATATCCGATAAAGCATCTTCCCAAGTTTCCCCAAAAATTTGGCTCAAATAGTTTTTCAAACTAGGAGACGCTTTTAATAAACGTTTAATCTGTTTCCGTTGTTCTTTAACCGTTAATTCCCAACCTCGATTATCATAAATATTGTTCACATAACAGCGTTTTAATAAATGTTCTAGGAGGACTTCTAAACGGTTTTGTAATTCGTATTTCTCACTCCTGCCCAAAGCTAATATCTCCTCTAGGAGATGCTCCCAATCAATAGCAGCCAAATCTCTCTTTTCAAGGGATTGTGCTTGTTGCTCTGTCCATAAAACAAAGTCATTTTGATAGAGTGAATCGGCCATACGACCCTCCTGACTTTATGGTGATTAGCAAAACTGATCACTTTGAGGGAATAGGGGAGAGGGGGAGAGAGGGAGCAGGTGAGTTGATAATTAGGGTCTGCTGAATAACACGCCTATGCTAGGCTCAACAAGGGAACAGGGAACTCTTAACAGGGAACAGATCATCTAAAACTGGCACGATTGCCTATTCCCGACTCCCGACTCCCGACTCCCGACTCCCGATTCCCCAACTCTCGGACTTATTCAGCAAGCCCTAATTATTCCCTATTACCCTGTTCCCCGTTCCCCGTTCCCCGTTCCCTTATTCAGCAAGCCCCAGTTAAGCTACCATTTCCCCTCACTCTCAGGACTCTCTACCCTAGGCAGTCCCATGCTGTAATTGACAACACGACCCTGTAAGTTATAACTAATCACACCGGATTGTAGAAGACCTCGAATAAAATGCTCTAAATCTGAACCAATCCGACGCAAATTATATTCCGTTAAGGCTTGACCACTAAAAGACTCAACCAACTCGTCAAACTTGCGATAGACCCCCTGAAGGGCATCTTCACTCCAGTTGAACTCATTATCTGGGTCAACATCCAGTGTCAACACCTTGTCACTTTCCACAAATTCACTGCCTCGGATCTCAGCCGTATAAAGGCGAATGTGGCGGGTGGTTGACTTTAAAAGCATTGATTCTACTCTCCTCCGGGGTATTCCCTATCAGTCCATCACTATTGTAAACGACGGTAAAGCTTATCGGGATCGGGCAAGAGGAAGAGAGAAGTATAAAATAGCGGTTGGTCGAAAATTTGGGGTCTAGTCTGTCAACCGACATAAAACGATAAGATTATTCACAATTCTTGGTAAAGTGTAGAGTACAGTCGGGGATCAATGTGGATGGAGTGTTAGTGAGCGCCGATGAATGAGATCGCAAAACAAGCACGACAAGGAAGTATGGCCGCCATCATTCAAATCCTGAATGAGCAATTGGCCGATCAAGGAGTTCGGACTCGTGCCGTTTTAGAAAATGGTGTTTTACAGGTGTTATGTGAAGCGGCAACCCAAGGAGAATTAGAGCAGGCAGAGTTAGTCCCGCGAGTGCGTGAGATTCTCGAAGATATTGACCCCCAACGGTTGCGGCGGGTTCATATTTGTAGTCGGATTGCTCAAGAACAACAGTTAGTCTGGTTACAGGAAGTTCACCGCAATCCAGAGCAGCAATTGTTATGGTCAGAAACCATTGTGCTGCACAAACCCAATGTTTTTCAACGGTTGGCTGGTCAAGGGAAAAAGCCGATCCCCGAACCGAAAGGGATTGAGTTTCCCAGTTTCTCGGACCAAAAACCGGGGAAACAGAAGTCAGGACATTGGCGCGGTCTGGTGAGCGTTATGGTGTTGTGTGGGGCAAGTTTTGGGGCTGGACTGCTCTACAATCAAGGGCGATCGCAACTCAGCCTGAGTAATCCCCTCCGCTTTGTCCAGCAAACCCTTGTACCCCCTTCCCCTCCCTCCAATTCTGCCCCCAATCCCCCCGTCGTGGAGTCCCCAAACTCTGGAGCCTCCCCCCAACCTACCACCGTATTAGTTCCCCCGGCCAACGGTTCCCCCGTCGCTAGTCCCAGTGAAGATCCTTTTGCCGAGGCCGTGCGTTTAGCCGAACAAGTCTCCACCCAAGGACAAACGGCCAGCACAGCCGCCGAGTGGTTAGTTTTGGCGGAACAATGGGAACGAGCCTCTAAATTAATGGAATCGGTTCCGGCCGATGATCCTCGCTATAATATGGCGCAAAGTCGGATCACCACCTATCAACAAAATAGTCAGGTGGCGCAACGACAGGCTAAAGCGCGACAATAGTTCAACCCAACTCTAGGATCATCATATGGACAGCGTTAAATATCTCCTGAATGAGAACCAACTCCCCACCGCTTGGTATAACATTCAGGCCGACCTTCCTCAGCCTCTCCCCCCCGTCTTACACCCCGGCACCCAAGAGCCTGTCACCTTTGAGGATATGCGTCCGATCTTTGCCGATGCGCTCCTAGAACAGGAATTTAGTACCGAGCGCTGGATTCCCATTCCTGAAGCTGTGCGGGACATTTACCGTCAGTGGCGACCCACTCCCCTCTACCGGGCGCGACGCTTGGAAAAAGCCCTTGATACTCCGGCTAAGATTTACTACAAATACGAGGGACTCTCTCCGGCGGGGAGTCATAAACCGAATACGGCCTTTCCTCAAGCCTATTACAACGCCCAACAGGGGATTAAACGGCTAACGACGGAAACGGGGGCGGGTCAATGGGGATCTTCTTTGGCCATTGCTGGGGTGATGTTTAACTTAGAAATCTTGGTCTATATGGTCAAGGTGAGTTATCAACAAAAGCCCTACCGTCGGGCTTTAATGGAGGCCTATAATGCGCGGGTCGTGGCTTCGCCCAGCACCGAAACGGCAGCCGGACGGCAGATTTTAGCCCAATCCCCGGACAGTAGCGGGAGTTTAGGGATTGCCATTAGTGAAGCGGTGGAAGTGGCGGCTCAAGCGGAAGATACGAAATACACCCTAGGCAGTGTGTTGAATCATGTCTTGCTCCATCAAACGGTAATCGGGTTAGAGGCGATCGCACAATTTGACCTCGCCCAAGACTACCCCGACATCATCGTAGGCTGTACCGGAGGCGGGAGTAACTTTGCAGGCATCGCTTTCCCCTTCATGCAGCACAGCCTGTCTGGCGACAAAACCATTGAATTTATCGCCGTTGAACCCATCTCCTGTCCCACCCTGACTCAAGGGAAATACGCCTACGACTTCGGCGACACCGCCCAAATGACCCCCCTGATCAAAATGCACACCCTCGGCCATAGTTTTGTCCCCCCCGGCATTCATGCAGGCGGCCTCCGTTATCACGGCATGGGTCCCCTGGTCAGTCATTTAGTCAACCTCAACTATGTGAAACCCATCGCCTACGACCAACTCGACTGTTTCGCCGCCGGACTCACCTTTGCTAAAGCCGAGGGTATTCTACCCGCCCCGGAAGCCAACCATGCTGTTCAAGGTGCGATCGCCCAAGCCCTGCGCTGTAAAGCAGAAGGAGTCTCCAAAACCATCCTATTTAACCTCTGTGGTCATGGTCACTTCGATATGCAAGCCTACATCGACTATCAAGCCGGAAAATTACAAACCAGCGAATATAGCCCCGAAGAAGTAGCAATGGCTCTCGCCGGATTACCCAGTATTAAGTGACATCCTCCCGACGCTGACCCAACGGGTACAGCGCGGGCTTCCCAAGATCGCTCTTGAGTATTCCTGCCCCACGCCACTTATCTAGGTCATAGACCCCCGACAGACCGACTTGACAGGCTGTTTCCGTTCAAAAGTTAATCGGGAGTCGGGAGTTGATTAGTATTACCTATTACCTCTCCCCTGCTCCCCGTTCCCTAGCCCAGTTACTCAGTAAGCTCTCTAGAGGGCTTGCTGAGTAAAAACTCTGCTAAACCCAATAAATAAAGCCCTTGGGGAGTCACCTTAAAACGATAGGGATAGACTTCCACCCCTTGATGATAAGCCTGACGCAGTAACTCCCCATACTTGGGATCGGTGCTATCACCGGGGGCAAATTGTTCACAGTCTCCCCGATTAATAAAATACACAATCGCGGCCTTAGCTTCCCCTAACACCCCCATTAAATCCCCGAGGTGTTTTTGTCCTCTAGTGGTGACAGTATCGGGAAAAACGGCAATTTTGCCCTGAGTCCAAGTGACGTTTTTCACTTCTAAATAAAGGGGGGGGTGATGGGTGCTGGAAGTGAGGAGAAAATCAACCCGACTTTTGCCTTGGGTGCCATAAACAACTTCTCGCTGGACTGTATCATAACGGGGGGCGAGTTCGGGGAGTTGTTTTTGTTCAAGGAGCGATCGCATGACCCGATTCGGTAAGCCTGTATTCACCCCCACCCACGTCGGCTCCGGATGCGGCACTTGAATCATTTCCCAGGTATAGGCCAGCTTCCGTTTAGGGTTATTACTGCGGGATACTTGCACAGGACTCCCGACGGTACAAACATCTGTCATCGGCCCGGTGTTGGGACAGTGGGCGGTAATCACTTCCCCAGAGGTGAGTTCAATCTCGGCAAAAAAACGTTTGTAGCGTCGGACTAAAATTCCCGCTTCTAAGGGGGGATAGGTATAAATCAGGGGGGAGGACATGAAGGCTAAAAGTTCGGGTTTAATTCTTGTGCATTCTACCCCCTTCGGTTGCCCGAAAACCTGACAGAATCGACCTGAATAATCTAAAGTAATTATTAAATTCTCTTGACTAAAGGTTATAAAAATCAGTGAAAGCTATAACAATTCTTGGTTCAACGGGATCTATTGGAACCCAAACGCTGGATATTGTCCAGCAATACCCCGAACAATTCCGCGTGGTAGGATTGGCGGCGGGTCGCAATGTGGAATTATTAGCCGAACAAGTGCGTCAATATCGCCCGGAAATTGTGGCGATTCAAGAGGAGTCGAAGTTAGAGGAGTTACAAGAGGCGATCGCCACTCTCGATTATACCCCTATTGTTTTATCAGGACAGGAGGGCGTGGTGGAAGTGGCTCGCTATGGGGACGCGGAAAGTGTCGTCACCGGGATTGTAGGCTGTGCGGGACTCTTACCCACCCTAGCGGCCATTGAAGCCGGAAAAGATATCGCCCTGGCCAACAAAGAAACCCTGATTGCGGGAGGGCCAGTGGTGTTACCCCTTGTGGAAAAACATCAAATCAAACTCCTCCCGGCAGATTCGGAACATTCTGCCATTTTCCAATGTTTACAAGGAGTTCCTGAAGGGGGTCTGCGCAAAATCATTTTAACGGCTTCTGGGGGGGCTTTCCGGGATCTGCCTGTGGAACAGTTAGCCCAGGTCACGGTGGCCGATGCCCTGAAACATCCGAACTGGTCGATGGGGCGGAAAATTACCATTGATTCAGCGACCTTAATGAATAAGGGCTTAGAGGTGATTGAGGCTCATTATCTTTTTGGGGTCAATTACGACGACATTCAAATTGTCATTCACCCTCAAAGTATTATTCACTCCCTCATTGAAGTCCAAGATACCTCGGTGTTAGCCCAATTGGGTTGGGCGGATATGCGTTTACCTCTGTTATATGCCCTCTCCTACCCTGAACGGATTCACACCCATTGGGAAACCTTAGATTTAGTGAAAATTGGCAGCCTCACCTTCCGGGAACCGGATCATCATAAGTACCCCTGTATGGGTTTAGCCTACGAAGCGGGACGGATTGGGGGGGCTATGCCTGCGGTTCTCAATGCGGCGAATGAACAAGTTGTGGCCTTATTTTTAGAGGAAAAAATCCGCTTTTTGGAGATTCCTCGCTTAATTGAACAAGTGTGCGATCGCTTTTCCGCTCACAACACCCTCCAACCCACTCTAGAAGACATTCTAGAAGCCGATCGTTGGGCAAGGCAAGAAGCCTTAGAAATCATGAAAACTTTAGAAAATCCTTTAGTCTCTGTCGGTTGACACTCCCAAGCCCTAATTAGGGTCTGCTGAATATCCCTCTAAGCAGTGTTACTAGGACTTTTAGCCGTTTTAAGAGCGAGAAACTGTAAAGTTTTAGGGATAAATCATCAAAAAGGCTTGCCTTTTTCCGATTCCCCTTCCTGTTCCCCGTTCCCTGTTTTCCACCCAGAGTAGAGTTATTCAGCAAGCCCTAATTATCAATTATCAATTGCCCTTTAAGCTGCCCTCCCATGCCCACTGATTTAATTGTCCTGATTGCTGCCTTACTCATCACCTGGCTAATTTTCACTTGGTTAGTCAAGGTCTTAAAAGCTAGTGTGAAAACCGCCCTAGTGATTGCCCTAGTTGTGTTATTGTTACAATTTTTCTTCGGCATTAACCCCCAAGAACTCTGGCGACAGATTACGGAACTGCCGCAAATCCTCCAATCTTTGTTTAATCCTGAATAATCTCTCACAACAAAATAAAGTCCGCCAAAGCGGACTTTGAATATCTAATGTTACCTTGGTTTTGAACTTCAGGATATTATGGTGAGTCTGATTTCCCTCTCTCCTTGAACTACGAACTCGCGCAAGAAATAGTTGAGATTTCATCAACAATTTGGATGTGACCTAAACGAATACCCCGCAGTAAACGATCAATATATAATCGTTCATCCTGACCTAACGAGTTCCCTAAAAGTGCTGCCATTAAACCATAACGGTCAGCTAAAGTAAGTTTTCCAGATTCGCTAACTTGAGCGTACAAGTCTGAAAAAGCACCGGGTAGGAGCAGGGGAAAGTCACTGTTTACTTTTGTCATTACAGTTCCCCTCCGATGTTATAATAAAGTTTTGCCTTTTTAAACCTGAAACCCCTAAACAGCAAGGTTTAGAGCCTGTAGTGCTTTAACTCAAACCGGAAATTAAAGCCTGATCTTAAGTCTTGATCAGCTAGCACGGCTTAAAAACTTTTTATCTTATGTATATTATTTCTTAAGCTTAAGAAATAACTTGTGATATGGGGCTGAATATATTGTGATTATTGTCAGAGTGACCTGTGACCTAAATCACTGCTTTTGCTACTATTGAAATATCTCCCCAAGTCATCAGGAGAGGGGGGAGCGAGACGGTTTAGATTAAGATGGCCAAGGAATGGGGTGATGAAGATTTTAGACTGTTTACACACGGCGATATTAGTTTCTAATTTGGAACAAGCCCAAAAATTTTATCAGGGAATTCTCGGTCTTGTGCCAGTGGATCGGGCGCTCAAGTTTCCGGGGATTTGGTATCAGGTAGGTGGGTATCAAATTCATTTGATTGTCAGTCCGGGGTTTCAGGCCTCGTTACAGGAGGAGGAAAAATGGGGGCGCAATAGTCATATTGCCTTCTCCGTGGATGATTTAGAGGCCTTGGTGAAGCGTTTAGAGGCTCAAGGGTATGTTTACCAGAAAAGCGCCTCGGGACGGGCTGCGCTGTTTGTCCGTGACCCAGATGGGAATGTGGTTGAAGTGAGTCAAAGTGTTTGAAAGATGGCGATGAGAATTGTGGCCTATCTCTATAGCAACCTGTTGTTAGAAACGCCCCCAGAGGAGGGAATTTGGGGGCTGGAAGTGGATCAGGTTTATCAGGATGTGGGGATGGGGGAGTCTCGGCCAGAATTAGAGCAGTTATTACAGGAGAGTGCCAAGAGTCCGCCCAATTATCTCCTAGTGCGGCGCTTAGGGGAATTGGGGGAGGACTTAGAAAGTGTGGGTCGTGCGATCGCCCTTTTAGAAAGCTACGGGGTGGAAATCATTGCCACAGAAGACGTTTACACCACCGCCTCCCCTCCCCCCAAAGCCGCCCTACTGCAACTGTTAGCCCACCTGCAACGAGAACAACGGAGTCGTCGCCTACGGCAAGGTCACGCCCGCAACCGTCTTCAAGCCCTGCCCCCACCTGGGAAAGCCCCCTATGGCTACCGTCGGGGCAAAGACCGCTATATTTTAGACCGCAGCACCGCCCCCGTCGTCAAAGACTTTTTTGAGCGCTTTCTGCTCTTTGGGTCCCTCCGCGGTGCCGTGCGTTATCTTGAGAAAAAATACGGCAAAAAAATTGCCGTTTCCACCGGACGACGCTGGTTAACCCATCCCATCTATCGGGGAGATACCGCCTACCGTAACGGCGACATTATCCCCCAAACCCACACCCCCCTCATTTCCCCCGAAGAAGCCGCCCAGATTGACCGTTTATTGCGTCGCAACCGCCCCTTAGCCCCCCGCAGTGCCAGCGCCCCCCGTTCCCTAGCGGGTTTAGTCTTCTGTTCCCACTGCCAATCCCCCACCACCATCACCCGCGTTACCCGTCGGGGTAAATCCTCGGAGTATCTCTATTTACGCCCCCTCCATTGTTCCTGGCACCCTAAATGTAAAGCCCTGCCCTATGGGGAAGTTCTTAACTGCACAATTCAGCGCATTTGTCAAGACCTTCCCGCCGCCATCGCCGCCACCCGAAGCACAGCCCCCCCCAGCCCAAAAGCGGCCATTCAAGGGGAAATTGCCCGCAAAGAGGAGATATTAGCCCAACTCCCCCAACTCGAAGCGACGGGGATTTTAGATCAAGATACGGCGAATTTACGGCGGTATCAGTTACGGAACGAAATCGCCCAACGGCAAGCCCAATTAGCCCAACTCCCCCCGGAAAACCTACAAAATATTGCCCAGACTGTCTCCTTGCCCCAATTTTGGCTAGATTTATCCGAGGCCGAACGTCGTTTTTATTTCCGGGAGTTCTTG
This sequence comes from Spirulina subsalsa PCC 9445, assembly GCF_000314005.1. Classification (NCBI taxonomy): domain Bacteria; kingdom Bacillati; phylum Cyanobacteriota; class Cyanophyceae; order Spirulinales; family Spirulinaceae; genus Spirulina; species Spirulina subsalsa. Next base: position 1,196,047 of record NZ_JH980292.1, read on the forward strand.
GAGCAGATTGAGTTAGTGCGGGGAGAAAATGGGGAGTGGGACGTGGAATTAGTGTTTATTTTCCGTCGAATTCCCTAGTTTTGGTCTGTTTTGGCTTGTGAACTTCAAGGAGGCTCAGAAATGAGAAAATGAGAGAATTCACCTCGGTTACAGGGTAGGTTTGTGACAACTATGCAAATTTCTGAGTATTCCATTCCCTTCATTGGCGAAGAAAGTCAAGCCCCTTACGAACAGGCGAAGGTGGTATTGTTACCTGTGCCGTATGAGTTAACGACAACCTACCGCAAAGGCTGCGAAACCGGGCCAGCAGCGATTTTAGAGGCCACCGATCAACTGGAGTTTTATGATGTGGAGTTGGGAAAAGAGGTCGTTTTTGAGACGGGGGTTTTTGTCCATGATGCGATCGCCGACACCCAACAACCCAATCATCAGTTAACCCCAGAGTTGATGGTGGAACAGGTAAAAGCTAAGATTTCTCATCTATTTGCCGATGGGAAATTTGTGATTACCTTGGGGGGAGAACATGGCATTACGGCGGGTGTAGTGGCAGGTTATCAACAGGTTTTAAGTGAACCCTTTACAGTCGTTCAGATTGATGCTCACGGGGATATGCGGGACAGCTATCACGGGTCCATTTATAATCATGCTTGCGTCATGCGGCGAGTGTTAGAAATGGGTTTACCCACCTTACCCGTAGCCATTCGCAGTATTTGCCGAGAGGAAGCAGACTTAATTGCTGAGAAAGAAATCCCCGTGATTTGGGCCCATGAGATTGTTCAGTCGCCGGGGGATTGGATTGAAAAGGCGATCGCACAAATTAAAACCCCTCGCGTCTTTATCACCATAGACCTCGACGGCATGGATCCCGCTTTTATGCCCGGTGTTGGTACCCCCCAACCCGGCGGCCTCGACTGGTATCAACTCACCGCCTTTTTACGCCAAGTATTTTTAACCCATGAGGTGATTGGCTGTGATGTAATGGAATTAGCTCCCCTTACAGAATCCGTCGTTTCTGAGTTCACCGCCGCCAAATTAGTGCATAAATTAATCGGTTATTATAGCCATTCTAGTTATTCTTGTCCTTGTAATTCCAACAATTGGGGAACTGTAACAAACTCATAACCTTGTTGACGCAAACCCTCAATAATTTTAGGCAAAGCCGCCACCGTTGTCCGATGATCTCCTCCCCCATCATGTAACAACACAATCCCCCCCGGAGTAGCATCATTAAGAACCGTTTCTGCTATCACTTCCGCCGGAGGTTGAGGGTTACTATCGGGGGCAATTTGCGACCACATCACAATCCCATAGCCCTGTTTTTTTGCATAATCAGCCACACCGTTATTTAACACACCCCCCGGAGGACGAAAAAGCATTGTTTTCATCCCCGTAATGTCATAAATCATTTTCGCGGTGCCGTCTACTTCCTGGGCGGCCTCAGTTGAAGTCATTCGATGATAACGATGATTGATGGTATGATTGCCAATCGCATGACCTGCCGCAACTACTTTTTTCGCTGTTTCTGGATACATTTGCAAGGCTTGTCCTATCCAGAAAAAGGTCGCTTTAATGTTATTCTGTTCCAAGATATTCAAAATTTCCTCGGTTTGACTTCCCCAAGGTCCATCATCAAAGGTTAGAGCAATTACCTTGTCAGATTTTGTCCAATTATTTCCGAAAATCACTTGACCTTGAAAACCGCTAGGGATGCTAAAAATAAACCAATTATCCGCATCATTCCACTGACCAAAAACAGAAGTTAACCCTTCTCTAATTGGAAGAATATTCCCCGATTTAAAGGGTCGAAAAGTTGTAGAATTTAGATGAGAAAAAACAGTAACCCCTAAAGCTAAAATACCTAGTCCTAAACCCAGACCCAAGAGATTTTTAGCAGACAAGACAGAGGTTCTTTTTCGTTTAATGCGATAGGGGTCTGACCATCTGCTGCGTCGTGTCCCGTAGCTTTTCATAAACTTTCGCTTGTGCCTCCAAGATAGTACGGAAAATAAAAGGGATGGCTCACTCACTCTTTTTGGTCAAATCCTCTGCCCTAGTTAGGGTTTGCTGAATAGGGCTTTAATCTAGGGAACACTGACTGAAGAGTTAACCATCAGGAAATTGCCAACAGGCGATATATTCTAACTTCTGGCTTTGACAAGCTGGACAGGACACATTTGGACTAGAATCAACCCATTCCTCCCCACAATCACGACAATGACAAAATATATTGTTGCGGTTGGCCATCTGGATTTTTTGCCGCCATTGGGCAAAAACGGCCTCGTCGGAGTCGGAAAATTCGCTCATTGTAGAATGCTCCCTGAGTTGGAGAAAGGTATGGGGGGGTTATCAATCCCTGTTAGGAGTTGGTTTCCGATCACAAGGGAGATGTTTTACCTAGGGCAATGATAGCATTGTGCCTAGGTTGTAGGCTAAGAGTAAAGCCGCCCTAGAAGGGGGGTATCCCATAAATTTGGGTCACAATTAGGAAAGAGTGGGTAGATAGATGTAATGACTGAAGAACCTGTGAACAATGTTCCTGAAAGGATGACGGAGGGGGAAAAGGGGAAAATCCAACCTCGTCAGGGGCGTTTAGATGCCCTTGGGAGGCGGGTGGGCGAGTTGTTGGGCAATACGACTCATAAGGTGCAGCAAGCCCTTCCGGTGGGTCAGGTGGCTCAACAAACCCTACGCTGGTTTACTGTGAGTGAGGAACGGGTGGCGGAAATTTTGGCGGCAGTGCGGGAGGAGTTGCCCACGACGGAGGCGCTGTTAATTGGTAAACCCCAAGCGGGGAAAAGTTCCATTGTGCGGGGGTTAACGGGGGTTTCGGCGGAAATTGTCGGGCAGGGGTTCCGCCCCCATACCCAAAATACTCAACGTTATGCCTATCCGTCGGAGGAGCTTCCGTTGTTGATTTTTACGGATACGGTGGGCTTAGGGGACATTAATCAGGATACGGAGGGCTTGATTGAGGAGTTGCTGGGGGATTTGGCGCAGGAGACGAAACGGGCGCGGGTCTTGATTTTGACGGTAAAAATTAATGATTTTGCCACGGATACGTTGCGGCGAATTGCTCAAAAGTTGCGGCAACAGTATCCGATGGTGCCTTCTGTGTTGGCGGTGACTTGTCTCCATGAGGTGTATCCCAAGGAGGTGATGGAACATCCGCCCTATCCGCCGGATTTGCCGGAGGTGGGGCGGGTTTTGACGGCGCTGCAAGGGGATTTTGCGGGGTTATGCGATCGCACGGTTTTATTAGATTTTACGTTAGAAGAAGATGGCTTTACCCCGGTTTTCTACGGTTTGGAAGCCCTGCGGGATACCTTGGCGGATCTGTTGCCCGAAGCAGAAGCTAAGGCCATCTATCAGTTGTTGGATGAAGGGGCAGGGGAACAGTTGGGGATGTTATACCGGGATGTGGGGCGGCGTTATATTTTGGCGTTTTCGGTGATGGCGGCGACAGTGGCGGCGGTACCGTTACCGTTTGCAACGATGCCTGTTTTAACCACGTTGCAGGTGTCTTTAGTAGGGGTTTTAGGGCAATTATACGGCCAGACTTTGACTCCTTCTCAAGCGGGGGGTGTGGTGAGTGCGATCGCCGGAGGATTTTTAGCCCAAGCCATTGGCCGCGAGTTAATCAAGTTTATCCCCGGTTTAGGCAGTGTGATTGCTGCCTCTTGGGCGGCCGCCTATACTTGGGCGTTAGGGGAGGGGGCTTGTGTTTATTTTGGCGATTTAATGGGGGGGAAAAAACCGGATCCCCAAAAGATTCAACAAGTCATGCGGGAAGCTTTTGATGCCGCAAAACAACGGTTTAAGTAGGGCTTGCCTTTTTCCGATTCCCCTTCCTGTTCCCTGTTGCCTGTTTTCCACCCAGAGTAGAGTTATTCAGCAAACCCTAGATAGGATGGCTATGGGGAGTGGCTCAAGATTCCCCGGGGGTATAGATTCTCATTTCCCCTGAGTCTAAACGATTCATATAATCTTTTAAATCTTGCCCGACCTGTCCACAGAGGAAATAAGCACCGATGAGGTTGGGCAAGGCCATTGCTAATAACATCCCATCACTAAAATCAATGACTGGACCGGGGGCGGCAATGGAGCCGAGGAAGGTGGCAAAGAGAAACAGAACTTTATAAACAATCATCGCCCGTCCTCCGGTGAGATAGTCCCAACAGCGCTCGCCATAGTACCCCCAAGAAATCATCGTCGAGAAGGCAAAGAGGAAAACGGCGATCGCTAAAATGGCCGGAAACCAAGGAATCGCACTGCCAAAGGCGGCTGAGGTCAATTCAGCACCGGCTCCCTGTTCGCGCAGGTCTGCCAAAGCGGGATCATTATAAGCCCCGGTAATGACAATGACGAGGGCGGTCATATTACAGACCAAAACAGTATCAATAAAGGGTTCTAACAGGGCGACAATGCCCTCCCGCACCGGTTCCTCAGTTTTGGCGGCTGAATGGGCGATCGCCGCGGAGCCAATTCCAGCCTCGTTGGAAAAGGCGGAACGTCTTAATCCTTGGGCAATCACCCCGACAATGCCCCCTTGTACCGCTTGGGGATTAAAGGCTTCTGTAAAAATAGTGGCGATCGCACCGGGAATTTCTGTAAAATTAACCAACAGAATAAACAGCGCCGCTAACACATATAAACCACACATAGCCGGCACCACCGCCCCAGCGACCTGGCCAATGCGTTCCACCCCTCCGATAATCACCAACCCCACTAAACCCGCCAGAATTAAACCGTAGAGCCAAGGGGGTAAAATGGGTAAAATGCGGGAAACCGCCCCATAGGATTGGTTGGCTTGAAACATATTTGCCCCCCCAAAAGCCCCAAAGATGCAAAACACAGAAAAGACAATGGCCAACACCCTCCCCAAGATTCCTTGACCCATTTCCGCTAATCCTCGGGACAGATAACGCATCGGCCCCCCGGAAATTGTGCCATCGGGATTGACTACCCGGTACTTCTGCCCGAGGGTACATTCCACAAATTTACTCGTCATGCCGAAGAGTCCCCCCACCGTCATCCAAACCACTGCACCGGGGCCTCCCATGCTAACCGCGATCGCCACTCCCGCAATATTCCCCAATCCCACCGTTGCCGACAAGGCCGTTGCCAGCGCCTGAAAATGGGACACCTCCCCTTCATCTTCGGGATCATCATACTTCCCCCGCACCACATCCACCGCGTGCTTAAAAGCCCGAATATTAATAAACTTCATGCGGATGGTGAAAAACACCGCCCCCGTAATCAGCCACAGCACAATAAAGGGAAATCCTGTCCCCGCATCAAACAACAAAACCCCGAAAATAACATTATTGACAAACCAAGTAAACCCCTCACTCAGGCCGTCTAAAAATCCCGGCGTTGCTGTACCCTCTTGAGCTAAGGCCTGAACCTGAGTCACCAGTAGCACCAAGACAAAATAAATCCATAGTTTACGTCTCATTTGGAAAGTGATACGTCATGTATTGATAACAACGCCCCCAAAATAACCACCTTCTGACCCAGAAAGTGTTAATTCTAAACATTTTCTTGCACAATTTATGATATAGAGTTAAGTTATTATTTAGCTCATCGTCACGAAGTGAACGCAAAGCGTTGCGTAGCAAAGCGTTGCGTAGCAAAGCGTTGCGTAGCAAATGTCAGTGTCGGGAGGATGTCACATAAATGTGCAAGACAGAAACAAAAACCATTACTTATGAGTTTATTTACCAGCGATCGCGTCCTTGTTCCCATTGACTTTTCAGACGAGTCCTTTCAAACCCAAGCAGAAGCCTTAGACTTTGTAGAAGATCCCAGAAAACTGCATATTATTCATGTTCTCCCCCATCTTAACCCCGCAGAACCCGGCATGGCTTGGGGAAAAATTGATGATAAAACTCGCAAAGAAAATGTTTTAAAACACCTCCATAGTCGCTTACCTAATGCAGAAGAAGAAGGGGTTAATTTTCATATTGCCGTAGGAGATCCTAGTTCAGAAATTATTGATTATGCCAAAGCTCAAAAAATCACCCTAATTGTCATTTCTTCTCATGGATTTAGTGGGTTAAAACGCTTTTTATTAGGGTCAGTTGCAGAACGAATTGTCCGCCATGCCCCTTGTCCCGTTCTAGTCAGAAGACATTAAGGTAAACTATCTGTAAAAAAATCATCATCAGCCAAGCAATTTATTCAACTCTTGCCATTTTATGACCAACCTACTTGAGTCGTGCAAAAAATACTCGCCTGCAATCCAGATAGGACAATAGCCTAGAGTTCACCTCCCATGAAGACTAGCTATAACTGAAACTTGGCAAGCCATGAAAATGTTAGCTTAAGAAAAGCAGAAATCCCAGACATTAAAGCCGATTTCTCCTACTTTCATTCTCCTTATAAACTAGCTAGTTGATGTTGAATAGTTGTTAGAGGAACTTGATAAAAATAATCCTGTTTAAAGTAGGCTTCCTCAATGGCTTCTAAGAACAAATTTAAGGCTATTTTCTCCAGAGTAAGAGGCGGCCAATAATCATCAATCGTGATCATTTCTCCATCACGCACCACAGAAAACCCAATCTCTTCCAAAGCCGCTAAACCTAATCTAACAATTTGTGAATTTATAGCTAATTTTTCGCCAATTTGTGCTACAAGAACCTGTTTTTTGGTGCGGAAGAGATACTTTGCAATGCCTTGGAGTTGCTGCCAAATTTGGGCAGAGTTGAGGGGAGGAGGAGAAGGATAAGCTAAGGCCAGTTTGCGGGAGGCTGACAGAGCGCCGCGATGGGATAATAATAAATCATCCCAACTCGATGGACAAGTGGTTAATACCGTACAACTTTCTGAGGGATTGGGGGTAAAAACGTCCCCTCGGTAATCAACAATCCATTCCCCCTCCATTACCTCTGCATAAACAGACACTTCTCGAACATCAACCAGACGTACTTGATAGCCTTTTTCTCCAGATTTTTCACTCCAATTAAAGTCTAGTTCAACTAAAGCATCATAGCGTTTCTGCTCAGAAAGTTCTGTGCTGTAGTGTCCCCACCAAATGCCGGGGAATCCTTTCATCTCTGATGAATCACAAAGCTGGAAAGTGGTTTTGATATATTTAATTTTTTCCCGATTAATAGGGTCTTCAATATTCTTGTTAAATAACCGACGAAACCAGCAATTTTTTATCAAAAGTTTAGGCACAGGATTCCCCATGCCACAGGGTTCTAATACACTTAATTCTCGAAATAAACTTTGCCCTAACTCCGCAACAGTTACCACTAAATCTGCTTGTATTTTGGGTTTTAATAGATTTAGATCCGGAAACCTGTGCCGCATTTCTTGTTCAAGGGCTTCTTTAAATAGGGGTAAATTTTCTAGCCTAATACTTAATCCTGCGGCGTAGGGATGCCCCCCAAAGCGGTGCATTAAATGCTGTTGACTTGCTAGGAGTTCATAGAGATCAATTCCTTCAATAGAACGGGCTGAACCTTTGGCAAAAGCGGGCTGTTCTTCCTGTTCTTCTGTGCTTAAAAGAATAGTAGGGCGGTGGTATTCTTGGGCAATTTGTCCGGCGACTAATCCTAGGACACCTACAGACCATTGAGGATCATCTAGGATAATAATAGGGGTAGTGGATAGGTCAACTTGAGCGAGTCGTTTTTTAACGGCTTCAACTACAGCATTTTGTAGTTCTTTCCGTCGAGCATTGGCAAGTTCTGCATCTTGGGCTAATTTTTGGCAGCGTTCTTGATCAGAATTGGTTAACAGTTCAACGACATATTCAGCCTTGCCATAGATGCGACTGACGGCGTTAATTCGGGGGCCTAAACCAAAGGAAATATCAGTCACACGGTCGCCGTTTCTTTGACAAAGTTTCAGTAATTCTGCTACCCCGGGGCGTGTGGGGCTGCCCTGTTGTGTTTTTAACTGTTTAATTCCCTGTTTTGCTAAGTAGCGACAATCCCCTTTTAGGGCGACTAAATCGGCAATTAAACCAATGGCGACTAAATCTAAAAGTTCGACTAAAGGTTTTCGGGGAATATCTGGAAATGCGGCATATAAAGCTTCAACTAATTTATAGGCAACGGCTACCCCCGATAAATGATAAAGGGGGTGTTCTTCGTGGAAGTAACGAGGATTAATAATGGCTGTAACAGGAGGACGTTCTGGGGGTAAAGTATGATGATCGGTCACAATAATATCAATGCCCCAGTCTTGGGCTTGTATAATTTCTGTTAGGTTGGTGCTTCCCGTGTCGCAGGTGACGATTAATTGTGTCCCCCCTTGGGCTAATTTTTCGATGCCGGGGAGATTCAAACCATGAGATTCTGTTAAGCGATTGGGGATATAATAATTTAGCTGCAAGTGTTGGGTTAAAAACTGTCCTAGTCCTTCCCAGAGAACACTGGTTGAGGTGACACCATCTGCATCAAAATCTCCCCAAATTGTAACTCGTTCCCCCCGTTCTCTGGCTTGTTGCAAGCGTTGAATCGCCCATTTCATCTCCTGTCCAAATTCTAAGGGACTGCTGGGCGTATAATGACGATCTGGGTCTAAAAAGGGGGGTAAGTCGGCGGGGTTTTGTAGCCCCCGTTGCCAGAGTAATTGAGCGGCGAATTTTCCGCTAGACTGGGGGCAGAATTTCTGCACAATCTCTAGAAATTCGGGGGGAATTTCAAAGGTGGGGGCAATTTGCCATTGTTGCTGCATCGTGGGAGTTAATTGATTAAGGGTGAGTGATTCAATGTTTAGGAGTAGTTTAGAAAACCTTAGTGAGTTTGAACGGAGTTGTTATAAAGTTCCCTTGTCGGGGTGAAGTTTTCCGGCTTTTACCACAACCGACTGAGGACTGCTATATGATTAAAATATTAACCCTCAGATCGACTGTAATGTTGTTGAATGACGAACTGTTGTTAGATTATCGGCGCTGTGAACGTCGATCCTACTTAAACGTCTATGGTGACATATCCCAACGTGAACCGGAACGGGATTTTGTCCTGAAACTACGGCAAGAAAACCGCTTGCAGGTAATGGAGTTTTTGGCGGGACGGGAACACTGCACCCCTCATTTTCCGGCCTCGGATTGGCAGCTAGGAGCGAAGCAGACGGCTGAATGGATGGCTGAGGGTGTAAATTTAATTGAGCGGGGGGTTTTGTTGCTCCATGAGCCGATTTCTCGGGTGTTGGCGGAGTTGAGTCCTGAAGGGGAGACGGATGGGGATGCCGAGAGGCGAGGGGAGTCGGTTGTTTTCGTGGGTCGTCCGACGCTGTTGGTGAAACAACCGGGACAGTCTCGTTGGGGGGATTGGTGTTATGTGCCTGTGAATATTCGCTTAGGGAAGCGTGCGAAACCGGAATATAAGATTGTCTCGGCGTTTCATGCCTATTTGTTGGGACGTTTGCAGGGGGAAAGACCTTTAGAAACTCAGTTAATCTTAAGAGATTTGGATTACTACGGGGTGGATTTAACGGTGTGGTTTCCCCGTTTAGCGGAAACTTTGGCTGGATGTTGGCAGATGTTGGCGGAAAAACGGGAGCCGGAGGTGTTTATTTCTAGGCAGCGCTGCGGTTTGTGTCACTGGCATTCCTCCTGTCATGCGATCGCACAAACTCAACAACATCTCTCTCTTGTCCCAGGTGTCACCCCCAGTCGCTACGAAGAATTACAGCAACTGGGGGTTAATAGTTTGGAACAACTCGCTCATTTTACCCTGCCAGAAGTGACCGAAAACCTTGATTTCACCGTCGGGGAACAGTTACAACTGCAAGCGCTGGCCTTGTGGGACAATAAGCCCATTTTACGACCTCAAGCACCCTACCACTTTAAACAACAATTGCCCCAGAATACCATTGAACTCTATTTTGATATAGAAGCTGAACCGGAGCGCAATGTGGATTATTTACTGGGGGTTCTCTATGTTAACCACACCACCCAAACCCAGAAATTTTATACTTTTTTGGCCGAACAACCGGAAGATGAACCGTTTATCTGGCATCAATGTTTAGCCTTATTTGAACGGTACCCCCAGGCCCCGATTTTTCACTTTGCTGATTATGAGGTAGACACCGTAAAACGCTTGAGTCGCTCCTATGGTATCCCCTCCCAACCTTGGCGTAAGTTTCTCCAGCGCTTTGTTGATATTCACCACTGGGTTACAGCGTCGGTGGTGGCTCCGGTGGAAAGTTATTCTCTGAAATCTTTGGCTAAGTGGTTGGGGTTTGAATGGCGAGATCCGGATATGAGTGGGGATCAAACGGTGTGCTGGTATGATCAATGGTTGCAAAAAGGCGATCGCCATTATCTAGATGCCATTGTGCGCTACAACGAAGATGATTGTCGCGCTACTTATCATCTCAAAATGTGGTTACAGGAGTTTTTGAATGGCGAACCGTGAAGAGGCAAGAGGGGGTAATAGGGAATAGGGATTAGGGAATAGGGAGTTGGGAGTCGGTGTAGGGGCGCAATGCCTGCACCCTAGGGAGTCGGGGGGAGGGGGAGAGAGGGAGACAAGGAATTAAGACTGATTACTTATTACCTATTACCTCCTCCCTGTTCCCCGTTCCCTAAAATAAAAGAGTTTTGGCTATTCACTAGCCACTATTCCCCTGCTCCCCTGGGTGTTATTCAGCAAGCCCTAACTATTGACCTATTTGAGATTCCATCATTTGTTGAACTCGTTGTTGCAAGGTTTCATCTTGCTGAATCGTGTTATAAATCTCAGAAAAACGATCCGGAGCTAAACCTTCACTTTGCAGCGCGTTTTCCATTTGGACTTGTGTACGCTGACGCAAAGGTTCAATTTGAGCCACGATAGTATCTAACTTTTCTTTTTCTTGATTCGTTAGCGCAGGAGTGGGTTCTGCTTGATTGCGGAATGCTTCTAAAATGGCATTAAAACGTTCTGGGGTGAATCCTTGTTCTTCCACAATTTCCACGGCTGACTCACGAAAAGCGAGTTCAATTTCCCCTAACTTTTGCCAAGCACTAACAAATTGTGCAAGTTCTCGCTCACTAATTGCCGCGCCACTCGCTTGAGCTATATAATGATTGACAGTTGTTTGCTCCGACGCTGCGACTGCCATCGGGGCAAAAATAGAAATCTGAAGACCCAGCATGACAGCAACTAGCGCGCTTCCGGTGCAAAATCTGTGTTTTAACATGAAATAGGATTTTGTAACTACTCCCCTTCAGCTTATCGCGCTGGTTGGGAATCGGCAACCTAGAAGAAATAACCAGATTTGATCGTGGTGCGTTGTTCTTTAGGATTGTATTCTAGGAGGTATTCCCGAGCGATCGCATTTTGATCCCGCAATTGTTCGACTTCGGCCGCCCCAATTTCCGTATCCGTAGAGAGTAAAATCACTTGACTAGACGCGGCCGGAAAGTAGCGTTCCACTAGGTTATTGCGGTGGGAAGAGTCCAGACGACCTAGGGGGGTATCAATGGCAATGGGTAGGTTTTGACCGGAGACTCGCGCTAAACTCCATAAAAATGCGATCGCCAGTAACTGTTTCTCCCCCGCAGAAAGACGATGTTTCGGCACAGCTTGACCCCGAGGATCATACAAAGAAATCCGAAACGAGTCTACCTCAATCGCCACCCGATGGACTAAATCCGATTTATGGAGTAAATAACGAAAACATTCCGTCACCTCCATCTCTAACTTATTGAGTTTTTTCAGGGTCAACCGTTCCCGAAATAGGGTTAACGTAGTTTGAACTTTAGTCGCCGAATCAATGAAATCTTGATTCACTTTCCGATCTAACGTTAATCGGCTATAATCCTCTAACTCTTTTTTCAGAGTCTTAATCGTTTGACCTAACCCCTCAATTTGCTTCTTTTTATGCTCAATTTCAGTGACCAGTTGAGACACATTTTTTTGCGCCTCTTGTAATTCAAGTTGCAACAGTTTATAAGCTTCTGGAGAAGCCGCCGTCTGTTTTTTCTGTTCTAAAGAGGTTAACTCTTCCAGCCGATCTTCTAACTCCTTTAATTCTTGCTTTGCCTGTTCCTTCTGACTCACCAGTTGATGATTTAAAACCCCATGAAGAGCCTCCAAGGTTTTAGCATCCGCTTCTAACCACGATTTAAACTCCGGATCTAGATCCTGCTTAATCGCCTCCTGTTCTTCTTGTAAAAAAGCTTGGATCTTTTTAAACTTCGCCGCAGGTAAGGCAATTTCCTGTAAATACGCCACTAATTTCTCATCCCGTTTTAATAACACATCCTGCGCAATTAACGCATCCTTAACACTTAACTCCTTTCTCCCCTGTTGATGAGCCGCTTCTAACAAAGGGGTAATTAACGCCAGAGGTAAAACCCCCCCCGCTACTTGGGCTAAATTCTGCCGTTTTGCCTCAATTTGTTGGTTGATGTGTTTTTCTGCCACCGCTAATTCTGTTTGTTGGGCTGCAATTTTTCCCCCTTCTGTCATAAACCGATCTGAGGCCTGTTGTTCGAGATATTCGGCCTTCATTTTCTCCCGTTCCAATCCCTTAAGCACTTGTTCTAATTCCTCTTGTTCCTCCCGCAATTGATCAATTTTTCGTTCTAAAGCCTCAATGGTTTCTAACTCTTTTTGACTCGCACTATTTTTACGTTTGCGGTTAATTAAGGTTTCTAAATCCGTCGCTAATCGTTCCGCTAATTCTAACCCCAATAACGATTCAATAGCCTCTACCACTTGGGAGGGAGGACTTTCCTGTTCTGCCAGTTCTTTAACCTGTTCCCCATCAAATAAGAATAAATTAGAAATGCCCAAGGGTAAAATCTGCTCCACTCGTTCATCCCATGTTTTCGTCATGGTTTCGCCCAAAGATTGATCCCCTACCCATTTATCCGTGATAATTTCTAGCTCATCTTTGCCATTTTTTGGGGAACGAGTCCAACGGCGACGAATGCGAAAGGTGACATTATCATTGTCGTGAATATGCTCAAAAGCCAGTTCAATAATGGTTTCTTCTAAGTCCTTCGCTGGCCGACTTACACATTGTTCTAAAAAATCACTATAGTTTAAATTCCCTCGGGTGGAACATTGGGCGCGTTGTCCATAAAAAGCCAGACGAATGGCATCCATGAGGGTAGTTTTTCCTCCCCCATTCATACCCCCTAAAAGAATAATCGGCTTTAATTCTTCATCGTGGATGGGAGATAAATCAATCACCTGACGACCCACATAAGGCCCAAAATTTTGTAGAACTAATTCTTTAAATAACATCTTTGTTTAACTGACGCTTCACCCAGCTTTAATTCAATCCCGACAAGACAATCCCTGAATAAACATCCCTGTTTTGATTTTTTAATTGACCCTAGGCATCAATTTTTCCGTCCCTGCCAACACCTTCACTACTTTACCTCAAAATGCTCTATGCACAAAATAGTAATTTTTGCAAGTATTTTTTAGGATTTTTTAAAGATTTGAAGATGCGCTTTGTACCTAAAATTACGGTGGACTTTCTCGCTTTACAAAAAAAACGTTTTCGAGTTTTTACTGGTTTTCATAAAAGGAGTCACAATGTCTCTGGTTAAGAAATGTGCGGCTGAGTGCATTGGTACATTTTGGTTGGTCTTTGGTGGCTGCGGGAGTGCTGTGTTGGCGGCGGCGTTTACGGCGGAGGCGGCCAAGATTGGGGGGGATACCCTGTTCCCCTTGGGGATTGGTTTGGTGGGGGTGTCTCTCGCCTTTGGTTTAACGGTGATGACGATGGCCTATGCCATTGGTCATATTTCGGGCTGTCATCTCAATCCGGCGGTGTCTTTTGGGTTGTGGGCGGCGAAACGCTTTAATGGGGCGGAGTTGTTGCCTTATATTGGCGCTCAAGTCGGGGGCGGCATTTTGGGGGCGGTGGTGTTGTATATCATTGCCGCAGGCCAGCCCGGTTTTAGTTTAGCTCCCAATAGTTTGGCGGTCAATGGGTTTGGGGATTTGTCGCCGGGGGGTTATGGTTTGATTGCGGGGTTTGTGGCTGAGTTTGTTCTCACGTTCATGTTTTTAATTGTGATTGTGGGATCTACGGATCGTCGTGCGCCTGCGGGTTTTGCTCCGGTGCCAATTGGTTTGGCGTTGACGTTAATCCACTTAATTGGGATTCCGGTGACGAATGTTTCCGTCAATCCGGCCCGCAGTTTGGGGCCGGCTTTGATTGTGGCGTTGTTTGGGGGAGGAACTCAGGCGATCGCACAAGTCTGGTTATTTTGGTTAGCTCCCATTCTAGGGGCGGTGGCGGCGGGGGGATTATACCTCGCGCTGTTCACTGAACCAAAAATCGCCACTGAACCAAGTCTAGTGGATTGATAGACTGCCCCGTTAGATATCTGATTTAACGGGGGATTCTTGCCGAGAATCGGGAAAATGGGGGTATAGCAAGCCGTAAGCTAAAAGCCTAAATCAGCCTTGGCTGCGTCGGCGGCGGCGAAAACTTCATGATCCGGTAATTCTTGCCAATCCGTTGAACCAATTTCCTGATAAAACTGTGCATCGTAGGGGCGAGTTTGCACCACAACAGGCATGGGGACAGCATGACCCAAAATTAACGCCTGTTGTTTAGAGTCTAATTTCGCCAAAACCGATCTTAAACTTTGACCCCCAGACACTCCGGTAAAAATGGCATCAATATCCTTGTCATCGTTCAATAAACAAGTGATACGGGTACCGATTTGAGACATCACCTCATTATCAATGCCGGAGGGTCGTTGGTCTACTACTAAAAGGGTGACAAAATATTTGCGCATTTCCCGCGCTATGGTGCCGAAGATGGTTTGATGAACAATGCTGGAGTCTAGGAAGCGGTGGGCTTCTTCGATGGTGATCACTAATTGCTGGGGTCGATCTTGGGGGTTTTTTGAGCGTAAAAACTGCTCAGATTTGGTGACGTAACTTTGGTGAATCCGACGGGTGATCATGTTGGTGGCCAACATATAGGAAAGCAGGTTAGACTGGGAGCCAAATTCGATGACAACGTGCTTGCCTGCGTTGAGGGACTGGAGAACTTGATCAATGTAGTTGTAGGGACAGGTGGTTTGAATGTATTTGAGGCTATCAAGGCGCATCAGTTTCCGTTGCAGTGCCATGATTGACCCGGTATGACCTTGTTTGGTTTCGCAGAATTCCCGGATGTCTTCGTTGGTCATGTCGAGAAGGTTCACAATCCAGGATTTGCCGAAGTCGGCGGCGAGGATGTTGGCATTGTCAAGGCTGGCATCGGATAACCCTAGTTCACGACTGACTAAGCGCAAGTCTTCGATTTCGATTTGATCATAGCTCAAATAGAGTTCCTGAGCATCCCGAACGCCTCGTCTGCGGGTGGATTGGGGGTCTAGGGTGTAAATCTCCACTTGACCGGGGAAGAGTTGGCGCAGTCCTTTAACGGTGCTAATTTGTTTGCCTTCCTGCATGGCTTCCCAGCCATATTCGGAGTGCATATCAAACATCAGGTTAACGGCGGCTTTTTTGCGGATAATGCCGGAGATCAGGAGGCGGGTAAGGAAGGATTTCCCGGTGCCGGATTTGCCGAAGATGCCGTTACTCCGTTCTACCACGCGATCCAGATTGAGGCAGACGGGAACATCCATATCTAGGGGTTTGCCTACGGTGAAGTTTTTGCGCTGGGGGTCATCTTCCCAACCAAAGACAATCCGAAAGTCGTTTTCGTTGGCTTCATAGACTGGGCTGAAGTGACTGGGGATGGTTTTGACGGGGAGCAGAAGAACGTCGCTGTTGCTGTTGGGAGTGAAGGAGGCGAGGGGGCTTTTGCCGTTTTGGGTTTGGGGGAGGGCGAGTCCGGTGGGGAAGTTGTTAGGGCGTTCGTCGGGGGTGAACATCAACATGGGGGAGAGGTTGATGGTGCCGTAGGTGCCACCTCCGGCGAGGACTTCGCGTAAAAAGTCGTCTTCGAGACTGGGGGGATTGACTAAGATTCGGGGGTTGGCGGTGTCAAGGGAAACGTCAGTGAGGAGACAAAAGAAGCGCGATCGCACCCCCTGAATGACTAGGAATTTACCCACCCGCATATCTTCTACAGAAATATCTGCATGAAGACGGACTTCCAACCCTTGACTTAATGACCCCTGAATCACGGAACCAAGGGGTTGTTCAATACTACTCATAGGTCTGTTTTCTGACGGGATCAATCTGTCCCGAGGGGGATGGCTAAAGGTTAAGAGATCAGAAAGAATGGCTGTTGAGAAGTTACATCACCATTGACAGAGCCAATCCTCCTCATTTGAACCTTTGGAAGGGGGGGCTTTTTTTTGTTTATTGTTGGCGATTTGGGGTGGGTTGTCAAGGGGCAAGGGTTTTTTACGATTGCTTGACAAAACCTCAGACTTATTTAAAGTTTCTGTAAAACAGGCTAGGCCAGACTTTCGCGACCTCGGGGAAGTGAGTAGACTTTAGGTAATGGAATTCGCAGACAGATGTAAAAAGCTGTAGGGCAAATAGGGTTAAATTTGGTTATTGCATTGGTGACTCCTGATCCTGCTGCGAGTGAAGTCAGAAAAGAGCAGTCTAACTGGTTTGAATCTAGAAGTGCTGCTCTTTTCTTGTGAGAATTTTTAGCTCATCGTCGGGAAGCCCCGCACTGTACGTTCGCGTTCACTTCGTGACGCTTCGCGAACACGAAGCGTCACGAAGTGAACGCGAAGCGTTGCGTAGCCAATGTCAGTGTCGGGATGAAAGACGGTTAATTGAGGGGTTCGATGCCCCGAAAATTAACCAACAATCATTTACTAGGGAGTGACGATTTATCCCTAGATATTGTATAATAGGTTCAGGTCAATAAGCTACTATTCGTGTTAAACCTCAACTATTGCTACAGAATTTATCCAGATGCCAGTCAAGAAAAAGAATTACTTGACTGGCTAGAAATCTGTCGAGGGGTATATAATTATGCCTTGGCAGAACGAAAAGAGTGGATAAATTCTCGCAAGTGTCAGGTTAACGCTTGTAGCCTCCATTCTGAGTACATTATACCTGCGGATCAACCTTTTCCCGACTATTATAAACAGAAAAAAGCTTTAACTCAAGCCAAACAGCAATACCCAGAACTAAAACGGGTTCAGTCTCAGGTCTTGCAAGAGGTTATGGGGCGTTTAGACAAAGCGTTTAACTTTTTCTGGAAAAGAAGTTTTGGTTTTCCTAGGTTTAAGAAATATGGTCAGTTTCGGTCGATTAACTTTCCTCAATTCAGGGAAAACCCTGTAACTGGATATCAATTGAGACTCCCTAAGCTAGGCTCTGTGGTCATTAATCTACACAGACCTATACCGGATGGATTTGTAGTTAAACAAGTTCAGATCGTTAAAAAAGCTTCGGGTTGGTATGCTGTCCTTTGTATTCAATCAGACGTTAATATTCCTTCTCCAAAACCTGAAGGGACATCTCTAGGGATTGATTTGGGACTTGAGAAGTTTATGGCAACATCTCAGGGGGAATTAATAGCTAGACCTAAGTTTTTCGTGGAGCTTCAAAGTCAGCTTAAATGGCTACAAAGAAGATTATCAAAGAAACAGAAAGGGTCAAAAAACTGGCATAAAGCCCGGGAAAAAGTAGCTAAACTTCATGAACATATTTACAACACTCGCAAAAACTTTCATTATCAAGTCGCTCATCATCTTTGTGACCAAGCCGATATCATTTTTGCCGAAGATTTAAACGTCCAGGCCATGTCTAGAGGGATGTTGTGTAAGCATACTCTTGATGCTGGTTTTGGGGGGTTTCTAGAGGTATTAAAGCACGTGGCCTGGAAACGAGATGTTTATTTCGAGAAAGTTGATGCTAATTTCACTAGCCAAATTTGTCCGAGTTGTGGTGTAGTGACTGGTAAGAAAGACTTGTCTCAACGAGTGCATAAATGTTCTCATTGTGGGTTTGTAACGGATAGGGACGTTGCTGCGGCGATGGTTGTTGAGCAACGTGGACTTGCAGCCCTTGGACTGGGGGTAAAGCTGCCTGTAGAGGAAGAGGTTATTGCTACGCAACGCTTTGCTACGCAACGCTTCGCGTTCGCGAAGCGTCACGAAGTGAACGCGAACGGGGATGTCCCGAAAAAGACATCTAGAGCCTCCCGTAGAAACAGGAAAGCCTCATAGTAATATGGGGAAGCCCGCACCGTACCCCTAGGGTCGGTGTCGGGAGGATGTCACGTGTTCAAATCGGCAATTTTTTGCAGGTTTTCGCTAAAGATGTAAACTTGAACCGCTTCTTGTTCTCGGTCGGCGACTCGTTTGGTGGCTTGGCCGAGGTAGAGGGGAACGGAAATTCCCGGTTCCGGGTGGATGAGGGCGCGGGCGCGAATGCTGACTTGACTGTTGTCTCCTCCTAAACGACCGAAGGGGGAAATATCAATGGCGGCCTGTTGTAGGGTGGCGGTGAGTTCGTCTTCAGTGACGGTGGCGGGAATGGTGACGACGACGTTGTTGGCGGCGTTATCAAAGACGAGGGTATAACGTACTGCGCCGGGGATGGCGACGCGCTGGAAGAGGCCTAAACTGAGGCCAAATACGCCGATGGTCAGGACGACCATAAAGGAGGTAATCCCCACAAGGCGAAAGCGGAAGCCCCATTTGAGGGCGAAGGCGAGTAAGGTGAGTAAGAAGAATAAACCTGTTGCGATCGCACATCCTTGAATATAGACGGCGAAATCAGTTGGAAGCTGCATAATTTTGGCGGTGAATTAACCCAAATGTTCTTAGTTTTCTTAGTATAGCCCCATTGTTTGCCCCCTCTGATGGCTGCATCAAATCCGGGGTTTTAACGGGAGATCCCAATAGTTAGGATCTTGCAGGAGGTTCGACCCATGACGGAATTTTGGCAGCATTTTCCCGCCCAGTTTCATCAGCATTCCTTAGCATCTGGCGATCGCATAGCTTTGAGGGAGTGGCAAGCCGTTGTGACCCAACGCATCACCCCCCAACAAGTGGGACAGGTGCGTTATCGGGGGACTTGGTGGCGCGCCGCTTCTGGGGGCGGGACAATTTTGGAAGAGGGAGAGGTGGTCTATGTGGTGGGGCGTTCCGGAACGACGCTCTGGGTCGAACAAGTGGGGAGTTGATGAGAGTCGGGAGTCGGGAGTCGGGAGTCGGGAGTCGGGAGTCGGGAATCGGGAATCGGGAGTCGGGAGTCGGGAGTCGGGAGATTGCCTCTCCCCTGCCCCCCTGCTCCCCGAATGAGACACTCCCAGGCCTAAAGGCGTGGGGATTCTTGGGCTGAATCCTGCATCCAATAATTGACCAACTGCCCTAACTTTTGTCGTAAGGTTTCCAGCCCAATCCGTTGACTCGCGGCAATGAAAACCGCTCCTGGGAATTGCTTTTTCGCCTCAGCCAAAGCCTCACTATCGGCCTGATCTAACTTATTAAAGGCGATTAAACTTGGCCCCGGACAGGTTGGCATTTCCGCTAAAATCTTTTGCACCGATTCAATATGACTCAACCAAGCCGGATGGGATAAATCGACAACGTGCAGCAGGGCATCCGCTTCCGTCACCTCCTCCAAAGTCGCCCGAAAAGCATCCATCAAGGCCGGGGGTAACTCATGGATAAAACCCACCGTATCCGTTAACAACAGAGTCAAGGTTTCCCCTGTCTCCGAATCCATCACAGATAGGCGGCGAGTGGTGGGGTCTAGGGTCGCGAACAACTGATCCGCCGTGTAGACCTCCGCATTAGTCAGGGCATTAATCAGGGTAGATTTACCCGCGTTGGTATAGCCCACAATAGCCACCGTCGGGACTTCCTGCTGTTGTCGTTGTTGCCGTAAACGGGAACGATGGGCTTGAAGTTCGTTGACCTCCCGTTGCAGTCGGGCGATACGTTTTTGAATAGTACGCCGTTCCGTCTCCAGTTTGGTTTCCCCCGGCCCCCGGGTACCAATCCCCCCCCCTAAACGGGACATGGCCTGACCTCGCCCGGTGAGACGGGGTAACATATACTCCAACTGGGCTAATTCCACTTGGAGTTTCCCCGCCCGGGATTGAGCGCGCTGGGCGAAAATATCTAGAATGACCTCCGTCCGGTCTACTACTCTCACCCCAAATTGTCGCTCTAAATTGCGCACTTGAGCGGGGGAAAGATCCCGGTCAAAGACCACCAGATTAGCGCCCAAAGTTTGCACCGTGAGGGCGATTTCCTCCACCTTCCCGGAGCCGACGAGGGTTTGAGAGTCTGGGCGCGATCGCTTTTGCCGAGAAACCTGTAACACCTCGCCCCCGGCACTCTCCACCAAGCGTTCCAATTCCGCTAGACCATCTTCAAACCCTTGGGCGGTCATCTGTTGGGTCATCAGTCCCACCAACAACACCCGCTCATGATCTGCGTCCACCTGTTGGGCCACATATTCCCGGCGAAATTCTGCCTCTAGTCCTTCGACTAGGGCGAAAAAGTCCTCTTGGGCGAGTTCTTCGAGTGCGATCGCCTCGGATACCGTCCAATAGGCACTTTCTCCCTCCTGACCCTCTAACTCCGGGATTAAATGGGCAAAATAGGCCGCCTTCACATAGCCCGTCGCCCCACCCCCCCGGCGCTCGAACCCTTCCCCGGTCAGGGTTAACAGGACTAAAGCATCTAAACGCTGCATCACCATCGCCGTCAAACTCGACGTTTTCGGTGGCGCGTCCTTTAAACTCGTGGCAATACAACGGATGCCCGACAACCGTTCAGCACCATAGCGGGGCAACTCTAGGGGTGGAATTTGCGTCTGGCGAGGAGATCCTACCCCCACCCGAATCACCTGCCCCCGTCGATTGATATAGGCACAGATTCCTTGTTTGATATCTGTACTAATGGCGGCTAAACGTTGGGCAAATTCTCCTGTCGTAAAGCTATCCCTCGGCAAACGCTGTTGATAAAGGCGCTGAAGTTGCTTGAGTTGACTGGGTTTTAAACCTTGAAGGTTTCCGTAGATCGTATCGATAGGCTTTGTTGACCAATTCTTCAGTCTATGTATTTTAGACCAAAATTCCGGGGATCACCAGAACCGTCAAGGATGCCCCAAAGGAGCAGACCGGATCCTGTTTTTCGGGATTGCTCCCTAGATGATGACGGGTCTAGGTATAATCCAGTACGGATGAAGTTTTTGATTTTTTATATATCGTTAACGATGAGCTTATTTGAATCAATTTTACTCGGCATTATTCAGGGGATTTTTATGTTTTTCCCCGTCAGTTCTACCAGTCATCTCGTTTTAACCCAACATTGGCTGATTCAACGGGGTTCTAGTTTGCCTTCCCCGGAAAGTGCCGAAATGATTTTCTTTGATTTAGTCGTTCATGTTGGCACCCTCATTTCCATTGCCGTGGTTTTTCGTAAGAGTCTTAGCCGTTTAATCCAGCGTATTTTCCAAGACAGTCAAACGCTGTGGAGTTACTGGCAAAAGCCCGCTCAAACGGCCTTACTCCCCCAAGCGTTGAGCGTAAAACCTCATTCTCTCCTCGTCCCAACTCCCCAACGAGAGCAGGATTTACTCTACCCCCGTCTGGCGATTTTGGGGATGTTTTCGGTCTTCGTAACAGGTTTAATCGGGTTTCCCCTGCGCTCCGTGTTTAAAGAAATCTTCGCCCGTCCTCTTGCCGTGGCGATTACCCTCACGATTACTGGGATTTTGTTGTGGTATACCGATCGGAAATTACGTCAGCCCCGAGGACTGCGCCAACTGACTCCTACTGTGGCGGGTATCATTGGCATTGGTCAAGGATTAGCCCTCATTCCGGGCTTAAGTCGTAGTGGGATGACTATTTCCTTTGCTCTGTTCACGGGGCTAAAGCGACAGTGGGCAGCGGAATATAGCTTTTTTATCGCCTTTCCCACCATTTTGGGGGCCACCGCACTCCAAGCCCTAGATGTGTTAAAAGCAGACTCTTGGGGGGAGATTGGCTGGTTGCCCTTGACGGTGGGATTTTTTGTCTCTGCTGGTGTGGGAGTTGTTGCCCTACAATTGGTGCTGAAACTGCTCTATAAAGCCCGATTTCGCTATTTTTCCTATTATTTATGGGTATTGGCGGGGATTGTCGCTTGGGGAAGTTTCCGGGGGGTGTTTTAGCCAAATTCTTGCTCGATAATCCGCCAACTGACCGCCGTTACGCCGGGTTCCATGCTTAAACGACTGACAATTTGTTCCATCCGCCCGTCATCCCGGGATTGGGTAATCATTTCGGCTTCCACTTCCACCCGGTTGTTGCTTTCTTCTAAATCTTCACTGCGGAGCGATCGCAATTTTAAACCACTTGGTGCCAACGCTTGCAGAATTAACGCTCGGACATGGGCTTCATCCTTACTGTGACAAATGAGCGAGCATTGATAACATAATTCTAATTCGGTTCCCTGTAAGGGTTGTTGGTTGATCCGGTAGCCCAAGGGACGGAGAATGGTATTGGAGATTAAAACGGCGATCGCGCTGGAACCCATTAACCCGATAAAGGAAATCCTAATCATGGGTCAAGAAATAGAACGGAAATATTTAGTCAAGGGGGAGAGTTGGCGAATCGGAAGCCAAGGAGCGGTTTATTGTCAAGGTTATATCACCCGTGAACCCCAGCGCACGGTACGGGTTAGAATTGTGGGAGAACAGGGCTATTTGACCATTAAAGGGGCTACTCAGGGCATTGCTCGCTGTGAGTTTGAGTATCCGATCCCCGTCGCCGATGCTCGCGCTTTGTTGGACTTATGCGATCGCCCCTTCATTGAAAAAACCCGCTACAAATTACAACTCGGAGATTTTCTCTGGGAAATTGACGAGTTTCACGGGGAAAACCAAGGTCTAATCCTAGCAGAGGTCGAATTACCCCACGAAAACACCGTTATTCCTCTGCCGGATTGGGTGGGGGAAGAGGTTTCCCACGATGGGAGATACTACAACGCCAATTTAGTCAAGTTTCCTTACTCTCAATGGCCGTAATCTTGCTATCACCTCAAAACTTAACCCATCCCGAACTCGGAACAGAGGGGATGGGTTAAGACCAGACCACACACAGGCAGAATTAATAGTGATTGAGATTGAGGCCCGCCTCTTGGGCAACCGCTTGTAATCCTTTTTTTTGAATGGTTTTAATCGCTTTCGTAGACAGTTTCAGACGAACCCAACGGTTTCCTTCGGGCCACCAGATTTTTTTCCACTGGAGATTAACCTGTTGTAGCTTTTTCGTCCGACGGTGGGAGTGGGAGACAGCGTAGCCATTATTGGCTTTCTTGCCCGTGACTTGGCACTTACGAGACATGAAAATCCTCCATGATATTTATTCGCAATCTCCCATTATAGGATAAAATCTCGCCCTACACACCCTCAGTCCATAAGCCGCGCTCTTTTAACCAAGCCTCATTAAACAACTTAGACTGATAGCGAGAACCCCCATCACAGAGTACCGTGACAATGGTATGACCGGGCCCGAGTTGTTTGGCTAAGGCATAGGCCGCCCCTACATTAATTCCCACAGATCCGCCCATAAATAACCCATCTTTTCGCAGTAGTTGATAAACCACCCTTAAACATTCTGGGTCATCAATTTGAATAGCATCATCAATGGGAACATCTTCCATATTGCCTGTAATGCGGCTATTCCCGATACCTTCGGTGATGGAACTCCCTTCAGGGTTAATTTGCCCGGTTTTGACATAACTATAAAGACCACTTCCCATTGGATCCGCCACCACACAGCGAATCTCGGGATTTTGTTCCTTGAGGAATAAGGCCACCCCCGCATAGGTTCCCCCGGTACCCGTTGCGGCAACCCAAGCATCTACTTTTCCCTCGGTTTGTTGCCAAATTTCGGGCCCCGTCGTCTCATAGTGGGCGTTCCGATTGGCTAAATTATCAAACTGATTCGCCCAGATAGCGTTTTCCATTTCTTGGGCGAGTCGTCCTGAGAGTTTGACGTAGTTGTTAGGATCTTTATAGGGAACCGCCGGCACCGGACGAACTTCCGCGCCCAGGGTGCGCAATAAGTCCATTTTTTCCTGAGATTGGGTTTCGGGAATAATAATCAAGCATTTATAGCCCTTAGCATTGCAGATATGGGCTAAACCGATGCCCGTATTGCCTGCGGTCCCCTCAACGACGGTGCCACCGGGTTTGAGTAATCCTTGTTTTTCCGCATCTTCAATAATATAGAGGGCGGCGCGGTCTTTAACAGACCCTCCGGGATTGAGAAATTCAGCTTTTCCTAGAATTTCGCATCCGGTTTCATCGCTAAAACTATTGAGACGAATTAAGGGGGTATTCCCTACTGTACCGACAAAGCCTTGTTTAATATCCATTAGGGGGTGTTTCTCTAAGGTTTTCAAAAATTGCGCTTTCCTCGTCCATTAGGACGCGCTGCCTACTCGTTTGCGTAGGGACTCGGCGCGGCGCTTGGCGATCGCATTTTTGGGATCATGTTGCAAGGAGGCCTCATAGGCTTCTAAGGCCGGACTAACCAGCTTTTTCTTCTCATACACATTGCCCAAATTATTTAAAGCAATCACATATTCGGGATACAGTTTGATGGCTTCTTTATAATTCCGAATGGCTAAATCATACTGTTCCTGAGAAAAATAAGCAAAACCGAGAGCATTGTAGATTAAAGCAGCGTTTTCTGTGGGAATTTCTTCTTTTTCAGCCGATTTTAACGCTTTTTGTAACAGTTTGACGGACTGGACAAAGAGCTTTTTGTCTAAATACAGGCTGCCCAGTTCATAATACTCCTCGGCTGTCCCTTGTTCCTGTTCTAGTTTCCGTTGCAGTTTAGAAAAGCGACTTTCTTGGCGACGGGTGCGGAAAATCTGCTGAAACAGAAAGACCGCGACCCCCGCCAGTAAGACCAATAGGGTAGATATATAGATGATGGGCAGAATGTCATCCATGAGCAGTTAAAGGTTCGAGTTAAAAATTTACAGTTTTTCTATTCTCCCACGACTATCCCTCTCTCCCAACTCTAAACTCACGCTTATCCTCACAGGGGAATAGATCAACCGCTTTCTAATGTCTTGAGAGGATCAAACCGTCTTCAGTATCCCAATCCAAGGCCTAATCCTCTAGGCCGCTTTCAAATCTATCAGGAATCGGGCATACAATGAGGAAGATAGAAGCAAAAGGGGAAGTTATGGAGCAAACCAAAACCATGACGATTAAACGCCGGAAAGCATTGTTGATGCTAGGCGAGTTGAATAATGATGATCTCGATTGGATGCTGAGGACGGGGAAAAAGGAAACCATTGCACCCGGACAGATTTTAATTCATGAGGGGCAGCCCTCTATGGCGATTTATATTGTTCTTGATGGGGAGTTTAATATTTTGTTGGGGAATCGCCCTCTGGCTAAAATCGGTACAGGGGAGTTAATAGGGGAGGTTTCGTTTCTCGATCAACAGGTTCCGGTGGCAACGGTACAAGCGGCTACGGAATCGGTGATTCTCTCAATTCCTCGCTGGCATTTGGTGCTACAACTACAAAAAAGCATCGGTTTTGCGGCACGTTTTTACCGAGGTTTGGCCTTGTGTCTCTCGGATCGGATGCGCGGCACGATCAAGCGTTTGGGCTATGGTATTGATGTAGCACAACTCTATGAGGAGCATGAGTCCTTTGATGAGACGGAAGTTGAACGTTTGGAGTTAGCCCAAGCTAAGTTCAATTGGTTATTGCAATACCAAGACTAGAACTTATGAATTCATCAGGGAAGCAGGGGGCGTTCATCGGAACGCCCCCATTGCATTTTAGATAGGGAGTCGGGAATCGAGAAAAGGCAATAGTCAAGACTTTCGGCTATTCACTACCCACTATTCCCCCTCTCCCCTAATCCCCTGCTCCCCTGCTCCCCTCCCCTGTTCCTTCCCATTCCCTGTTCCCTAGTTAAAGATAAGCGTCAAGGGCTTCTGCGACTAATTGGGTCATGGATTTATTCTGCTGTTGAGCGGCGACTTTGAGCTTTTCGTAGACTTCATCATGAACACCAATCCGATAACGGATTTTGCGGCCTTTACGGGCTGTTTTGGCGGATTCTTGGTATTGGGCGGAGAATTGACGGAGGGCATCAAAACCAACGCGATCGCAAAATTCCCCAAAACTCTCCCCAGTTTGCCGCTCCTGCTTGAAATACACAAACAATGGTTCAAGGAAGATTTCCAGATCCCGAATGGGCAAACGGTCAATATAGGGGCGAGCGAGTTTGGTTTGATGGGGTGTTCCCCCTAACCAGATTTGATAACTTTCCGGCGCACTCCCCACAAAGCCCAATTCTGCCATATAGGGACGGGCGCACCCGTTAGGACATCCGGTCATGCGAATGATGATTTTTTCGTCTCCTAATCCCACTTGATTGAGTACCCCTTGAATCCGGTCGAGAATGCCCGGAATCGCCCGTTCCGATTCAGTAATGGCTAAACCACAGGTGGGGAGGGCTGGGCAGGCCATCGCATAACGAGTCAGGGTGGGGATTTTTTGAGGATCGGTAACAACACCATACTGGTCAAAAATCGCCTGAATTGTGTCCTTAAATCCGGGGTCAATTTCGTAGAGGATCAGGTTATGGTTCGGGGTGAGACGCATGGGCAGATGAAACTGCTGGATGATGGCGTGTAGGGCGGTTTTGAGTTTAAAATCTCCCTCGTCTTTCACCCGACCATTATCAATAGAAAGGCCTAAAAATAGTTTGCCGTCTCCTTGGTCGTGCCAGCCTAAATAATCCTCGTATTGCCAAGGGGGGAGGGACTTAAAGGGTTCAATGGGACGACCAAAATATTTTTCTACCATGCTGCGGAATTTGTCCACCCCCCAATCATGGATCAGGTATTTCATCCGGGAATGACGACGATTGACGCGATCGCCATAATCCCGTTGTGTGGCCACAATCGCTTTCATGAAGTCATAAATATCCTCCTTCGCCACATAGCCAATTTCATCCGCTTGACGGGCAAAGGTTTCCTCTTTATTATGAGTCCGTCCTAAACCCCCCCCAGCATAAACATTAAACCCCTCTAACTCCCCCTGTGTATTCGTCATCACCACTAAACACACATCTTGGGTGTAGAGATCCACCGAGTTATCCCCCGGCACCGTCACACAGCACTTAAACTTACGGGGCATATATTGAGTCCCATAAATGGGTTCTTCCCCCTCATGGAAAATAGTCCCGTTGCCGTTGCGTTGGCGGGCAGCCTTCACTTCTGGGGCTTCTTCAGCACTGATCACCTTTTCCCCATCCAGCCAAATTTCATAATAGGCTCCCGTTTGGGGAGTTAATAAATCGGCGATGCGGTCGGCATAATCCCAAGCATAACGATAGTCTGGGCGGTTCTTATAGGGGGCTGGGGGAGCCATCACATTCCGGTTCAAGTCCCCACAAGCGCCCAAAGTAGACCCCATACTTTTGACGATGGAACTAATCACCGTTTTTAAGTTTTTCTTTAGAATGCCGTGTATCTGAAAGCCTTGGCGGGTTGTAGTGCGTAGGGTATGGTTACCGTATTCATTGGAAAGACGGTCTAGGGTTAAATAGAGTTCAGGAGGAATAAAACCGCCGGGGCTGCGGGTGCGCAACATCATTTGATAGTCTTTTTCCTGCCCTTTTACCCGATTATCTCGGTTGTCTTGTTGGTAAGACCCATGAAATTTAAGAATTTGTACGGCCGTTTCACTGAAGTGGGTGGTATCTTCCAACAGTTCTGTTGCAACAGGTTCACGGAGATAGTGGCTCCGTTCTTTGATGCCTTCGAGTTTGGAGCGTTTTCCGGTAGATTGAGGGGTGGGAGTTTGAACCATAGGAAGTTAATGGGTTGAAATAAACTTTCACTTGAGCTTCGGTTGATTGCTCTATCCGCCGTAAATCCAGTAAATCGGCTCTCCGGAAACAGGTATATCCGGTAACTCGGTAGGGATTACGGGAATTCTTATTATACCAAGTCCGTCTATTTGCGATCGCAAAGAATTTTCAACACAAAGCAAAACGTTGGACAATCGCCCCATTGCCCAACGCTTGACTTGTAATTAGGGTCTGCTGAATAACACGCCTATGCTAGGCTCAACAAGGGAACAGGGAACTCTTAACAGGGAACAGATCATCTAAAACTGGCACGATTGCCTATTCCCGACTCCCGACTCCCGATTCCCCAACTCTCGGACTTATTCAGCAAGCCCTAATTAGGGCTTCCCTGAATTACTGGTATTTCCCCAATAACAACGCTAACTTTTCCTTCGTCGCCGGGGGAACCTGATCCAACGGAGTTAAAATGGCATACTTGAGCGCTGAATGAGCCTCAGACTCCGGAGGGTGAATTGCCAACGTCTTCACCACCTCCCGAATCACCTGTTGAGCATTACTAGCATTGCGATGTAAATTGTCAATAATCATCTCCACCGTGACGCTATCATGTTCTGGATGCCAGCAGTCATAATCCGTCACCAGTGCCAACGTCGCATAGGCAATTTCCGCCTCCCGCGCTAACTTGGCCTCCTGCAAATTAGTCATGCCAATAATACTCGCCCCCCAACTGCGATAGAGATTAGACTCTGCCTTGGTGGAAAACGCCGGGCCTTCCATACAAACATAAGTCCCCCCGCGATGTAGGGCCACCTCCGGCAAGCTTAACCGTTCCACCGCATCGGCGACAATGCTCACCAAACGGTAACAAACCGGATCCCCGAAGGCAATATGTGCCACAATCCCCTCCCCGAAAAAGGTAGAAATGCGGTGTTTCGTGCGGTCGATAAATTGATCGGGAACCACCATATCCAGAGGTTTAATCTCTTCTTGGAGGGATCCCACGGCTGAGGCTGAAATGAGATACTCTACCCCCAATTGTTTCATGGCGTAGATATTCGCGCGAAAGGGGAGTTCTGTGGGGGTTAAATGATGGTTTCTACCATGACGGGCTAAAAAAGCTACTGGTGTCCCTTCTAGCGTCCCCACAATGAACGCATCGGAGGGTTTACCAAAGGGGGTGTCAAGATAAACCTCTTCAACCTCTTGCAAAGCGTCCATTTTATACAGACCACTGCCGCCAACAATGCCAATTTTAATATCTTTCATTTCCTCAAGAATTCTGCTCAATGTTGTTAATATATTCCCACCAACGATTAAGGGGATAATAGACCACCGGAGCCCATAAACTGCTAAGAATCGCTGAAGAAAGGGCAATGCGTTGATGTTCTTCCCAGACTAAAGTGAGATCCCGAATTCCTTCTAAACTGTACTGGATCGCCGTCACCGTCTCTGCAATGACCGCCATCCCGAACACAATCAAGGCAATAGAAATAAAATCCTCTTGAATATAGCGTTGCTTTTGGATTTTAGCCGTCAAAACCCCTACAATGACCAAACTGAGGATATGGGAGGGATAGGTGGCAAAAATTTCATCAATGGGCATCAGATTGGGGTCAGGCATCTCGGGACCCACCAAAAAGGTGATACTGTCTAGGGCGGTCATGCCGTCTTGAATCAGACCGAGAGCGAGTCCTGCGATCGCACCTTGCCACACCGTCCGCTTAACACTCCACACCACCACCCAAATTAAAAGCCAATTGGGTCGAATGCCTAACAGTTCCGTCCCCGGTAAGCGGGCAAACACCACCATTAAACAAATCAGCACAGATCCCGTAATAATCAACCAATTACAGAGTTGGCGAATGGGGGCTGAAACCTCAAAAATCCTTGCCACAGGTCTTGTTAGTCCTCTACTTGTTGTCCTTTAGAGTTTCGGTTGAAGCTTTCCCTACCTGTGAGAGAGGTAGGGGAGTGCGTCGCTATTTCGGTTCAAAGGGTTCAACCACAACCCATTCTAAATACTGAATGGGGGTGGTTAAGCGGACAATAACTTCCGGTGCCGGACTTTTCTCTAAATCAACAGATTCCACTTGCCCAATGGGGATACCTGGAGGAAATAAATGACTCACATGGGAGGTCACGATTTTATCGCCTTTCTCCACATCTGGCACCTTCTCGAAAAACTCCATCACGGCTTCATCAGAGCTTTCCCCTCGCACAAACCCCATATAACGAGTCCGACTGACCACAGCACCCACTTTACTGGTGGGGTCACTCACTAATAAAACCCGACTGGTGTTTGGTGTCACCTTCACCACTCGACCCACTAAACCACCCGGACTGGTGACAATATAGCCTTCTTGAATGCCATCTTTGCTCCCTCGCCCCAAGGTAACTTGTTCCCACCAATGCTCAACACTACGACCAATTATTGGCGCTGTAATCACATTGGTAGGGCGCTGCTGTACATAACCCAGTTGGTTTTTCAGCAGTTGGTTTTGCTGTTCGAGTTCGTCCACTTGAGCCTGTAACTCTAGAAGACGGGCGTTAGACCGCATTTCTTCAGGACGAGGGCCTGTTTGGAAAGGTCGAACAATTTGATAGTAAAGTTCTGAAACTATGGCCCCTTGTGTCTGACGGATAAAGAGGGCAATCCCTAGAACAACCCCCGTTAAAACCAGTTGTGACCCGTAACGTTCCCACCAGCGACGCACTGTAAACATAGTCAATTGTTAATAGTTCATCGTTGGGTGTTGAGAGTTAGCCGGGTTTTGGAGTGGGGGAAAAAATGAGGGTGATGGGGTAATTCCTTCACGATTCATTTTTAGTTCCCCCTGACTAACCGTTCACTATCAACAACCCATTCATTTAGATAGTCCTGGAACGACCACTGAAGACCCGCTCCAATTGCTTGAAGTTTTCCAAGACACGCCCAGTTCCCAAAACTACACAACTGAGGGGGTCTGCCGCAACGTGGGTGACAATTCCCGTTTCATGGCTGATTAGGGTATCTAACCCTTTCAGCAGGGCACCCCCTCCCGCTAACATGATGCCTCGATCAATAATATCGGCGGCTAGTTCTGGAGGAGTGCGTTCGAGGGTTCGCTTGACGGCATCCACAATCACGGCCAGAGGTTCGGACATACTTTCGCGAACTTCAGGCGCTTTAATGGTGACGGTACGAGGTAAACCTGAGAGCAGGTGCAAGCCTCGGACTTCCATGGTGACTTCATCATCATCATGGGTGGGGTAGGCGGAACCGACTTGAATTTTAATTTCTTCGGCGGTGCGTTCCCCCACGACGAGGTTATGGACTTTTTTCATGTATTGGGTGATGGACTCGCTGAGTTCGTCCCCAGCGACCCGCACGGACTCACTTAACACGGTTCCTTGCAAACTGAGAACGGCGACTTCAGTCGTCCCTCCCCCAATGTCAATGATCATGTTCCCGGTGGGTTCAGCAACGGGCAATCCGGCTCCGATGGCGGCGGCGACGGGTTCATCAATCAGATAAACGTCCCGCGCTCCGGCTTGGGAGGCGGCTTCCATCACGGCTCGACGTTCTACCCCGGTCACGCCACTAGGAATCCCAATGACAATTCGGGGAGAAACTAAGGCTCTCCCTTCGTGAACTTGGCGAATAAAATGCTTGAGCATTAATTCGGCTGTATCAAAGTCGGCAATGACTCCATCCCGTAAAGGGCGTAAAGCAACTACGTTGCCCGGTGTCCGACCGAGCATTTTTTTGGCATCCTCGCCGACCGCGAGGGGTACTTTTAAGTCTTGGTCAATGGCAACCACTGACGGTTCTTGTAAAACAATGCCTTTTCCGGAGACATACACTAAGGTGTTCGCGGTACCGAGGTCGATACCCATATCTCGTGATAGTGAAAAGCGACTAAACAAACCCACTCGTTTCTAAGCCCCCAAAGTCTAATAATGTCGTGTTTAGCTAACTTTTAAGTTCATTTAACTGTAATCGATGTGGATTTTATTATGTTTTTCCCCATCCGTCTAGTAATCTCTCTCATTTGACTGCCTGTTCATTAGCCCATCTGAGATAATCCTCGGGCAATGCAGGGGAACAAGTCCATGAGAGTTATTCCTTCTGCCGATTTTGACACCCTTGGGCGCATTGGCTGTTCAGATTCTAGCACCAACTCTTCTTTCTGCCCCCTTGATTTTTGTACAAGGGGTTTCGGTTTCTGTTTTTCTGGGGTTTTGGGGCTGTTCCGGAGAGATTAACTGGGGGTGGCTGAAGAGAACGGGAGTCGGGTGTCGGGAGGGAGGGAGAGGGGGACTTGACAAAATGCACACAAGCTTAAATGGTCAAGAAGGGAATAGGTAAATTGTCCATAATGGGAAAAATTCTCTCAAAACTCCCGTACCTATGATCAGTCACAAATTCTCATCTTCAGCCCACCGAACCCCCCTCCTCAAACTGGTTGTAGTGGCTTTTGTCGTCTTGTTCCTCGCCAGTAGCGTCAGACACGCGCTTTTCCAGTCTACGGCCTATGATTTGGGCTGGTTTGATCAACTGGTCTATTTGATTAGTCGGGGAAAATCCCCCATTGTTTCATTTTCCGGCTATCATCTGCTGGGGGATCATGCGGCCGTTGTGTTATATCCCCTCGGCCTGTTCTATTGGATTTATCCTGATGTTCATTGGTTGTTTTTGGTGCAGGCATTGGCACTAGCTAGCAGCGCGATTCTGACCTATATTCTCGCCCAACAACGGGGATGCCCAGAACCTCAAGCCTATGCCCTTGCGGTGGTCTATTTGCTCTATCCCCTAGTTTTTAATGTCAACTTATTTGATTTTCACCCGGAAGTATTGGCAATCCCCGGCTTTTTGGGGGCAGTTTGGGCGGCTAAAAGCGAACGCACCCTACCCTACTGTTTCGCTCTCCTGCTGATTCTGAGTTGTAAAGCCGTCCTCAGTCTTCCGGTAATATTCCTCGGGATTTGGCTACTGCTTTGGGAAAAAAAGCGGATCGCTGGGAGTGTTGCGATCGCCCTTGGAACCCTCTGGTTCATCCTCACCACCCAAATCATCATCCCCCATTGGAGTGGACAAGAACCCGCCGCCATCAGTCGGTATGCTTACTTGGGCAATTCAATCCCCGAAATTCTTTTAAATCTCTTCGTTCAACCCCAACTGATCCTGCAACATCTCCTCACCTTAGACAATTTTTTTTATCTCTTCCTGTTGTTTCTCCCCCTCGCTTGGGGCATCTCCCCTCGTCATCTGGCCCCCCTGATTCCTGCCCTGCCCGTGCTACTGCTTAACGTCCTGAGTCAGTTAGAGTTACAAAAAGACCTAATTCACCAGTATTCTGTTCCCATCCTGCCCTTTCTCCTGATCTCTGTGATGGATGCCCTCGCGGGTGAAAAAACCCTCTGGCGCAAACCCCGTTGGATCATCCTTTGGGCAATCCTAACCTTTATTGCCCTCGGCAAATTTGGCTTTTTTTGGACAAAATATCTCACCCACATTGACACCTGGCAAGCATCCCGCACCGCCGTTAGCTACATTCAATCATCCGAAGCCCTGTTAACCACAACTCACTATATTCCCCACCTGAGCCACCGTTCCGAGGTTGCCCTAGCCCGTATTGGCAGCGAAACCCTAGACTTAGACCCCTTCACCTACGTTTTACTCAATCTCCGCCATCCCGGAATTGACAGCGCACCGGAAACCGTTGCCCACCTCAAGGCAAGACTCCAAGAAATTCCTGAGTTTCACCTGCAATATGAACAAGATGATGTGGTGGTCTTTGCAAAAGTAGGGAATCGGGAATCGGGAACAGGGGGTCGGGAAAATCCGGTTGTGTCCAACATTAGGGAACAGGGAACAGGGGGGTCGGGTGTCGGGAGTCGGGAATCGGGAGTTGATTAGTATTCCCTATTACCTATTCCCTATTCCCCCTCTCCCCTTGTTACTTCGAGTGTCCGGGTGTTATCATCTGAAGATCCCAGTTTTCCCACTGAAGTGATTGTCGCCGTTAACCGTGTTCACTGAGTCTTGGTTACAAGCCCTCCGACAATACCGAGTCATTGCGGTGTTACGTTCCCCGTCTTTGGAATTAGGGGTTCATCTGGCAGAAATTGCGATCGCTGCCGGGATGGGGATGATTGAAATTACTTGGAATAGTGACCAGCCCAGCTTGTTGGTTCAGCACCTACGAGCCAGTTTTCCCCACTGTTGGGTGGGGGCGGGAACTTTGTTAACTGAAGCTCACTGGCAAGAGGCGATCGCATCGGGAATTCAATTTGGCTTTTCCCCTCACTTTAACCCCCGCTTTGTCCAACAAGCCAAACGCTTGGATCTGCCTTTTATCCCCGGTGCGCTCACCCCCAGCGAAATTGTCGCCGCTTGGCAAGCCGGGGCGACCTGTGTCAAGGTTTTCCCCATTAGTGCGATGGGGGGCGTAAGCTATTTACGCGCTATCCGCCCCCCGTTGCCGGATATTCCCCTGATTCCTACCGGGGGTGTCACTCTCGACAATGCTCTGTCTTTTCTTGAAGCGGGTGCGATCGCCGTCGGTCTATCGGGTCAACTCTTTCCCCCAGACCTCATTGTTGCCGAAGCATGGGACAGTCTACAACAACGCCTGCAACTATTCCAAACCCGCCTTCTGCTGCACTCAATCCCCGGCAGCGGCCGCTAAGACCTGCAAATACTGCAAGGCCACAATATCCGGCGTAAAATGGGCCTTGAGATACCGTCGCCCAGAGCGCCCCAAGGACTTAGCCAGTTGGGGATTCGCCCTCAAATCTCGGATATACTGCGCCAAGGCCTCCCCATCCCCATTTAAAAAGGCCTGACCACATTTCGCCTCCCGTAATAAGTCCCGCAAGTAGGAATGAGGCTCACAAATGGCCGCCACCGGACGACCGGCCGCTAAAATGCCATAGAGTTTACTGGGGGCGACAATCCCCTCTAAACCCGGACTAATACTCACCAAAGACAAATCACAGGCCGTTAATGAGTAGGGTAAAACTGACTTATCTTGATAGGGCAAAAATTGACAGTTGGTTAACCCCAACGTCTCCACGCGGTTTAGACACCCCTCTAGTTTCGCCCCCTGTCCAATGAACAAAAACCGAACGGGTTCATCCTTCAAGAGTTCCGCCGCCATTAGGATGGTTTCTAAGTCATGACAGCGCCCTAAATTCCCCGAATACTGCACCACAAAACTATCCGTTAAATTGTGTTCAGCGACGAACCAATTTTTCTGTTTATCGATCGGGTGAATCAAACTGGGATCCGACCAACTGGGAATCACACTAATTTTATGTTCCAAGTTGGGGGCTTTATGGAGAATCCGTTCCTTCATGGATGAACTGAGAACAATCACCCCTTCCGACTTTTGCCAAATTTTGCGGTTAATTTTATCCCATAACCGCACGAGCCAATGATGACGGGACACTACCCCCAATTGCACCGCTACATCGGGATATAAGTCATAGAGCAGACAGATGTATTTAACTCCTAATAAACAATGGGCTAAATAGCCAATAATGGGTAAATAAGGGGGTTCTGTGGTAATCAGTAACAAGTCCTTAGATTTGGCACAGCGCAATAAATGGGCGGCTGTGCGGACACAAAACAATAACCCGTTAATGGCACGGCCACGGATGCGGAGGGGCCACAAGCGGGAGGTGCGCGATCGCTGTACCATAACTCGATGGCGCTGTTCCTCCTTCGGAGCCGAGTTTTTCTCGAACGCATACCCCGGTTGTCCGGTAAAGATCCGGATATTCAGACCTAACTCAGACAATTTCTCGACCAATTCCGCAATTAACTGTCCTGTCGCCGCATAATCTGGGGGGTAGAACTGACTGATGATCAGTAATCTTTTATGAGGCGGGAAGAGCGCGGAAACTTTGCCATGATCCTCGACGGGATGTGTAGAAGGCAGCAAAGCTAATTGTGGTAGATGTGGATTGGTTTGATCTAGCATTCCCAAATTTACATAGTAACGATATAAGTTGATGACCAAATTTGATGGGATTAGCGATTATCTCTTAATTATGTTGGTCAGATTCCCCTCTTGATTTTTTACCATTCAATAGTCAGAAACTGGGGAAAAAATTATAACTAACTGTAATGCTTCTTGAACACCTCACATCCTTTACCTAGTAGTTTAAATCGAACAGTTGAAACGATTTAGACATCAGAGAACTAATCGCCCTACACCAAGTTTTGACGTTTTTTCTCTTCCCAATTCTAATTCAAATTTCCCCCAGGTCAATTAAATGAACCCCAAAATTATAATTCGATACATTTGGTTTAGATGGCATCTAGCCAATGTAACAAACTCCCTTAATCTCTTGACGTTAGGTCATTTTTTGCTGAAAATGACGGGGGGGACGTGGTTTATTGGGCAGGGATCAAGAGAACTCCATCAACTCAAGATTCTGAAAAGGACTAGAGCAAGTTGATATCCATAGCCCGTGCGTGATTCATAGCTCCTGATCCATAGCTCCTGATCCATAGCTCCTGATCCATAACTGTTCACCCGGCAAGAGAAGCCTTAAGTTAAGAGAAGTGATCATCAGTAATAGTCATTAATTAGAAATCATGAGTCCATAGGGTAACATACTTTTTGATTCCGAGAAAATACTGAATCCGCCCCAATGGATATTCAAGAGGGTAACACAATTTTGACAGGAGAGAACAAACACAATTGGCTGAAAAATATATTTATCTCTAGGAGAAAAGAAAAGAAGTCCTTAAAATTGTAACTGTATCAAGCTGTAAATTTGGCTAAAGGCTCGGGTGAAGACAGAGACTTCTTCCGTATATTTAACGAGAAAACCAGAACAGGAGAGTAGTCCTCTTCGGTCACTCCGAGGGATTTTAACGAATTTTCGCTATCACAGCCAAGGAGAGAATCAGGGTTTGAACCTGATCTGACAGAAGAGGATTAATTTGGTATAACTGGGACAATTTAGGCTTGTGTGCATATAGCGTTTAATCAATCCGATCCAGAAGGATTGCAAGCTTCTTAAGTTCAGTCCATCATTAAGGCCTAGCGATAATCCGGTTCAATAGTCTACAGTAGAGAATAAGACTAGAGTATAAGTTTTTACCTAAACAGTCGGGAGATTGGAAGCCCCGCATTTTTAGACCAAGTAGGTTTAGCCTTGATATCGGGTGTGTCAGAAATCAAATCTTAACTGTGCATTTCTGAGAAGTGGCACTCAGATGACCTCCTAACGCCTGGGGGCGTTTATCAACCCATGAATTCTGGCAACTACCACAGGGAAATTACAAGAATTCTCCTCCCTTGGGGCATCGCAACGACTCATTTTTTGGGGGTTGAAGTCGTATTTGCCCAAGGGGTAGTTCCCGCAATGGACGGGACTCAAACCCAAGTAGTGCAGGAAGGACAACAATTTCTGATTCACGGAGGGGCGCTTTCTGGGGACGGGAGCAACTTATTCCATAGTTTTGAGCAATTTGGTCTAAATCGAGAACAAGCGGCTCAATTCCTCACCTCCGAGGGCATTCAGAACGTTTTAGGGCGGGTAGTGGGAGGAAATCCCTCCCTGATTAACGGCCTAATCGAAGTCACGGGGAGTCAGGCGAACTTATACCTCATGAATCCGGCCGGGATTATTTTTGGCCCCGATGCCCGCTTAAATGTACCGGGGGACTTTTTCGCCACCACCGCCACCGGGATTGGATTTGAGGATGACGCTTGGTTTAACGCCATCGGGAGCAATGATTATCAGGCTTTAGTGGGAACTCCCTCCGTCTTTGCCTTTGATACCCCCCAACCTGCCCCCATTATTAACGCGGGGGATTTAGCCGTCAAGAACGGGCAGCAATTAACCCTGATGGGGGGAACCGTGATGAATCAGGGGCGCTTAGAAGCACCGAGGGGGCGGGTGAATGTGGCCGCGGTTCCCGGAAGTCGCTTGATTCGCCTTTCCCTGCCCGGTCATTTGTTAAGTTTGGAAGTGGAACCCCCTCGGGATGCAGAGGGGCATATTTTGCCCTTTTCTCCCCTAGATTTGCCCAGTTTACTCACCACTCCGGCCGTGCAGGAGATGGTTACAGTATCGGAAGAGGGGGTAAACACCGGGGAGGTGTTTGTTTCTGGGTCGATTCAAGGGGACGCCGTGACATTCGGGGCCGTGAGTCGGGTGGTGGTATTGCCGGAGGCTGAAGTCCGCACGGGAAGGGGAGACGTGAGCGCCCCCACCGTAACCATTTTTCCCCAGAGTCCAGAAGATCCCAAATCCTTCACCTTTTTAGATGCGACGGTGACGGACTATGAAACCCTACTCTATAACGGAAAACCGGGCAATACTACAGTAGTAGTGACACCCCAAGAGGATGGCATGGCCAAGATTACCGACACCTTGGCGGAAGTGTCTGGGGTGGATGAACTCCATATCCTCGCCGAGGGGAATGAGGGCTATTTTTGGTTAGGTCATGCCTATGTCACCCATGAGAATATTGAGCAATACCGTTCCCAGTTAGCCACCTGGTCTAAGTCCCTCTCACCAGATGCCCAGATTCTGCTCTATAGTTGCTTTACAGGCTTAGGATTAGCGGGGGATTTGTTATTGGGGGTATTGGCGCAAGAAACCGGAGCCAGTGTCGCCGCCTCTACTACGGCCGTCGGGAACGCTGAGTTAGGGGGGAATTGGACTTTAGAAAAACAAATCGGCACCATTACCGCCCAACTGCCCTTTAATCCCGCCCTAACGGTGGATTATCGGGGAAAACTAGAAGTCTTGACGGCCAGTAATGTGGCGGAACTCATTACCGCGATTAATACCGCCAACAGCAATGGTCAAGATACCACTATCAACCTAACTCCGAACACCACTTTTTCCCTAGCACTGGTTGATAATTTCAGTCTATTTGATGGAGCCAACGGTTTACCTAGGATTCAAAACAACGGCAGTTTAACCATTCAAGGCTTTAACTCCATCATTGAACGCAACTCCCTGCTCGATTTCCGCCTGTTTTATGTGGATACGGGCGCTAATTTAACCCTCAATAACCTAACTTTGCGCAATGGAGCCGCCACAGGACTCCTCAATGCAGGCTCCGGGGGGGCAATTATCAACTATGGCACCCTGACTGTTAATAACAGCACATTGACGAACAATCTGGCTCTGAATCAAGGGGGAGCGATTTTCAATAATGGCGGTAATTTGACCATTAATAACAGCACCCTTGATAACAACACCAGTGTAGTGGCGGGGGGAGCAATTTTTAACACGACTCAAACCGTTACCGCCACCAACACGACGATTAGTAACAATACCAGCGCCGATGGGGGCGGGCTGTTGAATAATGGGGGGAATGTCTCCTTAACCCATAGCACCATCACTCAAAACCGCTCGACGGATTTATTGGGACTCGGTTCCGGGGGTCTGACCAATAATATCGGCACAACGACCCTGCGCAATAGTATTGTGGCGGAGAATGTTAACAATCTCAACGCGGCTCGGTCTGATGTGGTGGGTCTCTTTAACGATGGGGGAAATAACCTGATTGGGATTAGTAATGGGACGAATGGCTTTACGGTGAGTCCTTTGGTGGGAACTCCGGCCACTCCCTTAAGTCCCCAACTCAAGCCCCTCGGCAATTATGGCGGCACGACGCGGACTCATGTTCCCT
Source organism: Spirulina subsalsa PCC 9445 (assembly GCF_000314005.1). Taxonomy (NCBI): domain Bacteria; kingdom Bacillati; phylum Cyanobacteriota; class Cyanophyceae; order Spirulinales; family Spirulinaceae; genus Spirulina; species Spirulina subsalsa. The sequence goes on from NZ_JH980292.1 coordinate 1,235,398, forward strand.
TACCCACCAGTCCGGTGATTCAGGCCGGGGCTAATGTGGGAGTGGCTACAGACCAACGGGGGAATAATCGCGGGGTGCCGGATATTGGGGCAGTGGAGGTTACGGCGGATTTAGCGGTGTCTAAGACGGTGAGTAATCCCACCCCCCAGCCTAACGATACTGTGACCTTTACGGTGACATTAACCCACAATGGGGGCGATGATGTGGGTGGGGTGACATTAACCAGCTTGTTACTGCCGGATTTAGAGTTTCTCAGTGCGACTCCTTCACTGGGGGCTTATAATCCGGTGACGGGACTTTGGACGGTGGGAACTCTTGTTCCGGGTGGTAGTGCGACGCTTACTATCACCAGTCGTCTCAATCCTAACTTTGTGGGAACGACTTTGAGCCAAACGTCTGATAATTTAATGCTATTGGGGGAAGATCCCAATTTAGGGAACAATCAGGCCACTGTTGCGCTCACAATTCCTCAACCTCCCCCTCCTCCTCCTCCTCCTGCTCCGACAGAACCTCCCTCTCTTCCCATTCTTCCCCCGGCAGAACTTCCCCCTCCTTCGCCGGATTTATCGGTGTATCTGCCTGTTCTATCTCCTGTGATGCTGTCTGTGGAGTCTCCCGTGAACACGGAAACTGATGATCTAGTTGACGTTAATCGGGGGGAAGCGATTCGCCGCTTAGTTAGTGGTCCTCCTTGGGATTCCTTGCGTCGAATGCCTCTATCTCTGATGTCTGAGTTGGTGCAGCATCTCGAAGAGCGTTCAAGTTCGGCTTTTTTGAACTATTTTGGGGATGTGGATGTTCCTCAGCGTCCGGTGACACTCTATGAGATGCAACGGAGTTTGACCCAAATTGATAATTTGACGGGGGTTAAACCTGCTTTAATTTACGCTTTTTTCCAGTCTACGGAAGAACCGGAAGAGTCAACGATTCTCTGGCAGTTCAATGATTTGGCGTTTAATGCGAATCGGGAACAGTTTATTACTCCGATGACGAATCCGCGACCGACTGATGAGTTGGAGTTGGTGTTAGTGACTCAAAGTGGGGATATTGTGCGTCGTCGGGTACCGGGGGCGACGAGGGAACGGGTGTTAGGGATGGTGCAACAATTGCAGCGTCGGGTGACAACTCCCCTACGGGGGGAGGCGGTGTTCCCTCCGGCACAACAACTGTATGATTGGTTAATTCGTCCGCTTAAGGGGGATTTAGAGGAGCGACAGATTGAGAATTTATCGTTTATTGTGGATGCGGGTCTGCGGTCTTTACCGTTTGCGGCGCTCCATGATGGCGATCGCTTTATCATTGAAGAATACAGTGTGGGGCTAATGCCTAGCTTCTTTCTGACCGATACCCGTTATCGCAGTATCCGCAACGCCAGCATCTTAGCAATGGGAGCCGCCGAGTTTGATAATAAGGCTAATTTACCCGGTGTTCCCCTAGAATTAGCCACCATTGCCCAACAACTCCCCCGGGGTGATGTTTACTTAAACGAACAGTTCACCCTCGCTCAGTTTAAGTTAGCTCGCAGTCGTCAACCTTATCAAATCCTCCACCTCGCGACTCACGGGGACTTTCAGCCCGGTTTACCCCAAAATTCCTATATTCAATTTTGGGATGAATTAATTACGTTAGATCGGATTCGGGAATTACAATTAAATCACCCTCCTGTGGAGTTGTTGGTGTTGAGTTCTTGTCGCACGGCTTTGGGGGATGAAGGGGCAGAATTAGGTTTTGCAGGTTTAGCGGCTTTGTCTGGGGTGCGGTCAGCATTGGGGAGTTTATGGTATGTCAGTGATGGTGGCACCTTAGCACTCATGACCCAATTTTACAGCACCCTAAGAAGCGCACGGATTAAAGCGGAAGCATTACGGGCGAGTCAACTCAGTTTGTTGCGGGGTGAGGTGCGTTTTGAGAATGGGGCGCTGGTGACACCCCACGGCCGTTATGCGTTGCCGCCAGAGTTGAAACAAATGGGGGCACGGACGTTTACCCATCCTTACTATTGGAGTTCTTTTACATTTATTGGGAATCCTTGGTAAATAGGGGAGAGGGGGAGCAGGGGAGTTGATAATTATTACCTATTACCTATTCCCTATTCCCTATCACCTATTCCCTATTCCCTATTCCCCAACTCTCGGACTTATTCAGTAGACCCTAAGTATTAGGCTCAAGCAAGACTTAATTCAGCGCGAACAATCAAATCGTTGAAATCGCGATCGCCACCAAAGGGCAGATCCTCAAACCCGAACACATTGCCGCCCAATAACTTGATGTGATCCACCCCGTCTGAATTGGCCGCACCATAGATAAAGTAAGCCTGAGCATCTAAACCCACCGCATTATCAGGATTGAGACTCAAGAAATTATCTGGCGTGCTATTGACAAAGATCACCGGAGCATACAACGCACCACCGCCTAACACCGCATTCGTCCGTCCAATCCCTTCATTTTCAATTCTCAAATCTACTCCGACGCGATTCTGTAACACAGCCTGCACATATCCGGCTTGACCCGGCAGAAGGCCATTAACCGCCCCCTGTTCATTATCAATGCGGTACAGTGTCACCGTATTATTAAACGCCGCCTCACGGAACACCGTAAAGTTAGCTGTCACCGGCCCAGATACATTGCGCAAATCAATCAACTCCAGACCATCCCGTTGGAGATTTTGACCCAATCCTAAGCGAGCAACAGGCGGCACATTTAACTGTTCCACCGTTAAGCCCAAATTCCTCACCACTCCCGCAGAATCCGTTACTGTCAGGGCGAAACGATTGGGCGAGGTTTCCCGGACTTGTAACTGAGGACTATCAAAGGCAATGGTTCGACCATCTTCAAACTGGATATTAAAGGCAAACCGTTCCCCAGCTTCCAAACCCCCCAACAAGAACCCTTGCTTATTAACCATAAAGCCATTGGGATAAAAAGCTTGGGGTAAGAAGGAGAACAGAGGCGTTGAACCTGTAACCTGACCTGTGGCATTAAAACGGGTAATCCCCACCGCCGCAAAACCGTTGATGTTCCCCCCTGTCAGGGACACCGACAAACCATTCCCTGCCCGTTCTCCAAAGGCGAAGAAGCGCCCGGTTGCATTGAAAGAAAGTGTCCCCAAAATAGGAGTCGGAGGTTGAGGGGGTTGGGGTCCAGGAGGAACAGGGGGTTGGGGCGGTTGGGGGGGTTGAGGCCCGGGATCAACGGCTTGCACCGTACTCCGCACGGCGAAATCAAAGGGGCCTGACACTGTAGGATCATTGGTGGTGAACTGAATCGCCCCATCGAAGACATTGGGCGTTGCTGTATTCACGGACACCCCGAAGGTGGTTGAACTATTGGGTGCAATGGTTCGGTTGTAACTAGCGGTATCCAAAACAAAGGCTGGATTCGTTGCCACCAAATCCCCTAACAGCAGATTCCCCTGGCCTCGGTTTTCAATGCGGAAGGTTGTCGTCGCGCTAGGAGTCCCGACTGGGAATAAGCCTAAATCAATGGGTAAGGTGGTGCCGTCGGTGATTTGCCGCAGGACGTTGTTATTGGCATCCAGTTGACTGACCACAATTTGCGGCGGTTGTTGCACTACCCCACGCACCGCAAAGTTAAAGGGTTGGCTAATGGTGGGGTCTGTATCGGTGGTAAAACGAACTTCACTGTTAAAGGTCCCCTCAACCGCTGTATTTAAACTCACTCTAAAGGTGGTTGCTGCCCCGGCGGCTAAATTATTTTGGAATCCGGCCCCATCTAAAGAAATTCCCGTGACATTGGAAAGGGTGGGATTGCCTAGGGTTTGGGTTTGACCACTGGTGTTTTCAATGCGGAAGGTGGTGGGTTGGGGGGTGCCGTTAATTAAAACGGTGCCTAGGTCAATGGGGGGGGTGGTTGTGCCATCGGCAATGGTTTGTACCACCTGACCTGTTGCGTCGAGTTGGGAAACTACTAAACCCCGATTCACCGTTCTGGCGACATTGAGGTTAAACACCCCATCATCACTAATATTGCTGGCGTTGGAGTTAAATTGCAGGTCTATTGTTCCTGACCCAACGGTGTTGGTGTTGGGGGTAATCGTGAAGGTGGTGGTTTGACCGGGAGCTAGGGTGGTCTGGGCGGGAGGGGTGAGGGTTAACTGGGCGTTGTTGGTGATGAAGTTGGAGAAGGTGAGGTCTTGTTCCCCAGTATTGGCAATGGTGAAGGTGGTGGCTTGGGCGGGTCTACCCACGGGGAAAATGCCTAAATTGGCGGTGCCACCATCACTAATGGCTCCGGTCACACCTTCTTGAGTGAGGCGGATGATGGGGTTATTGGTTGGCTCAATGGTGATGGCGTTGGGGGTGGTTTCTACGTTACTGGGTTGCCCGGTGGTGGAGTTGGTGTTCCCACTAATCTCTACATCAGGACCGAGAATCACCGTTGTCCCGGAATCGTCAGGGGCGCGCCCTTCTGTGACGTTGGCAATACCTGCTCCTCGGGCGGCGGTGTTATTCGCAATGACGGTGTTCCCGTCAATCGTCAGTTGCCCACCATTGACATTACGAATCCCCCCTCCAGATCCCGCACCACTGACGTTTCCGGTGATGGTACTGTTGGTAATGGTCATCACGGCACCTAATGCGCCGTTTTCTTTGTTGCCGTCGTTATCAATCCCGCCGCCCCCATCGGTAATATCTACACTCCCCGCAATGGGTGAGGCGGTGGCGGTGTTGTTGGTGATGGTGCTGTTATTAATGACGGCGACGGCTTGACGGTTGCCTGTCCCAACGTTAGTTAGGCCTCCCCCGTCGTCTCCGGCGGTGTTGTTGGTGACGGTGACACCATTGAGGGTAATATTCCCCCCGACGTTGTGAATCCCGCCGCCGTCGTTGGGAACAACTCCTCCTCTTACGGTCAGATTATTTAGGGTGAGGTCGCCGATGTTGTTGGTCAGAAGGCTTCCGGGACCCCCTACGAGGAAAATACGGAATAGCTCCTCTGAACCGGGATCTCGTTGGAGGGTGGATCCGTTCCCGTTGATAATGATGGGGGAGGTGATCACCGGGAGGGCGGTGGCTCCGTAGTTGATGAAAGGAACTTGGGGGTTGGGGTAGGGGGTGGTAAAGTTAAAGGTGGTGTTGGGGGCAAGATTCAGGGTGTCAACGGTTCCTGGGGTGTTGTTGGCGGCTTCAATGGCGGCGATCAGTTGGGAGACTGTTGAGATTAATACACCCGGATAAGTCGCTTGGGTTTCTGGGGTCAGGGCGAGGGGTGAGGTGATGGCTCCGGTGTGATAGCCTAGGTTCCAAGTGCCTTGGAGTTGGGTGTTTCCGGTGAGATCGAAGGAGGCGGCGATCGCACAACCCACAATTTCGCTGAGTTCCTTGACAAATGCCCGCCCTTGTGCGTCCCGAGCGATTTGACAACCATATAAGAGAATTTCTGAGCAGAAACCCCGCCATTCTTGCAGTTGTGAGCGATAATCAACCAGATTTTCTGAGGTGATTAATGTATTGCCTAAATATAACCGCCCGGGTGCGCCGTGGGTGATCAGGTGGAGACTGTGAATCCGGGGGTTTTGTTGGAGATAATCGCGAATCTGGGCGATCGCATCTTGAGTTAAATCGAGAACCAAAACCGACGCTCCCCCCCACACCCCTGACACCAGCCGGGATGAATCGGCTACTCCGGGGTCAATCACAACCAACATATCCTGACCCAGTGAACCATTGGGGAGTTGGTGATCATGTTGGTGATCATTCAGTGGGACAAGGTTAGTCGGACGGTTTTGGTTTATGCACTCAATCGTTTTCATGATCCGTCACTCCATCAATAAGACGTGGTTAAATCCATGATTCCCAAATCGCTGTCACTAGCATAACTTGAGAATCCCAGTTTTCCTCTAAGAGAAGGTAAAAATTTTACTTGAGGGTTGATGATAATTTTAGTCCGGCGCGAAATGTCTTAGACTTTCTCCATTAAAGCATCAAGATTAACGAACTTGCTTCAAGCTTTCAATCTGATTGGTAAACAGTTCAATAAATAAACTAATCACCTTGCGATTTTCACGCACTTTTACATTGACACTAATTGACATCCCTGATTGTAGGGGGATGTCTCTACCTTGACTGCGTAGGACTTGATCCTCTAAGGCAATTGTGGCAGGGAAGCGATAGAAATTATACACTTCATCGGGAGCTAAAGCATCTGAACCTAATGATTTCACGGTGCCTTTAATGTCGCCAAATTCACTAAAGGGAAAGGTATCAATACGGACATCAGTATTCATTCCGGCTTGTACAAAGCCAATATCTTGATTAGTAATAAAAACTTCTCCAACTAAATTATCTTGAGGCACAATAGAGAGCAAGGTTTGAGTCGGGTTAACCACAAAACTACGATAGGCTTTAAGATCAAAAACCGTCCCGGCCACCGTGGCGCGTAGTTCTTTGTATTCTAGGGCTTGAGCGCTTCTGACCAGTTGGCTTTCTAGTTCCTTAATCCGTTTCTCATTATTGACCACCACATTTAAAACCGCTTGGGTTAATTGACTATCAATTTCTGCGATTCGTTGGTTATTTCTAGCCATAGCTTCTTGAATGTCTTTCTGGGTGATGGCGGCGGTATTTGTAAACTGTTGCCCCCCTTGTTCAATGGCTAATTGAAGACGGCGATTTTCTTCCGTTAAACGGCTAATGTCGGCGCGGTTTGTCTCAATGCGTTGCAGTTGTTCCCGTTGTTCAATGCGGCTGTCATTTTGGATTCTTAAGACCTCAGAACGACGATCATTGACGGTCTGGCGTTGTTGTTCAATTTGGAAACGGGCGATCGCACCTTCTTGACCGAGTGGGGCCATTTCAGCGAGTAATCGCTCCTCTAAGGCTAAACTTTCTTGAGCTTGTTGTAGGGAACTTTGAGCGCGTTGGCGAATATCTTGTAAGAGATTTTGCTGAGTGATTAAATTGTTGCGCGCATCGGCAATTTGTACTTGATTTTGCTGTAATTGTCGTTGAATTTGCTGAACTTCTAAACGAGCGGCATTTTCACGGGAACGGGCTTCAATTTGGGAGACTTGCAGGCGATCGCGCTCTTGGGGAGAAAGTTGGCTCACATTGCCCGTCAGTTGGGCTTGATAGTAGCGATTTTCGGCTAGTAATTCGTCCCGATTGCGCGTCAGCCCTACCATAGCGGGCGGTAAATCCAAAGCCGCGATCGCCTTTAACAAATCCTCCCGACTCCCCGACTCAATCAACTGCCGATAGAGTTGGTTTTCCTTCTCCAGTGCTTCCTTAATCGCTTTGGTCGCCTCCAAATCTGCCCGAGACGTATTCGACTCAAAACGCATCAACAAATCCCCCGGCCGCACAAAATCCCCCTCTCGGACATAAACCGTTTCCACCACCCCATCTAAGGGGGCTTGCACTTCCTTCACCGTGTCCTGTGGCTTCAACTGTCCCGTCGCCTGAACCACTTGTTCAATTTCCGCTAAACAAGCCCATCCCACCCCAAAGGACACCACACTAATAATCGTCCAAACAATCGCCCGCGACCAGGTGCGAGGTTGTCGGAGAATCACCGCCTGATCAAAACGACGGTCTAGCCCAGATGCCTTTTTATCCCGACTCACCGGAGCCAACGCAGAACCATTTTTCGGTTGCGTTTGCACAGCACTACTCCTGCTGTTCTTGGTTGAGACGGCCTGCATCGGGTAGCGAATCCGTTGCCCGTTCCGATTGCCATTATTCCCATTCATGGTGTCCGCATCCTTCGCTCAATTCCAAAATTCACCCCAACCCCTTACCCCTTTTCAGTTGTCCTTACCTTGCTTCGATGGGTTGGGTGGCCTGCCCCAAATCTTAACACGGAACTCTGGAAGTGATCTTTACTTCCCCCTAGTCTCGGGGGAATTTACGAATTTCCGCGACTTCCCCCTCCAGAAAAAAGTTAAGCTCTGTAGCAAAGCTAACCAGACTTTCAAAAAATTAACTTAAGATTAAGGAAAGAGAGGAAAAATCAGATTCAGAAATAAGGGGAGGGCAAAATGTTAGTAATTTTGACCGATGACCAGATACTTTCCCCCCAAAACATCTGTAGTGGATGTTTACTCGCCAATCGTCAAGGTTTACCGCGTTGGCGGAACGGGAAATTAGGCTGTTGTGCCGCCACCTATCCTACACCCAGCACCCGAGCCAGTATTGCTCCCTGCTCTCAAACCAGTTGTTTAGAGTCCTACGTCTGCCAGATGGGCTTTCGAGTCGCTAACATTGATTAGAAGCCCCCGTGCTTCTGGTTAATCTGTCCTCGGAGAACACAAAATCATGACCTGGCGGAGTTCCACCACCTTACAGCAAAGAGTTTTAGCCTGTTTACCCTATCTAATCCCCATGTTGCAAGTCTTACAACTGGGGGGATTAGTCTTTTCCCTTGTCCCTCCCTTAACGTTAGTTTTTTTCCCCTTATTCTTAATCGCCCCCATTTATTTCTTCAGTTTAGGGGGTTTTGCCATCGGTCCTCTGATTGTCTTTTTTGCCCTGTTTCTGCTCGTCGTCCAAAACTACAAAGTCGCCCACTTTATCCGGTTTAATACCCTACAGGCGATTATGATTTCCCTAGCGGCGTTCCTTTTACAAATTGTCTTAGAGTTTTTCGGCATGACCCAACAAGCCCTTTCTCCTTTAGGTGGTAGTAACTCCCTGTTTATGCAGATATTAGTCACCTTAATCTATCTCGCCGCCACCGGATCCTCAATCTATGCCATTGTCCAGTGTTTACGGGGACGTTATGCCGAAATCCCCGCCATTTCTGAAGCGGTATATAACCAAGTTCGGTGATTAATGATCAATTCCCCACGGATCGGGGAACAGTGATCTGTCCCATTGCTCATCCCATGTGGTAAAATCAGAGATTGCTGTGTTTAAGAGAGCAAGAAGATCACAATGAGCTTGACCCAAGCGTTAAAGCAGGAAATCATCTCCGAGTACCAAGTCCACGAGACAGACACCGGATCCTCAGATGTGCAGGTTGCCATGTTGACCAAACGGATCAACCAACTGACGGAACACCTGAAAATCAACAAAAAAGACCATTCCTCCCGTCGGGGATTATTGAAACTGATCGGTCGCCGTAAACGCCTCTTAGCTTACATCCAAAAGCAAGACTATGAGCATTATCAGACGCTGATCGGTCGCTTAGGCATTCGTCGGTAAACCGCACAAAACATTATCTTATGCCTGCTGAATCTGAACGCAACCCGCTTCCCTTTGAACCACGTTCTAAGGGGAAGAAACCTAAAAAAAATCCGGCTGCGTCCTCCAGTCGGGCTCCTTCCCAACCTGCGTTAAACAATTCCTCCCCTCCTCCCCGGAAAAACTCACGGGAGGAGGCGGATTTATCGGCCATTCCTGAACAAGTGAGTCGCAGGATGATCCGCAGGATGGCTTTATTTTCGGGCAGTCCCACGATATTAGCCCTATCGAGCTTATTTATTTTTTATTGGATTAAAACCCAAACGGATCTACAAGTCCCGAATCCCCTGATTCTCTTGGTGAGTTTCGGGTTATTTGGTTTAGGGGTGCTGGGATTAAGTTATGGGATTTTTTCCGCGTCTTGGGATGAAGAACAAGCGGGGACTTTAATTGGATTTCGAGAATTTCGCGTGAATTTAGGGCGCACGATTCGGGCGTGGCGTAGTTCTCGCCAAGCGCTTAAAAAAACAGAAAGCGATTAAGAATTTAGGGAATGTTCCCCCTAAAATGTCTGATATCGGGCATCTGGGGCGGAACAATGCCCTCCGGTTTTGAAAGTTTGTCATCTAAATATAAGGAATAGAACATGATTGTTGTAATGAAAGTGGGCTCCCCCGAAGAGGAGATTACTCGTTTAACGGAAGAGTTCACGACTTGGGGACTTAGCCCTGAGAAAATTGTGGGGCAACATAAGGTTGTCATCGGTTTGGTGGGAGAAACGGCGGATTTAGATGAGCAGAATATTCAAGAAATTAGCCCTTGGATTGAAACGGTTTTACGGGTAGAACGGCCTTATAAGCGGGCGAGTCGTGAGTTCCGTCATGGGGAGTCCAGTCAGGTGGTGATTCCTACGCCCAACGGGGATGTGATCATTGGTGAACAGTTCCCGATTTCTATTGTGGCGGGGCCTTGTTCGGTGGAAAACGAGGAAATGATTGTGGAAACCGCTCGTCGTGTGGGGGCGGCTGGGGCGAAATTCTTACGGGGTGGGGCTTATAAGCCTCGGACTTCTCCCTATGCGTTCCAAGGTCACGGGGAAAGCGCGCTGGAGTTGTTGGCGGCAGCGCGGGAAGCGTCGGGCTTGGGGATTATTACGGAAGTGATGGATACAGCCGATCTGGAGAAGGTGGCGGATGTGGCGGATGTGGTGCAAATTGGGGCGCGCAATATGCAGAACTTCTCGCTGTTGAAAAAGGTGGGGGCGCAGGATAAGCCTGTTTTACTGAAACGGGGGATGTCTGCAACGATTGATGAATGGTTGATGGCGGCGGAGTATATTTTAGCGGCCGGGAATCCCAATGTGATTTTATGTGAGCGGGGTGTTCGCACATTTGACCGTTCCTATGCTCGGAATACGTTGGATTTAGCGGTGATTCCGGTGTTGCGGACTTTAACCCATTTGCCGATTATGATTGACCCGAGTCACGGCACGGGGCGCTGGGAATATGTTCCGGCTATGGCGAAGGCGGCGATCGCAGCCGGAACGGATTCGTTGATGATTGAAGTTCACCCCAATCCGGCTAAGGCTTTATCGGATGGGCCTCAATCTCTCACCCCGGATCGCTTTGATGCCTTGGTGAAGGAGTTGGCGGTGATTGGCCGGGCGGTTGAACGCTGGCCTGAACCTCAAGTGGCTTTGGTTTAGGTGGTGTATCCCCCCTAGCCCCCCTTTGGAAGGGGGGAATAATAGCCCCCCTAGCCCCCCTGCTCCCCTGCTCCCCTGTTCCCTGTTCCCTGTTCCCTATTCCCATGGAAATTGCTCGAAAAACACGCCAAGCGGCTCAAAATTTAGCGGTTTTGTCTAGTGAGGAGAAAAATCAGGCTCTGGAGTCTATCGCCCAAGCGTTGGACGGGGCGACTCCCGAGATTGTAGCGGCGAATGAGGAGGATTGCCGGGTCGCTGAAGCGGAGGGGATTTCCTCGGCTTTGTTTGCCCGGTTGAAGTTGGGGGAGAGTAAGTTACAAAGTGCGATCGCCGGGGTGCGAGATGTGATCAAGTTACCGGATCCGGTGGGGACGGTACAGATTCATCGGGAGCTAGACGACGGGTTAATTCTGCGGCGGGTTACTTGCCCGTTAGGGGTGTTAGGGATCATTTTTGAGGCCAGACCCGAAGCCCTCATTCAAATCACTAGCTTGGCGATAAAATCGGGCAATGGAGTGATTTTGAAGGGGGGGAAGGAAGCGATTCGCTCTTGTCAGATTTTGGTGGAAGTGATTCACCGGGCTTTAGCGGGAACGGCGGTGAGTCCCGACGCGGTGCAGTTGCTCACGACGCGGGAGGAAATTCGCACGCTGTTGGGGTGGGATGACTATGTGGATTTGATTATTCCCCGAGGGTCTAATGCGTTTGTGCGCTATGTTCAGGACAATACCCGGATTCCGGTATTAGGCCACGCGGATGGGATTTGTCATCTGTATGTTGACGAAGCGGTGGATTTTGCCCAAGGGGTGAGTTTAGCGGTGGATGGGAAAACTCAATATCCGGCCGCTTGTAATGCCATTGAAACTTTGTTGGTACATCAGGGAGTTGCAGCCCAATTTTTACCCCTAGTTGCTCAAGCGCTACAGGAGAAGGGGGTTAAATTGTTGGGGGATGGGAAGACTCAAGCGATTATCCCTGTGGAAGCGGCTACGGAGGAGGATTGGCGAACGGAGTATAGTGATTTGATTTTGTCGGTTAAGGTGGTGGAATCGGTAGAGGAAGCGATTGGGCATATTAACACTTACGGATCTAAACATACGGATGCGATCGCCACCACTAACCCAGAAACGGCGCAACTCTTCTTAAATCTTGTCGATGCGGCCGGAGTCTATCATAACTGTTCTACCCGTTTCGCGGATGGTTTCCGCTACGGATTCGGGGCAGAAGTGGGCATCAGCACCCAACAAATGCCCCCCCGTGGCCCTGTGGGATTAGAGGGATTAGTGACTTATAAATATAAGTTGATTGGGCAAGGTCATATTGCCGCAACTTATTCAGGGAAAGAGGCTAAACCTTTTACCCATCGGGATATTGCAGAATAATCAGAAATTTATTTAGGGCTTGCTGTTCGCGAAGCGTTGCGTAGCAATATAACTCTACTCGTGGGGCTAGGGAACAGGGAACGGGGAACAGGGAACAGGGGAAATTCAGGTTTTTGCCCTCAAGTCTATTTAATTTGGTATAAACGGCTAAAAGTCCTAGTAACACTGCTTAGAGGGATATTCAGCAGACCCTATTTAATTTCAACGCCTAATGTTTCAATACCTAATAGGCATTATACAGCATTTCAAGTTTCTATTCTTTTGTGTTTTATCCTAATTTTTCTGTTTCAATACCTAATAGGCATTATACAGCATTTCAAGACAAATAGTTAAGTAAGCGGATCTGAAGATCAGAAGTTTCAATACCTAATAGGCATTATACAGCATTTCAAGATTAGAGATTGTCCGTCCCAATGCTCAACAAAAATCTAGTTTCAATACCTAATAGGCATTATACAGCATTTCAAGGTTTAGCACCGTGTTGGTCGTCGGGTCTTATTCCGTTTCAATACCTAATAGGCATTATACAGCATTTCAAGAGCATCAAAGCCGCTTATGAAAGCGAGAAATGGGTTTCAATACCTAATAGGCATTATACAGCATTTCAAGTCGGATAAGTAGGGCAGGGAATTGGGCTGAGTTTCAATACCTAATAGGCATTATACAGCATTTCAAGTTTAGATGAAGGTTTCCAGAACTTAGAAGCGGTTTCAAAGTTTCAATACCTAATAGGCATTATACAGCATTTCAAGGGGGCGGCCCGGCAGGACGACAGATTCCGGGGTCTTGTTTCAATACCTAATAGGCATTATACAGCATTTCAAGCCTTGCTGCCCCTGCGTTTCGGTCTTCGGGTGTGTTTCAATACCTAATAGGCATTATACAGCATTTCAAGAAGTAGTAGCAGGTAGAGCGTTAGCATTAACGCTTTTTAAGGGGTTTCAATACCTAATAGGCATTATACAGCATTTCAAGTGGTCTTGACGCTAGCACCGCTCATCGTACAATGGCGTTTCAATACCTAATAGGCATTATACAGCATTTCAAGTCGTTTTTCCGTGAGGTTTGAGGATGTTTTTGAGGTTTCAATACCTAATAGGCATTATACAGCATTTCAAGGGAAGCCAAATGTACGAACGCGTCGTTAGGAGAAGTTTCAATACCTAATAGGCATTATACAGCATTTCAAGGTCGAGGAAAGCAAAATAGACCCACCAGTACCAGGTTTCAATACCTAATAGGCATTATACAGCATTTCAAGGAGTTAGAAGAGGAGATAAATCAGTGGTTTGCCAGTAGTTTCAATACCTAATAGGCATTATACAGCATTTCAAGGAGGATGGGCGGGCAGACTGCGCCCCCTTGAGCGCGTTTCAATACCTAATAGGCATTATACAGCATTTCAAGCATAGTTCCTCCTATTTCCCCTATCATACCATCTCTCTTGTTTCAATACCTAATAGGCATTATACAGCATTTCAAGCTTCATCGGTACGATCAAGGCTGGGGGCGTTGGCATCACTTTGTTTCAATACCTAATAGGCATTATACAGCATTTCAAGATTTGGGCATAGTGTCAGCAGTGTGCTATGATAGGTTTCAATACCTAATAGGCATTATACAGCATTTCAAGATTTCCTGCATTTTGACTATGGATTCTACGCCTTTGTTTCAATACCTAATAGGCATTATACAGCATTTCAAGGTGGAAAGTTTCGGTGATATCTTCAACCATCTGCCGTTTCAATACCTAATAGGCATTATACAGCATTTCAAGTCTGCGATCTACGGTCTGCCCGGTAAGGGTAAATGTTTCAATACCTAATAGGCATTATACAGCATTTCAAGCATCTTATGTGGGCTGTGACGTTGTTACGGATGTTTCAATACCTAATAGGCATTATACAGCATTTCAAGGAGCGAACGGGTGTACCCTCGGTGAATGAGTTCCTGTTTCAATACCTAATAGGCATTATACAGCATTTCAAGAGGGAGATTTGCTGCTTGGGCGATCGCCATCAAGTTTCAATACCTAATAGGCATTATACAGCATTTCAAGATGATTTAGCAGGATCTATTAAAGATTATTTAGCGAGTTTCAATACCTAATAGGCATTATACAGCATTTCAAGAGCGGCGGTCTGAAAGCGTTACCTCACCTTGTTTTCCCGCTTCACTTGCGCGACACCCACAAGAAAACTATAACACAGCCTCCGGGAAAAGACAAGAAACGGCTGAAACCCTTGCCCTGTAAGGTGCGCGACACCCTCCAAACCTCGACAGCCCCCAAAACCAGAGCCACCTTGGGGTTCAGCCCGCCTCAGCGTTCCTCGAAAAAAAACACCTACCCCGTCGCGCAAAAAACCCCCAGAGAAACCATTCCTGCTCACCCAATCACGCCCCCTGGACATGAATCACCACTTGGCGCTGATGGGGGCGTTGGCGATGTTCCCACAAATAAACCCCCTGCCACGTTCCCAAAACTAAACGCCCGTGAGCGACGGGAATCTGTTCCGAGGTGCGAGTGAGAGCAGAACGAATATGAGCGGGCATATCATCGGGGCCTTCTGCGTCGTGAATGTAGCTTTTGCCATCTTCGGGGACTAATTTGGCGAAAAAGTGGCTTAAGTCCCGCAAAACGTCAGGATCCGCGTTTTCCTGAATCACTAGACTGGCTGAAGTGTGACGAACAAACAAGGTACAAAGTCCCGTCTCAATCCCCGATTGAGCCACTACCGACTGCACTTGAGCGGTGATATCGTGGAAACTCTTCCCTTGGGTATGCACTTTAAGAATTTGTTGGCTGAGAGTAGACATAATCACTAGGGAGTAGGCAAATCAAACAAGACTTCAGTCATATAGGTTTGGGCCCAAGCGTTCCCAAAGGCCTTTTCTAACACTCGTCGGGTTTTATCGTTTAAACGCTGTTGAGTGCAATAGTGATTTTGCCCTTGCCAGTTCAGTTGACGGGCTTGGGGGCTGAGGGGTTCCGCTTGGATGGCTTGGCGGCAGTGGAGGCTGAGGAAGTCCTGCACAGACTGGATAAATTGCTGTTGTTCCTTTTCGTCGGTTGGACGTACAAACAGACAAAAGTCTGAGAATATCTCACCCCAAGGGGGGAGTTCCCGAGGTTGGCTAAATTGGGGAGAGGGTAGGGCTTCTAGACCTTTTTGGTAGGAGTCGGGGAGTTGACGATGGGGGAGGGTGGGGGAGAGGTCAACAATGGCGGCGCTGATTTGCCCTCGTCCGCCTACAATATCACTGCCAAACATGGGTAAGCTGAAATCTAGGCGGGGGAACATGACACAGTGGAGGATGTCTAGATTGTTGCCCACTTTAGCTAGTTCTAGGTGGAGTTTGCGGAATTGGGGGGTTTGGTGACATCGGTTTTCAATGCGTAACCGTTCCCCTTCGAGTTTCCCCTCTACATAGCCTAATCCTTCTGGCAGTTGATAGGGCGACAGTTGAAGCTCTGTTTCCCAAGTGGTGAGGATGACATCAGCCAGTTGACGGATGAGGGGGTGGAGATCATCACGGAGGCTGGAGGGGGGGACGGTGGAAGATGTCATAATGTGGTGGAGAGTGTGAATAGGGGGCAGGTCTATAGTGGGTCTAGATCAACGATATACTGAGATCGCCCCCTTGTCATGTTGATTTGTTTCGGGAGGAGCGAGAATGTTTGGTTTAGGTTGGCCGGAAGTGGTGGTGATTGCGATCGCGGGATTGTTGATTTTTGGACCCAAAAAAATCCCCGAAATGGGGGCAGCCCTCGGAAAAACCCTCCGGGGATTCCGAGAAGAACTCAACAATCCCCCCAAAGAAGAGGACGAGGAACTCTAGGGTTAATAGGGTGAGCTTCTCTGTCCCTTGGATTACAAGTCACAAAGGTATCGGGATAGCAGAAAAAAGGAGTGAGAGACGTTGAGCGTACTTCGACCCGCGATAAATTCAGCCCATCGGGTACATTTTCCGACGCTTTGCCTTCAGATTCTTGGGGGGCTAGGATTGGCTGGAGTCGGTTTAGGGGGGTATCTGATGGTGAGAATTGCGATCGCCACCTATCAAGCCCCCCAACCTCAAGCCATCCTCACCCTCGGGGGAGACTTTGACCGAGAATTCTTTACCGCCCACTTTGCCCTCTCCCGTCCCGACTTAGACATCTGGATATCCTCGGGCGGCCTCCCCCAAGACCTCTCCCAGCAATACTTTCACGACCTCGGCATCCCCGAATCCCGCCTACACTACGACCAACGGGCGGTAGATACCGTAACCAATTTCACCTCCCTTGTTCACGACCTCAAACAACAGGACATTCAACATCTTTATCTCATCACCTCCGACTTTCACATGAGACGAGCAAAACTCATTGCAGCCCTCGTCCTCGGCAGTCACGGAGTCATTATCACCCCCGTCTCCGTCCCCACCCGCACCCCCCCAGAATCCCCCGTCCACATCCTACGGGATGGCCTGCGGGGAGTCCTTTGGATACTCACCGGACGCACCGGGGCCAATCTCAACCGCACACTCTTGTTCACCTCACCCGGGGACTTGGAACAAAGGGAAAGGAGGGTTTAGGCCGTTCCCTATCCCCTCCTTTGCTAACAAATCTAAGACTAACCTAGAACCTTAGACCTTTTTCAACCAGCTAAACATAGCGCGTAAATCCTTACCCACTTCCTCAATGGGGTGTTCCGCTTCTTGACGACGCATTGCGGTAAAGCCCGGTTTACCTGCTTGATTTTCCAAGACAAAATCCCGAGCAAATTGACCCGACTGAATTTCCTGTAAAATCTTGCGCATTTCCGCCCGAGTTGCATCGGTGACAATACGGGGGCCGCGAGTATAGTCGCCATATTCAGCCGTATTAGAAATGCTATCCCGCATCGTCGCTAAACCGCCTTCAACGATTAAATCCACAATCAGTTTCACTTCATGGAGACACTCAAAATAAGCTAACTCCGGTTGATAACCTGCCGCGACTAGCGTTTCAAAACCCGCCTTAATCAGGGCAGAAAGCCCCCCACAGAGAACCACTTGCTCCCCAAATAAATCCGTTTCCGTTTCTTCCCGGAAAGAAGTCTCTAAAATCCCGGCACGAGTCCCACCGATACCTTTAGCATAGGCCATGGCGCGATCGCGAGCCTGTCCCGTCGCATCCTGATAAACCGCAAACAAACAAGGCACCCCCTCCCCTTGTTCATAAGTGCGTCGGACTAAATGTCCTGGTCCCTTGGGGGCAATCATTACCACATCCACCTCAGCCGGAGGAACCACTTGCCCAAAATGAATATTAAACCCGTGGGCAAACGCTAAAGCCTTCCCAGCCGTCAAATGAGGTTTAATTTCTTCAGTGTAAACCGTCTTCTGCACCTCATCCGGCAACAGAATCATAATTAAGTCCGCTTCCTTCGCCGCATCCGCCACAGACAAAACCTTTAAGCCCGCATCCTGGGCTTTTTGAGTAGACTTACTCCCCGGATACAGTCCCACGACGACATTTACACCACTATCCTTTAAATTTAAAGCATGGGCATGACCTTGAGAGCCATAACCAATAATGGCAACCGTTTTACCATTCAAGAGGTCTAACTTAGCATCTTCATCATAGTACATTCGCGCCATAAAAACGTATCTCCTTTCCTATAACCACGAGGGGCGTGCAAACATAACATTGTATCACAGTTAGCAGTTCAAAACGCTGCGGTGTACTAATTAGCATTTTGTGGGACGCTATATCTGGGACTTGACAAAATGCACACAACTTTAACTTGTTCAGGCGATTATGAATTACCCCCCACTTGCTCTAACTTCTTCTCATAAATTCGATAGCGCTTACAAATCTTAGCCCCAGCCGCCTCAATTAAACGGCGAGAGGGAAAATTATCCTCCCAAACATAAGACAACTCAGCCCGTTGATAGCCTTTTCGACTCCCTTTTCCCTTTTGTATAACCCAATGAATTAACCCCAACGACACCATCTTCCGACGATATTCCGGCAAAGAACAAATCACCAAAATACGCACCTGATTAATTTGCCGACGATACCATAAAAACTTAAGAATCCCGCAAATATTTAACTTGCCATTGACCCGTTTAAAGGCAATATTTAAATCCGGTAATGCCATCAAAAACCCGATCATTTTTCCATTATCCTCCGCAATCGGAAAAATATCCGGATCGACCACTTCTTTTAAATCCTGTGCCTCCGCTAAAAACTCCTCCTCACTTCTGGCGCTAGAACTCCAATTCCGCTCAAAAGCTGTTGTAAAAAGTTGATATAAATTGCGACAATCCTCCTCAAACCCCTCCCCTTTTGTCCGCATCGGGCGAAACGTAATCCCCGATTGACAAGCAATCCGATAGCCTTTTTCAAACTTAGGATCTAGTGCCATCTCTCGGGTGAAATTATAAGCATAGGCATCCTTCGCCTTCTGCCATCCCAGCTGATCCATAAACTGGGGATAATAGGGCGGATTATAAGGCATCATCACCATAGGAGGACTATCAAACCCTTCCGTTAACATCAAACAATTATTATGGGTTGATAAATCAATCGGCCCTCGCGCTACCGTCATCCCCTGTTCTTTTAACCACTGACAAGCCGCTTCTAATAAAGCCTCTGCTACGGCTAAATCCTCGATGACCTCAAAAAAGCCAAACAACCCTACAGACTGACCTTCTCGCTCAATTAAACTCTGATTCACGGCGGCTACAATACGCCCTACAACCTGTTCATTTTGCCAAGCTAAAAAGCCTTGAAATTTGCCATATTTACAAAAAGGATTGTCAGGACTTAGAGATTTTTTTACACTACTTTGTAACGGTTGTACCCAGTTCGGATCGTTTTTATAAATATGTCTTGGGAGTTGAATAAACTGTTCAAGTTCTGCTTCCGTTGAGATTGGTTTAATCTCCATTTCTTCTCCTGTTTTGGATAAATGAATACGTTCTGCTGGGGGGGATTCACGAATTCCCTCGACGATATGGGGTAATTTTCCAAAAATCTTAGAACATAAATTAGGATGGCTATAGACAAAAAGCAATTCGATCCATCCCCTTAACTTAGATGATAAACTAGAAATATCCCCTCCCTCTCAAATTTTTCTAGGGTGATGGGGAAACTGCTATCAGCCGACTGTCTCGAATCCCTCCCTTAACTGTTAAGCCATGATGGCCTTAAGCGAAACCCGTAAACTAACAATAGAAGAGTACCTCGCTTTTGAGGAAAACAGCCCCATTAAACATGAGTATCGGGATAGAGAGGTCTATGCAATGGCTGGGACAACAGATCGCCATAACACGATTGCGCTCAATCTAGCAACTCTTATCCGTAACCATTTGAGAGGAACAGATTGCCGGGTTTATTTCGCGGATATTAAAGCGAAAATTGAGGCAAAACATTGTTTTTATTATCCCGATTTATTCGTAACTTGTGATGAACGAGATCGGGAGACGGCAACCTATAAATCGTTTCCGAAGCTGATTATTGAGGTTTTATCTGAGAGTACGGAAGGATTCGACCGAGGGGATAAGTTTAATGATTATCAAACTTTAGCGAGTCTGGAGGAATATGTGGGGCTTGCTGAATAAGTCCGAGAGTTGGGGAATCGGGAGTCGGGAGTCGGGAGTCGGGAGTCGGGAATAGGCAATCGTGCCAGTTTTAGATGATCTGTTCCCTGTTAAGAGTTCCCTGTTCCCTTGTTGAGCCTAGCATAGGCGTGTTATTCAGCAGACCCTATGTGGTGGTGAATAGCAAACATCAAAGGGTTGAGATATTTCGGCGAAAACGCACCCATTGGCAGTATGAAATCTATTTACGCTTTACTGAAGCGGGCTGCTGAGGTACAGGTTTCGTGAATTTCTACGGCGTGTAAACCTTGTAAACCTGCGGCTTCGAGCCGTTCATAAACCCATTGTGCGATCGCCTCACTGGTGGGACTCTCTAATCCCGTTGTCTCGTTGAGGTAGTGATGATCTAAAAATTCCTCAAGGAGGGGCTTGAGATAGGCCTTGAGATCCCCAAAATCCTGAATCATGCCTTGTTTTGCCCCCTCTCGAATCAGGCGATCGCCTTTTACATACACTCGTCCCACCCAACTATGACCATGGAGACGGCGACACTTCCCGTCATGGTAGGGCAAACGATGGGCGGCTTCAAAGCGAAATTCTTTATAAATAATCCACTGCTGACCGTTGGACATGAAAAACCTTAAAGAACTCCTAAAAACTTATGAGTTTGTAGACTAATCCGCCAGTCGGGATGGGCTAGTACATAATCAAACACTAACTTTTGACTACTGGGGGAATTCCATTCCGGTTGGAGGTATTTCGTGGCAAATTCCCCCACCTTCTCCCCTTGCAACTCCGCCCATTCTAAATCTGCGCGATCGCACACCACCACCTTTAACTCATCCACCCGTTTATAAATACTCTCATGGGGCGGTTTAAACCGTTTCGGAGAAAACGTCACCCAATCAAAACAACCACTAAAGGGATGAGCGCCCGACGTTTCCAGATGGAGGCACAATCCCGCACCGTGCAGCGCCTCAGTGAGGGGATGGAGATCATGGAGTAACGGTTCCCCCCCCGTAATTACCACCATAGAAGGATTAACCCCCTTTGCCGCCTCTAGAAGCCTTTTTAGGGACTCTTGGGGGTGATGATTCATCGGCCAGGACTCTTTCGTATCACACCAAGAACAGCCCACATCACACCCCCCCAAACGAATAAAAAAGGCATTAGTCCCCGCCCAAGTCCCCTCCCCTTGAACGGAATGGAACATCTCCACCACCGGGTAGGTGATGGACGTGAGAACATTGGGAGAGAGTGAGGAAATTTCAACAGTCATTACTGTAAGGGAACGGGGAACGGGGAACGGGGAATCGGGAATCGGGAATCGGGAGTCGGGAGTCGGGAGTCGGGAGTCGGGAGTCGGGAATGGGGAATGGGGAATAGGGAGTCGGGAGTCGGGAGTCGGGAATGGGGAATGGGGAATAGGGAGTCGGGAGTCGGGAGTCGGGAGTCGGGAGTCGGGAGTCGGGGAAGAGGTAAGAGGGAATAATTATCAATTCTCCCCGGCTCCCCCTCTCCCCTGTTCCCCGTTCCCTAGCCCAGTTATTCCGTTTTTGGGGCAATAAACACCTTATAGAACAGGAAAACCACCCCAGCGAGAACTGCCAGAGCAATCAGAGAACTAACCAATTTTAAAACCGTATTGAGTAGCGATAAAACAATCCCCCCAATAATCACTAATCCTAAAATTTTTCCCGCCGGAGGAAGGTCATTAAACCATAGCTTAAACCGTTCAAAAACGGGTTTTAGTTCCTTTAAGCCCGCCTGAGCATTAAATGACGACTCAGATTCTGTACCGAAAGGAGTAGATTGGGACGGAGGCTGAACTTCTGTTTCAAGTTCTTGGAGTCTGCGCTTTAGGTTTGGATCATCTTGAAAAGTCATAAGCCAAATTCGGTAAAGGTGAGAAGCCCTAGTGCTAGGAGATCAAAGGTAATATCCTGTGTTTTGCCGGATCCCATCGGCATCAAGTAGCAACACATTTTAGCAATTCTAGCGCAGGGATTGGAAAAATACCGGATTTTTCTTCGGGATCGCGCAAAAGTTCGGCCGTAATAACGAGGAACTTTTTAAATCAATGTGAGATCATTAAAGGGTAGAGATCAATTTCGCGATCAATAATGGTCAATTCCGGCGAAATATAGCCGATTTTCAGGAAAAAACAGGGACCTGTGATCGGATTGATTTGACCATGCTAGAATATCGAAGCGGTTATGACAGAAACCCTAGGGTAGGGTAAAAATCAGTAGATTTTCTGGGAGTTTCTCTTAGGTTACGCCAGTTTCTCCCGGGTTTCAGCGTTTAAGCCCAAACTGCCCTGTTTTGTCAACAGGAGAGTTTGTCAAAAATCGATTAGTCTAGAATCGATGTTTACTCAAATTCATCATTGCCATCTCATTTAGGAGCAAGTGAATGATGTCACGAAAAACTTGGACTCGTCTTGTGTTGTCTACCACGGTGACGACTGGGTTATATCTAGGGGGTGCTATGAGTGTGAAAGCGGATCCCATTGCGATCGCACCAAATTCAACCTATCAAACCCTATTATCAGGTCGTTCCGGGGGCGACATCAAAACCGCCGACTGTGGTTTTGTTTCCAGAACCCCCAATCATACCATCCGTTTAGACAATTCCATTGATTCCATGACCATCGGGGTGGAAACAGATCAAGGAAGACCTACTTTGCTCATTGACGGTCCCGATGGTCGTTTTTGTGTGCAGGCCCGTCAAAACAAAATTGCCGAGATTACCGGACTCTGGCCTTCAGGGACTTATTTAATCCGGGTAGGAGATTTAGAAGGAAAACGTGCGAACTATACATTAAACATTAATCAGTAATTCTAGGGTGGATGATAGCGCAATCTTAACAACTCAGAACTATCCCCTTTAGCTCCCCATTCAATGGGCAATCCCCCGTTATAATCTTTATAATGGGGGGTTTCCTGTCTCTGAACGAACCAACGGCTTCTCTCTCACTTTTCTAAGCGCACTACATACCATTGAAGATATTGCCCCGGTGCAATGTCCCACTCGCAAGCGGTTTCAAGGAGATGGCGGGCTTGGGCTTGGGGGGAGGGGAATTTTTTGAGGTAGGGGGGGAGGTCGGTTTGTTGTTCGAGCAGGGTTTGCAGTTTGGCTAATAGTTCGGCCTCACAGAGGAATTGTTCCGGCTGGTCGGGTTCAAGCACCACATAACCATCCTCTTGGTACATAATAGAATTCGCCATTTTTGGGTTTTTCCCCTTATTTTGTCTCGTTTTCCACCACTTTAACTTATGTCTAACGCTTTTCTCTCTCTCAACTATGAACCCGCTTTAGAACAACTGGGTGAGGATTATTATGATGTGGTGACGGCGGCGGATTTTCCTGAACACCGTCTGCGCTTCCGCAATGACCAACTTTTACCGATTTTGGGCTTAAGTCCCCAAGGGGTGGGGGATGATGATTTTATTGAGGCCTTTGGGCTGTTTATGGGGGCGCGTCCTTTTTTGGCCTTGCGCTATCACGGATATCAGTTTGGGGAGTATAACCCCTATTTGGGCGATGGTCGGGGTTTTCTCTATGGACAGGTGCGAGGGGTGGATGGGGAGTTATATGATTTCGGAACGAAGGGCTCCGGGAGAACGCCCTATTCTCGCAATGCGGACGGACGGTTAACCTTAAAGGGCGGGGTGCGGGAGGTGTTGGCGGCGGAAGCGCTGCATCAGTTGGGGGTGAAAACGTCGCGCTGTTTGAGCTTGATTGAGACGGGGGAGGCGCTCTGGCGAGGGGATGAACCTTCTCCTACTCGGTCTTCGGTGATGGTGCGTTTTAGCCGCTCTCATTTGCGCTTTGGCACCTTTGAACGGCTGCATTTTTTACAACGACCGGATTTAATGGGGCGGCTGTTGGATCATTTAATCGCGGTCTATTATCCCGAGATTCCGGGGGATAAATCCCCTCAAGATCGTTACGCGCTCTGTTATGGGGCTTTGGTGCGACGGACGGCGGAGTTGGTGGCGCAGTGGATGGCGGCGGGGTTCTGTCATGGGGTGTTGAATACGGATAATATGTCCATGACGGGGGAAAGTTTTGATTATGGCCCCTATGGGTTTATTCCTAGTTATGACCCCTATTTTACGGCGGCCTATTTTGACTATGGGCGACGCTATTGTTATGGCAATCAACCGGGGATTTGTCACTTGAATCTGGAAAAGTTGCAGGTTCCCCTTAAGTTGGTGGTGAGTCGGGAGGAGTTGGAGGCGGCTTTAGGGGAGTTTGATGGGGTGTATTTTGCCGCCTATCGTCGGTTGATGTTGGGTAAGTTGGGGTTTGAGGAGGGAATGCTTCCCGAGGAGATGGGGCGGGAGTTGGTGAGTTTGACCCTGCAACGGTTGGGGGAAACGGAGATTGGCTATCATGGCTTTTTTGCGGAGTTGGCCCAACAGTTTGGCCTGCGCTGGCGAGAGGATTGGTTAAAGGTGTTTGGGCGTTCTTCTTTTCCGGTGGAGGGCTGGGATGGTTGGCGTAAGTTGTATTATCAGGCGTTGAATGAGTTGCCGGAGGGGGAAATGATGGGGGTGAAGGGGAGATTAGGCGATCGCAATCCTAAAACCGCCCTCCTCCGTCCAGTGATTGAGGAGGTTTGGGAGGCGATCGCCCAAGATGACAACTGGGAGCCCTTTTATGGGCTATTAGAAACCCTCTGGGCTAAAGGATAATGCTCCAACAACCGTAAAGCCATCTGTCGATGTTTCTCCACTAACTCCGGTGGTGTCAGCACCTGAACCTTATCAGCGTAGCGTTGAACCCAAATACTAAACTCATCGAGCGATCGCCTTGGTAACACCACCCCATAATCTAAATAGTCCTGTCCCTTCCCTCGCCCCCGTTGCAGCGTCTGGCGGGGGTGGCGTAATTCCCCCTCCTGTATAAACTCACTAATGGGGGGAAAAAAGCGCACAGCCACCTCCACCTCCTCCCCCTTCCCCTGTAACTCCGCCTGTTGTTCCTCCAGACTCCCCAACTTCAACCCCCAACCCCGCTCCAACAAACAATAAGCCTGTTCTAAACTCAACCACTGGGCATCAATCCCCCGGCCTTTGGGAATCAACACCCGGCAATAATCCCCATAGCGATTCATCCGCCCCACCACTAACTGATTATTGGCACAGCGTTCATAGAGCAAATACCAGGCCGTATCCCGATACATTAACTGAAGGGGCCAGACCAAATCCGTCCCTAACGCCTTCTCCCCATACCAATCCACCGAGCGAGAAATTTCCACCGGGAGCCCTTCCAGAATCACCTCCTCCAACAACGGCACACAATGAAAGAGGGTGTCCCGATACTGTTGTTTTTTGTACATTTCATCGGGGTCCGTGTAATTAATCGCCCGGTTGATATTTTGCCGCACGGGATAGGGTTGATTTTTGCTCCCTTGAGCGGGAAAAGGAAACCCCCGCAGTCGTTGTAAAATCTGTTCATACATCCGGCGAATTTGCGGATCTCCCTGATACTTACCTTGGGACTCCAAACTATTGAGCGCCGCTTGCAGTTCCCGCACCGTCATCACCCCAGTTCCCAAATAGTAGCCCCAGCGATACATTCGCGGCTCTAAAATGCCGTAGTCTCGCAAGCGTTCCAAATCCTTCCGCAAGGTTCCCAAGGCCGGGTAGCGCTCGGACCAATCATAGCCATGTTCCCGTGCCACCCGTTGCATTTGGGTTTGTAACTCAGCCAGCGCATTGTGTTGTCCTTGGGCTCCGGTGCGAGTCGCGAGGGGCTGGGGGCAACCCACCCCCGGAACACGGATTAAGGTGACAATTAACACCATAAGGCGCTCAAAGGATTTGCGATCGCTATAAGGATGAGATTGAGAAGGGCGGGGCATAGTTGGGGAATAGGGAACGGGGAACAGGGAACAGGGAGTAGGGAGTAGGGAGTAGGGAGTAGGGAGTAGGGGGTAGGGAGTAGGGAATAGGGAACGGGGAACAGGGAACAGGGAATAGGGAGTAGGGAGTAGGGAATAGGGAGTAGGGAGTAGGCACTAATGGACTACTCTCTCATATTTCCCCCCCTTCCAAAGGGGGGTTAGGGGGGATAATATTTCCCCCCCTTCCAAAGGGGGGTTAGGGGGGATAATATTTCCCCCCCCTTCCAAGGGGGGGTTAGGGGGGATAATATTCCCCCCCCTTCCAAAGGGGGGTTAGGGGGGATAATATTTCCCCCCCTTCCAAAGGGGGGTTAGGGGGGATAATATTTCCCCCCCTTCCAAAGGGGGGTTAGGGGGGATAGTATTTCCCCCCCTTCCAAAGGGGGGTTAGGGGGGATAATATTTCCCACTCCAGCAAAAAGCCACTACTTTAAACTCCCCCATTAAACCCCCTTTACCCCTTACCCATCAAGCTTTTTAGCCATTTCTTAATTAATCGCAAAATAGCGGCAAAATCGAGACAAACCCCCATCCCCTCAGCTAGAGTAAAACGAATAGAGCTATCAAGGAATTAGCCTCATGTACATCTCCACCAGAGCCGCCCTTGTCCGGAGTACCGTCGCCGCCGCCGCCAACGGAGCCATCACCCTCGCCCTCCTGCTCATTGCCCCCCTCGGATTAGCCGCCGTCATCACCAACACCGTCCTCATCACCCTCTCCACCCTTCTGGTTTGTATGGGCGGAGATTTGGTCGTCGCTTGGTTAAGCGGTACCGTTCCCCCCTCCCCCTTACCCCGAGGTTCCAGCGCCCCCCTCAACCCCCACCACCGGGAGGATGTTCACGACATCCGGCGTTATTAGGAACAATGCCGGGGTTTACCTGAACAACGACAAGTTACACAGGCATTGTGCGGCTTTGCCCCTTGGAATGGAGGCAGAGCCTCCAAGATGGCGTTACTTAGCTCCAGCCAAGTAACGAGGGTGAGGGTGAACTTCAGAAACCGGGTTTTTAACAGAGTTTGGAGGGACTACCACCAGATAAACCCAACCCGGTTTCGTCCGAGGGTTCAGCGTCAGAATCCAACCCACCACTCCCCATTCCCCATTCCCTATTCCCCATTCCCTAATCATGTCCTCCCTCTACGTCTCCCAACAAGGTTGTTATATCGCCCTCCAGCAAGAACAATTGCTGGTGAAACGCCATAACGAAATCCTCACACAGGTTCAACTCCCCCACCTAGAGCAAGTCCTCATTTTCGGCAAATCCCAAGTCACCACCCAAGCCATCCGCGCTTGTTTATGGCGCAATATCCCCATTGTCTACCTCTCCCGCATGGGTTACTGTTACGGCCGCATTATCGCCATTGAGCGGGGATATCGCGCCCTCACTCGCTATCAACAAGAACTAAGCCTTGGGGAGCGTCTCGGTGTTGCCCAAAATATTGTCCTAGCCAAGTTAAACAACAGTCGCACCCTGTTAATGCGGCAAAAACGCCGTCATCCTTCCCCCTGCCTGACTTTAGCCATTGAAAGTCTCGATTATTTGCAACAACAAGTAAAACAGGCTGACTCCCAAGACCGATTATTAGGCTTTGAAGGAGCGGGGGCGGCGAGTTATTTTGCCGCCTTGGGGGACTGTCTCCGCAATCCGGATTTTGTCTTTACCGCTCGTTCCCGTCGGCCTCCGGGTAATCCGGTGAATGCCTTGCTCAGTTTTGGTTATCAGGTCTTGTGGAATCATCTTTTAGCCCTGATTGAGGTACAGGGCCTTGACCCCTATCAGGCCTGTTTACACAGCAGCAGTGAACGTCATGCTGCCCTTGCCAGTGATTTAATTGAGGAGTTTCGCGCCCCTTTGGTGGATTCGTTGGTGTTGGAGTTGGTGAATGGTCGAGTGTTGAAGTTAGAACATTTTGACTATCGCAATGGGGGGTGTTTTTTAAATGAGCTAGGCCGGAAGAAGTATTTACAGGGGTTTGTCCAACGAATGGAGGAACAAGTTCAGATTGGAGCCGAGTCTAAGCTGCGCTGGGAGACTCTAATGGAGCAGGTCAAGGGGTTTAAAGCTTTTGTGTATAACCCCAGTGGGGGATATTCCCCTTATCTGATTCGCTGATGTTGTATGTCATCGCCTATGATATCCCGGTGGATAAACGCCGTAAGAAGGTGGCGGACTTGTTGGAGGGTTACGGCCAGCGTGTTCAGTATTCTGTGTTTGAGTGTGTGTTAGATAGTCGTCGTTATGAGGAGTTACGGAATCGGTTACGTCGTCACTACTGTGAGGGAGAGGATAGCATCCGTTTTTATCCGCTCTCGCAGCACACTTTGGGACAGGTGGAGGTGTGGGGGGAACCGCCTGTTACAGGTTTGCCGAGTTCGGTCATTGTTTGAGGATGGGGGGGTTTATCGAACAGTCGGGCAAAGTGCCTCAAACCCGCATTCTTTCGTCGGACTGTTCGATAGTCCACAGGGCAAGGGTTTCAGCCATTTTTTCGGAGGAAATTTCCCTAAAGTTTTGTCAATTTTTGCTAGTGTTCGCAAATGGGGTCTAGACATCAGGCAGGGCAAGGGGTTAAAATGGGGGGGGTTCCTCTTTAATGGGGGACTAAATTGAATGGAAACTTTGACTGGATGACAGAAGCCTGGGGCGAAGTGATTGCGGTTCCTCTTTAATGGGGGACTAAATTGAATGGAAACTGAGAGGTTGCGTATAAGAGTTTGGCCAGGGTGGTGAAGTTCCTCTTTAATGGGGGACTAAATTGAATGGAAACTGTTGTCACCCCCGCTGAAGTTCGAGAAGGTTCCTTTATAGTTCCTCTTTAATGGGGGACTAAATTGAATGGAAACGGAAGACGTTTGCAAGGAAGGACCGACGGCCTTGTATGGTTCCTCTTTAATGGGGGACTAAATTGAATGGAAACGAAAAAGCAAACAAAGCAGGAAAACAGGATTTGGTTGAGTTCCTCTTTAATGGGGGACTAAATTGAATGGAAACAAAATCAATGGATTTGGCAGGATTTTAACTTAACCCTTTAGTTCCTCTTTAATGGGGGACTAAATTGAATGGAAACTACATTTTGAACTGCAAGAACCAGACGGAACACCAGTGTTCCTCTTTAATGGGGGACTAAATTGAATGGAAACATCACTGGAATTGCCTGCTGTAGCAAATCCCATACCTCGTTCCTCTTTAATGGGGGACTAAATTGAATGGAAACTTTCAAATCGTTGATGACTGTCTAGGCCCAACTTGTTTGTTCCTCTTTAATGGGGGACTAAATTGAATGGAAACAGCCATCTAATCGCCCGCATTGATGCGGCGCAAAAAGAGGTTCCTCTTTAATGGGGGACTAAATTGAATGGAAACTGTCTTTTTGGCCGGTGTCTTTTTGGCCGTTGTCTTTTTGTTCCTCTTTAATGGGGGACTAAATTGAATGGAAACCCATAGAAGATGTTGCTGCTATAACAAAAAAACTGGGTTCCTCTTTAATGGGGGACTAAATTGAATGGAAACTTCGTGAGTAGAGGTGGAACCTCCTTCCTCCTTCAAAGTTCCTCTTTAATGGGGGACTAAATTGAATGGAAACATCTTCCCACATATCGCACGCTTGACCACGTTTCGGGAGTTCCTCTTTAATGGGGGACTAAATTGAATGGAAACCATCTGCTCTGGGTTAAGCAGTGTTTCCGTTTCTGTTTGTTCCTCTTTAATGGGGGACTAAATTGAATGGAAACAGCAAATTCTCCTGACGCAAGAGTTTGTTCAGATCCGTTCCTCTTTAATGGGGGACTAAATTGAATGGAAACCAAAATCTGGCCAAAACTATCAAAAACCTCCGAAGGAGTTCCTCTTTAATGGGGGACTAAATTGAATGGAAACCGATTTCTTCCTTGTCCAAAACCGTTTCCTCGAAAGAAACGGTGTTCCTCTTTAATGGGGGACTAAATTGAATGGAAACTTCTATTCCGGTGATTGTGTAATCAGAAATCGTGATTTCGTTCCTCTTTAATGGGGGACTAAATTGAATGGAAACAGTGAGGATGTCTGCGATCCAGTATTCGTGTTGAACAAGGTTCCTCTTTAATGGGGGACTAAATTGAATGGAAACCTTTTTTAGCGATTGCCACTTCCTCCTCTCGCTCCCAGGTTCCTCTTTAATGGGGGACTAAATTGAATGGAAACCCACCCACGGGGGACTGTCTCCCTCATCCCTGCAAGGTTCCTCTTTAATGGGGGACTAAATTGAATGGAAACGAAAAATAGGATAAGCTAAAGGTAGCCCGTCAAGGCTGAAGTTCCTCTTTAATGGGGGACTAAATTGAATGGAAACACCCGGTGGACAGTCCCCTCCTGTGGGGCGATCGCGAAAAGTTCCTCTTTAATGGGGGACTAAATTGAATGGAAACACGCATAGTTTTGATAATGTGGCTGCGAATTTCTCGTTCCTCTTTAATGGGGGACTAAATTGAATGGAAACGAATCCATTGGATTCCATATGCCTGAGAGATAGTTAAGTTCCTCTTTAATGGGGGACTAAATTGAATGGAAACCCCAGTAGGTACCGCTACGAGAGCATAGTGCTCCTTGACCGTGTAGGTCATCTGCGTCATTTCTTCAGCAGTTGCGGCACTGCCTTCAACGGGTGCAGTGGAGCCCACGAGCTTTTTCCACATATTGCTATCGATGGTGTTTTTTTCTTCATCGTAGCTGTTAGTGATGAGCTCTAGGACTTCATGGAGCTTTAGAGGTTTTTGTTTCAGCCCTTTCTTTTGGCTGACGTCAGCGAAGAAATCAAGTAGATCAGGATTCTTCTTCCATTCCCCAAACAGGGTGTTCCTCTTTAATGGGGGACTAAATTGAATGGAAACACTGGTTCAGGAGTTGTGGAGTCTGACCAATGTTGCAGTTCCTCTTTAATGGGGGACTAAATTGAATGGAAACCTGATCTCTATCTCTAAAAAGCACTCTTTTAGGATTAAGTTCCTCTTTAATGGGGGACTAAATTGAATGGAAACAATCCAAACTATCGCTTGGATCTCGAACACCAAAGAGTTCCTCTTTAATGGGGGACTAAATTGAATGGAAACACCTCATAGCACTCTTTACGTACTTTATACGGAACTTGGTTCCTCTTTAATGGGGGACTAAATTGAATGGAAACTTAGGGTTTTGAAAATCTATGTTCTGAAAATCCATGTTCCTCTTTAATGGGGGACTAAATTGAATGGAAACAAAGGAAAAGGGGGTGATTATTTTCACCCCCTTTTCCCTATTGAATTTTTGTTTTCATAATGGCCACCAGTAGTCAAAACTATGGCAGTGGTTCAGCCATTGCTGTAGCACTCAAACGCCTCAGTTTTGGTATTCATGAACAATACGGAATCATCACCAGATGAACCACCCTCTCCCCCCCCCCTTCCTGAAACCGTAACTCCCCCCACCCCCAAAACATCATTCTAAGCGCAACCCAACAGCGAACAAATGACCCACACCAGAGCGACCCCTCCCAAACCCCAAAAAAGAAACTATTTAAAACAGTCCCTCTTAATCCACCCAAACCCCTATAAAAAAAGCTATCCAGCCCCTCCAAAAAACATTCATAAATCCCGTCTTTTTTGAGACATTCCCCCCTTCCCTAGACTATAGTAGAAAAACAGCCGATACCAATTGAGAACATGGGAACTCAACAACCACTCACCAAAATTCAGGGGACACTCGGAACAAGCGTCGGATCCCTAATAGTTCCCAGATGGGGAACCATTACCCTCGAACTCCAAGGACATCTCCTGTATAGCCAACAAGAAAGTATTTTTGCCCTAGAAAGTACAAAATCCTATACAGTCCTCAGCAAAATAGATAGCGTCGAAATCGTTTCTGGACGCATTTGGTGGTTATTATGGCTCGGCCTAATTACATCGTTCTTATTGTTGGGTATTCTTTTCATCATCGCCTTTTTCCTCATTAAACAAGAATGGTTACTCATTGTATCCGGCCGCACTACCTACGTCCTCTTTTTCCGACGCAATAACCGCCAAAATATCCAACAATTTGCCCAAAACCTACTCACCCAAATCCGCATCAATTCCGCTCCCCGCACCCAACCCAACCCCAAGAATTTATCCCCCAAAAAAGTATAAACCCCATCCACCCTAAAAATTATTGCCGTTTCTAAAAAAATGTAAACTCCCTTAAATATTTATGAACCATCCTGTCCCCATTCCAGCTAAATCTAAAGACAATATGGACAAAAATCTAAACCGTTTCCTTCCCCTGCTACCATGCAGAAATGACCAAAAGATCAATACAGAATAAAACGGATTAAGTAACGATTCGCCCTGTGTAGCTAGGCGTAGATAAGTGTAGGTTGGGTAAAGCACCAGCGCAACCCAACCCATAAAACCTATTCTCCTGACCCACCATTCAGGACATAGGCCGCCTTTATCACCCTACCCCCCTGCACACAGAGCCACAAATCAACCCTTTTTGCATATTCCTAAAATTTGTGAATCGATTTCGTTAACCCATTATCTTTCATCATGTTTCTGTTATTAAGGAGTATTGATTTATGTCTGAAGTCTATTGGCAAGCAAAAATCTGGGGACTTCTCCACGACCCCATCTTAAAAGGCTTGCACAACAACACCGGACGGGGAGACAATAGCTTCTGGTTAGACCTTGAAGCTATGGCAGACTGGAAAGAAAATAACTGGAACCCTGAAGCAAAATCCGGCAAAATTTTTAAACACCTCAAAAACGCCGATTTCATCACCTCAGCCAGTGACCGGGGAGCCATTGCCAACCTGACCACCTCAGTAAATTATGATAAGGAAAAGGGCATTGAAATTAGCCATCTCCTTTCCGGCGAAAAGCAATTTCTCCGACTCCCTGACACCCACCACCAAGAACTCACAAACAACCGCAAAAACTACCTCCAAAGCAAAGAACAAGAATTACGAAATAAGATCCCCAGCGACATTAGAAACGACCCCAAACGGCTTTTCTGGTGGCTGTGGCGCTGTTTACCCGAAGAAACCTGTAAACTCTTCGATGATGAATCTCTGCTCTTAATGCCCGCAGAAACCCGTTTTCCAGACGCTTCCATCTGGAGTCACGCCACCTTAACCTCCGCCTTAGCTGGGTCATTCATCGGCTATGATGCCACCTCCGAAATACTAGCTAAGAATTGGCCCGCCAACGCACCCCTTCCCCATGCCTACCTAACCATTTTCAGCTTTTCCCCCGTCCAAGAATTAATCAAAGCCAGTCGAAAAATGCGCGACTTTTGGGCTGGGTCTTGGCTCCTCCATTACCTCTCCGCTAGAGTGTGCTGGATACTCGCCCAAAAATACGGCCCCGACTGCTTCCTTTACCCCAGTTTGTTTCAACAACCCCTCATCGACCACTGGATTAGAGAAGAATTCGGAGACTGGGTAAATCCCCCCTCAGAACGTCGCCTATTAACCGCCGGATTCCCCAACGTTTTGTTATTAATTCTCCCGAAAGAAAAAGTCGCCGATGCCATGCAGATGGCACAACAAACCCTAGTCGAAGAATGGCAAAAAGTCTCCCATCTCGTCTTTGAACACCTAGAACAACGTCACTGGACTGGAGAACTCCGAGAAACTGACCCCACCTGGCAGGGATGGCTAAAAGCCCAATGGCAAACCTACTGGTCGGCGGTTCCCATTGGTAGAGAAGGAGAAGAACTCAAAAGTAGTGAAATTTATCAAGAAGACAGCCCAAAAGTTGAGGCAGAAAAGTTAGAAAATGATAAGATGTGGTGCGAAATCCAAAACGCCACCTATGGACTCTCAGAGAAAGAAAAACTGTTTTTAGAAGAAGAATTAAACTTTCTGCGCGCTACAGGCAAACTGCGGAAAGCAGAACAAGGGAGAAATCCCTGTGGTGCGAATATCGGCTCTTGGTGGGCTGCCATTTTTGACCAAACTCGCTTTAGTCTTGCGGCCATTAAAAACGCCCGCAGTTGGGACATTCCCACCGCCTTTGGACCCCGTTCCACCATTTCCGGTTTAGGCCCAGTAGTCTATCCCCAACAAGAGAAAAAACGGAATAAAAATAATCAACATAAAAATAATCAACTAACGGACTGGGTAACAGAAGGAGAAACCCCTAAGCAGTGGAAAAGAGATGCTGGATTATTTGACGGAATTGAGGAACTAAACGCCACCGAAACCGTTAAACGATGCCTCCAGAATATTTTACCCCAACTGTTAAAGCTAGAAGGCCAAAAAATTGGGGCTTCCTACCCCGACTTAACGGCGGGAGTGGCAGGGTATCTCAAACAGGCAACACCGGAACAAATTGACCATTTTCACGGGACTTGTCAAGCACTGAGCAACAAAATCCTCAAAGATAATCGCAGAATTTCTGATGCGGTTACTCAAGACTGGGGGATTCCTTGGATTGACGAAGAAAACCCCAAAAATATTGCTTACCATCCCCGCTTTTTAAATGCAGGTTGGCTGGTAGAAGAGTTAGCACTTTCTAAAGATGAAGAGCAAAAACTTTCTGCTGAGGAAATCCAATCCAACCGCCGTGAATTCCAAAGGTATCGCGCTGAATTACAACAGGAAATTGATAAAAATTACCCCAACAATAACCCCGCCAACTGGTATGTTATTGTAGCCGGAGATGGGGACGGGATGAGTGAATGGCTGAAGGGTAAAAAAATGAGGTCTTATGGGGAGTATTTCCCCACCGCTTTGGATGTGCCGGATTCCGTCAAAGAAGAGTTTAAAGAATTCAAAGGACTTGACAAACGCATGGGACCTTCTACCCACAGCGCCCTGAGTCGGGCATTACTAGATTTTTCTAATCAACTGTTACCCTATCTCACAGAACAACGCTATGCGGGGCGCTTAATTTATGGCGGGGGGGATGATGTTTTAGCCTATACTAATCTCTGGGAGTGGGATGATTGGCTGTGGGATGTGCGACAGTGTTTTAAGGGAGGTGAAGACCCTAAAGGAGAGTTTGAGGAAAAGGGCAATTATTGGCAGATGACAGAGCCTAAAAAGGGCTTCCCCAATCGTCCTTTATTCACAATGGGAGAAGATGCGACGATTAGTTTTGGGGTGGTGATGGCTCATCATAGTGTGCCGTTGGCTATTGCCTTAGAAAACCTCTGGGAGGCGGAAAGTGAGGCGAAAGATCATGTTTATGAACAGTCGGGGAAAGAAATTAAAAAAGACGCGGTACAGGTGCGGGTACTTTACGGCAACGGGAACATATTAAAGGCTACGAGTAAGTTTAAGACTTTTGACCTTTGGCGTGGTTTATTAGACCTTGGTTTAGAACCTGCTTTATTTGAGGGTGTGGCGCAGTTGTGGGAACAACATCCTATTCCGAAAGAGACGGCGATTAAACCGTGGGTGCAGGCTTTTGTCTCTCGTCGGGAAGTGTTTAAGGGGGATAAGCGCAAACGGGAGAATTTCACAGCACAATTAGCGCAGTTTTTGCGAGAAATTTGGTTAGCTACAGACCCTAAAGATTTAGAACAGGAGGTGAAAAACTGGTTCAAGTTAGCCGCTTTTGTCGTCAGAAATCGTGAGATTGAATAACCTCATTTTGTCGGTTGGGTGAAGCGACAGCGAAACCCAACAAGTCACGATAATTGAAGCGGCAAATTATGATCAACTTGGAGAATATGTACTCATGAGTGTTACAATTCCAGACGATATTCTAAGCGCATCTGGTTTATCGGAAAAAGAACTTAAACTAGAAATTGCGATTTTACTGTTTCAACAAGACAAAATAAGTATTGGTAAGGCCAGAAAATTAGCCGAATTGAATGTATTAGAATTTCAGGCAGAACTGGCTAAACGAAATATTTGTATTCACTATGATCTGGAGGAATTTGAGCAAGATTTAAAAACGTTACGACAACTGGGACGAATTCAGTGAGATGTTGGTAATCAGTGATACTTCTACCATTACAAACTTAGCTGCAATTCAGATGCTTCATCTACTCAAAATTCTCTATGAAGAAATTATCATTCCTCAAGCCGTATATGAAGAAATGGTCAATCTTCCCTATTCCGTTCCTGGTGCTAATGAATTACAAAATTCGTCTTGGATTAAAGCTAAATCGGTTTTGGATAAACAACCCGTGATGAATTTGGAAAATGAGCTAGATAGAGGAGAAGCTGAGGCAATTATCTTAGCATTAGAGTTGAATGCTGATTTATTATTGTTAGATGAACGAAAAGGTCGAAAAGTAGCCCTAAAGTTGGGATTTGATAAAATCACTGGCTTGTTAGGAGTACTGATTGAAGCAAAGTCTCAAGGCTTAATCAGCCAAATACAACCCATTATGGATCAGTTGATTTCTGAACAAAATTTTCGGATTAGCGAAGCGTTGTATAAACAAGTGCTGGAGATATCCAATGAATAACAATTTAGGCAATCTTTGGTCAAATGTCCACAAAAAAGACTGGGCGTATGCAATGGATTCCGACTTAAAATCATGAATTTTTGGATTTTTTTCTGAATGAAAAACCTTCTCAATTGTTGCGATTCAATGAACAGGAACTTACAATAATGTACTGGTATATTCTGACCCCTCTTGATGTTCTCTTATTCCGCGATGCCAAGCCCTTCACGCCGGGTGAACGGGCTTGGGCGGGGGGGATCTTTCCTCCTCACGGACACACCCTTGCTGGGGCTTTACGGGGGGTTTTAGACAGCAAGGATCTAAAGATGCGGGGGCCGTTTTTGTGTTATGAGAAGGAGTTATATTTTCCCCGGCCGTTGAGTTATTTTAAGGATGAGCGTTTAATTCCGGTGCCGTGGTTAAAGGAAACTGATCCAGAACATCCGACTCAGTTTATGCTGTGGGATGAGAGTCTCCCGGCTCCTTTGGTACAGCGCGAGAAGAAGGACTCAAACCCTAAAAAGTCGGATGAGCGGCTTTATTTATCGAGTCAGGTTGTGCTGAAAATCCTCAACAATGAGCCACTGAAGGAGGAGGATTGGCAGCTTAGGGATGGGGAGGAGAAACCTTGGAAGGTGGAGTCACGTTCCCATAATGCGATCGCACCTGGAACCCGACAAGTGAAAGATGCCGACGGTTACTTTGTGGAAAATGCTGTGCGTCTTCAGCCCGGATGGAGTTTAGCCATTGCTTTAGAGCAGAAAATTCCCCACACTCCCACAACATTACAACTGGGGGGAGAAGGTCATCGGGTGTTGGTAGAAGCTTGTGATGGGTTGGGGAAACAGTGGGAGGAGATTCAAAAGATTTCTAAGCGGAATTTTGATTGGGGGAAAAGGGCGATCGCCTATCTCATCACCCCCGGCGTTTTTGAACACCCCAAAAAGTTCCGCCAAAGCAAGCTACAAGCGCGCTGTCGGCCTTGGCCGTGGGAGTGGGAACTCAAAGAAAACGGCACACCCAACGGAGGCCCCCTAGTGAGTGTAGCCACAGATCGGGCGGTTCCCATCAGTGGCCGAATTCGCGACAAAGACCAGAAAAGCATTCCCGCCCCCCAAGTCTTCGCCGCCCCTCCGGGGAGTTGTTACTACCTCGAACGCCCCCAGAGTTTGTTTCAAGACAACCCTAACGCCCAACGTTGGCAGAATCTGGGCTATTCCGAATTGCTTTGGATGGCTTATAAGAAAAACAATTAAGCCATTCATGCCGTGAGATTTGTTATTAATTTTTTACAGAGGATAAACACAAATGACTGATTTTCGTGTTGGCTACTTATACAGTCTTGCTCCTATTCACTGTGGAGGAGAGGGGGATTTAGGCAATATTTTAGAAATTGCCCGTGAAGTTCATACCGATTTCCCTTATGTGCCGGGTTCTTCCTTACGGGGAGGATTGCGGAACGAAGTCCAACAATTGGATGAAAGGGTCGCTAATATTCTCTTTGGTAAAGAATTAGATGATGATGGACAAATGGGGGTTCATCAGGTGTGGTTTGGAGATGCCCGTTTACTGTGGGTTCCCATGCGCACTATGTCCAGTCAAGCTGGGGATGTTTTTACGTGGGTTAGTTGTCATACTCTTATCCGTGACCATGCCCTTTTAGCGGGCAATTCCCCGGTTCTTTTTCCCTCGGAACCTGTGGGAACAAAAACCGGACGCTATGAAGTAGCAGACGCTCAAATTCAAGTTGCAGCAATGAATGACGAGCAGAAACAAGCCATTAATTTAGCGGGAAATTGGCCACCTGCCTTGAGTAGTGCGGTTCAACCGACTTGGAATAATAATCGCTTAATTTTGCCCGACAACGATTTTCAAGTATTAATGGAACATTCCCTCTGGACTCAGATCCGCAACAAAATTCAAGAAGATGATACCGGGGCAGGAACGGCAGGTTCTGCGGAGGTTTTTTGGACAGATATTTGCATCCCAAGAGACACAATTCTCTATTATCCGTGGGGCTATCGTTTGCTGAAAGATACAACCTTAGAAACAAAACATCACGATCTTTTAATGGATGTTCTCACCGGATTAATTCAAGTGGGAGGACAAGCTAATGTAGGGCGAGGATGGGCGCATAGTTGGGTTACTAATGCCGCTTCTCCTGTGGCAAATACTCAAGCAACAGCTACTGTCGGAGGTTAATTATGGCGAAGGGGAATAAAAACAAAAAATCTGCTAAAGATGCCGGGAATAAACCACAATCTCAGCCTAAGTCTGGACAAAATTCTGCACCTGTTCCTTCAGTCTCTAATTCTACTGAATTATCAACAGTCCAAGCCCCGACGAATCCTCCTGCGGCATTGAAGAGTAAACCGACTATGAAAGTTCAACCGGAACAAACCAGTTTACTCGCTCATAGTCATATTCAGGCCTATTTGAAAACGCATAATCAAAGTAAATTGACGAAAAATGATGTAACGGCCGTTTTGCGATTATCCCAACATTTGCGAGTGTTTGGCTTACTTTCTGCGGTGGGTTATGTCAATCAATCCAATGAACAAAGGGGAGAGGTTCGGGAGCGTACTGTTCCGGTTTGGGAGTCTCTTTTAGGTCAATTTATGACACAAACAAACCCGAACCGAGCGGAATTAATGCGGCAAGTAACCCAACTGGCACAGAACAACGCTCCTGAATATATAGCCCAATGGCGTAAAGTCCTAACCTTATCCAAACATTGGAACTTTTGGGCAAGAGCTTATGCAGAAAAGGAGACTAAATAATGTATAGTGGGACGAGATTAGTAGACCTGCTTAAACAACAACATCAAACCCGCCACCCCGGTTTATTTAAGTCAGGGACATTCACGGTTAAATGGCGGGCAAAAGTTGGCTCATTTCCCCATCCTGATGTTGAAACAATTGTTTCGGCAGGTGAACCTTGTGGCAGTTGGAAAACGGGGCAAGATAAAGAATGGCGACCCGAAGATAAACGCAATGTTGCAGAAAATTGTCAACAATTATATCAGTTACCTTTGAATGGGTATATTCCGGGGTCTTGTATCCGGGGAATTGTGCGGGAGTGGGCAAAAAAACGCCCTGAAATTAAGCCCAGAATGCTGGAGTTATTGGGGTATCAAACCGATGACAAAATTTATTCAGGTAAAATTGAATTTTTAGATGCTTGGCCTAAAGAACCTGAACCCTTAACTTTAGATATTGTTAACCCCCAAGAAACCTTCCAAGTTTTCCACCAAGATCAATCTACTCCCTTATCTTTATATACCCTTGGAGATGGAGAAGATCCAATTCCTGTTACAGTTGCCATTCGTGGAATTCCCAGTAAAAAAGCCACTCCTGAAGAGGTCGATGAGGTGTGGGGATGGGTGCAACAAGCTTTGACTTTGTATGGGGTAGGAAGTCGCACCGCTTCGGGATATGGTGCGATAAAATCGAGAGATCCCAATGCACCTAAAGCAGAACCGGATCCAAACTGTAAAACTAAGGTATTGACGTTTAAATTGTATAGTCAAGGGTGTTATGGGGTTGATTCTCAAGATCCTGTTTTACGCCCTTCTCATTGGCGGGGGTGGATGCGGTCTTGGATGCTGCGGTTTTTGTTGGGGGTGATGTCACCAGAAAATGCGAAGAAAACCCTAGGGGAGTTATTCGGAGTTCTCGAACCAGAGGGACAAAAGGGCTGTGTGCGGATAGAGTTAGTCAAGGGCAGAACTTGGGGGGAAAAATCGACAAAAGTTCCTTATTTTTACACTTGGAAAGGACAACTTAAAGTGACTGCCCCTCAAGAGGTTCTCAATACTATTATTTGGCCTGTGCTGAAGTTTGCGGCAATGGTGGGAGGTGTTGGACGGGGATGGCGTAGACCTTTGCATATTTTTAGAACCGATAGAGGTTATGAAGCAGCTAGGGGGAGTCATGTTGTGCTAACTCATAAGGTTAGGGGTGAAACTAAAGGGTTTGGAATGGCTTTGAAACCTGAACAGTGGGTCAGTGTTTATCAAAAATGGTCTGAGGCAGTGCAGCAAAAATGGGCTGAACGATTTAGACCAAATCAAAATCCAGAGGCTGAGGTTTTTTCTCCTTGGAGTTGCGCGGTTTATTTGGTGCCTGAACCTGTGGAAGATCCTTTAAATCAGGCTGAGATGGACTGGGAATTTACAACTCCCCAGGAGACTCGTGGTGAGGGGGTTAACTTGATTTACCAGCCCACCTACAAGCGCAAGTCAGATGTCGGGGGTGATGCGGCAGGAGGGGGCAATTCTCACTGTTCCTGGGTGAGTATTAAGCGGGTTACGATTCGCAATCCACAAGCAGATACGGACTGTAAAGAGGTGGTTTGCCTGTTTATGGGAGGACAAACACCGAATACTGGGCATTTGCGATCGCGATTTCTCCAAGATTTAGCCAGAATTCAAGGTGCAGTGCGTCTTTTCGGAGTTCGTCCCCATTAATCGGCTTAAAATGAGATTGAGGCGTTTTCTCTTGACTGAACTATACAACAAAAACTCTAGGCGCTTAAACTTATTATTCATTTTCACTGAGGATTAAAACAAATGAGTGCATTAGTTTATCTCTATTTACTCTCTCCCTTACATACCGGAGGAACAACCCAAGAGGGCAATTTATTAGGCATTGCTCGCGAGTCTCACACCAATTTTCCCTATATTCCATCCAGTACCATCCGGGGGAAAATTCGCTCCAGTGAATCAGATCAAACCAAGCGATATTTTCTGTTTGGCAATGAGTTAAACGACGGAAAAACATCAGATGGTAGTGAAAATTTAACTCAAGGGAAAATTTGGATCGGAGATGGTTCAATTCTCTGGTTGCCCATTGCTTCCCTCAGTCATGGGGTGGTGTGGATTAGTTCCCCCTTATTGCTCAGTCGTTGGGCAAAATGGCACAACCCCAGGGCTAAAATTCCGGCGGAATATAGCTGTAACTTTAAGCAAAACAACACCAATGTTTACTTAAAAGATGCCTTATTGAAAGCCCAAAATTTAGTAGATTTTCCCAACTGGAAAGAATTCGTTCCTCAAAGTTCAGAAGCCAAAGGAATTGAGCGGGTGATTGTCTTACCGGATCGTCACTGTGCTACTTTAATTCAAATGGGACTTTGGCGACAGGTGAAAATCAAACTAGATGACAGTAAAACAGTGAAAGATGGTAGTTTCCGCTATGAGGAAGCGATTCCTCCCGATACTTTAATGTACTTCCCTTGGGGAACAACGGCTCAAAGTAATGGTTCCAGTGCGAATGCAGAACAGGATTTTAAACAACTGCTTCAGCGTAGCGACATCATCCAAATCGGAGGACAGGAAAGCCTCGGACGCGGTTTTGTTCAACAATGGCTCAATAATTAAAAGAGGGAGAAGACACGATGAACACCTTTGATCCACGCACGATCAGCAAACCCGTTTGTGAAGCTTTGCAGAATTTGCGATCGCAACCCAATCAAGACGATAGCCGTTTGAAAGAACAGAAAAACCAAGCCGTTGAACTTTACACCTATTTATCAACTTGGGGAATGATGCGACTGAAAGCTGAAGAAAGAGCTTTAAGTCAAGAAGGCAAGAAACAAGTTGTCAAAAAGTTTTTTGAATGTTTGCAAGTTTTATCTGGTGTACAACCTTTGGCTGGAGATCAAGGTTTAAAAACCATTAAAGACCTTAGTTCAGATGATTACCTCGGACTCACAGGATTAGGCTTAGAACTAGCCAACGAGTTTAGTTTCTGGGCTAACGCCATTTATTACGATATCACAGGAGACGCATAATTTTGTGTCGTTATCCAATAGCAAAACAGTTAGCAAAGTAACCCCCTAACTATTACCTGCTGATCAATTTTTTAATCCTTTAATCAGGAGAAAAACTAATGGTTTTTAACCGTCCTAACAAGCCTTCTAAACCTATCAAAAAAGCACCTGAAACTCCCTCTAAAAAAGTCATAACAACCGGGGGAAATAAGGGGAGTAACAACTCAAATAATCCCCCTCCTCCCTCACCTTGGCTCGACCCAAACAATGAACCCAGTCCCCACGAAACCGCCAGTTTTGTCGAATACTTGCGCTGGATGCGTGAACCCGATCGAGATAACTATAAAGACGGAACAAAAGTCCAAATTTTACAGATGGCGACAGAAAAGGCAGACTATCGCCAACGTCTCACCACTTTAGTTAAACGAACTGAACTGATTGCTGGAAAAAATAATACCTTTCAAGTGAAATGTGCTTGGCGGATTCGAGTGGGAGGTCATCGCGGCCCCGAAAGTATTTTACTCCCCGCTTTTGATGCTTTGGGAATGCCTTATATTCCCTCCAGTACCCTGAGAGGAGCAGCAAGAAATCAGGCGATTCGGGAGTTAATGGCTGAGAAAAAATTAGAATGGGGAGATGCCGAAAAACATCCTGAAATTGCTAAATATTTCGGTTCTCTGGAGGCAGAAGATAAGCAAAATAAAGCCGGAAAAGTAGTGTTTCTAGATGCTTACCCTTTACCTAGTAAAGGGGGAGGTTTAGCTATGGATATGGCTAATAATATTTGGAAATGGGAAAATAATTCACTGGGTTATAATCCTAATCCCAACCCCTTTTTATCCTTACAAGAAACAACCTTTGTGATTGGCTTAAAGTTGGGAAGTCTGAGCGATGATCCTAAAGTATTAGAAAAGGTTAAAAATTGGCTGATTAAGGGACTACAAGCGGGTATAGGTTCTCAAGTCAATACAGGTTATGGATTGTTACTCAAAGCGGGAGCAGGACAACCGAAACAAAAACAAGAATTTTTGCGGGTTGAATTTGCCTTAGAAGGGCAATTAATTCACGGTCATCAACGCTTTACCCAATGGCAATTTAATGACCGTCGTCAGGAGTGGCAAATGCGGGGACAAGCTGAAGCAGAAGTGCGTCCTACGGCCTTTAAATCCATGCTACGTTATTGGTTTCGTGCCTTTGCTTTGGGGGTATTAGAACCCGGTCGAGTGCAAACTTTAGAAGCTGAATTATTTGGTGGCATTGATCCCAAAGGGTATGGCTATTTACAGGTCAATATTTTAGATGGTCGAATTGCCAAAAAAGAACCGCGACCTAATTATAAGGGAAAAAATGATCCTTGTGGAGAACAACAGGGAACATTAGTGTTATCTTTTTCGCCTGCTGCTCCAACTAATAAAGCACAAAACCTAAAAACTTTGTTTACTAATCTCACGTGGTTAATGTTTAATTTAGGGGGAATTGGTCAAGGGGCAAGACGACCTTGTTATTCTCGTCAAACTCGGGAAAATGCTCCTTGGTTTCGCGGTTCAACCTTCTTTATTGAGGAGGAAGATAATAAATTGTGGGTTGCTCCTGAAGAAATTTCTGTCTTTAAAACCCAATTTCAACAACGATTGAAAGAATTTTATACCAGTTTGGGGGCATTGGTATCTCAACAGTTCAATTACAATCGTCGTAGAAATGACTTCCCGGTAAGTCAACAGAATTGGACAGATGCCGTCGATGCTAACTGTGAAATTGTCATCTGTAAGGGCAGAGGGCAGAATAATAAACCCTATGCGTTGAGTATTCTACACAGTCCCCAGTTTAAAATTCAAAAAGGTTCTCGGCAGGATTATGATGGGAACTTATGCGGGCAAGTTACAAAGGGGGTGAAACCGTCTCCGGTGTGGATTGCAGATTTAGGGGATTATCAAGTGGTGACGGTGTTTGGTGCGAATCAAAACCCACGTAGACAGTATTTGGAGGAGTTAAAGAAACAAACCTCGGCTCAAAATTATGTTAAAGTGTTTCCTCTTCCCTAGTGTGTTGGTGTTCAAAACCTAGATTGAGCCATTGGCAGAATCCCATCCCAAAGACAAAAGTCATGGTAAGTCGATATAGCATTATCCAATATGTTCCTAATCCCATCGCTGATGAGCGGATTAATGTTGGGGTGTTGGCGTTTGATGAGGATTTAGTGCGTGTTCGATTCCTGAACAATTGGGAACGAGTGCGTCATTTTGGTAGGGAAGATCCCCATTTTTTACAGGATTTTGCCAGTCGGAGGGAAAAGGTAGCCGCTCAAGGATTATTGTTTCCGGGAGATTTTCCTAATCAAGTTTCTCGTCAAGATCGTTTATTAAAGGTTGCACAGGGTTGGTTTAATTCGGTTCAATTTACAGAACCTAGGGGTTCTTTAGAAACCGTTGAGTTTCTGATTGATGACTTGGCTAAAACCTATTTGGTGGAGTCTTGTGTTCCCCAGATCAGGAAACATGACCGCGCTTTTGCTGTTCAGGTGACAAAACAACGGATTAAGA
The DNA here is from genome assembly GCF_000314005.1 of Spirulina subsalsa PCC 9445. Taxonomy (NCBI): domain Bacteria; kingdom Bacillati; phylum Cyanobacteriota; class Cyanophyceae; order Spirulinales; family Spirulinaceae; genus Spirulina; species Spirulina subsalsa. The sequence continues at coordinate 1,279,819 of NZ_JH980292.1, forward strand.
AGGTTTTGGAGTCTCATTTTAACGAGAAAGCAAAACAATTGTTCAGAACAGATTATCGGTTATCTGGTTGCTTGAAATCCCATCAGTTTGATGTAGTTGTGGCAAATGGTAAGCCTTATTTTGCGGCTCAAGGGGTTTCTTTTGATGTGAAAATTCGCTCAACTGAACAAGACTCTATGATTTTAAAAATTTCTGATGTTAAGCAGAATAAACCTGATTTTCCCTTAGCTATTGTGACTGTTCCTCCTCAGATGAATAACCCTAAATATCAGCAACTGAATCAAGTTTATGAAAAAACTACAGGACTTTTTTCAGATTTAGGGGCAGAGGTTTTAACCGCAGAAAAAGTTGAGGGTTGGGTGAGTCGTCATCTGGGAGAGATCGAGGTGTGATCTGAAATACTGTTTTGTTGGGTTGTGCTTCCTGTGCCGAACCTACGGGACGGGCTGTAAACTGTTGTGGGTGATCTTGGGGAAAAAAAACCGCTTAGGGGTCTAAGCGGGTGTGAGGATGTTGTTGTCGTGAGTTAAGCGATGAACTTCAGTTGGGGGAGAAAATTTTTAGGCCCACTGAACTCGACCGCGTTGGACGGAACGGAGAAGGCGGTTAACGGCGCGGCGTTCTTCTTCGTTGAGGGATTCGTCTAAGGTGGCGGCTAATAAACCGTAGCGATCGCCTTGGGTCAGACGGCCGGTTTCAGCAACGGAGGCGAGGATTTCAGAAATGGCACCGGGGAGAAGTTGAAGGTTTAACATGGTTTTTTAGGGGGCTTAACTCTCGACATCTTTATCATCCCAAGTTTTTACGGAAAAGAATGTGTTCGCCTTCCCTATGCCCCCGTGTACTTCGTCAACGTCCAAGGTGAGCGAAACCACAGCGACACCGTGACAAAGATCACCCCCTCCTAGACTTTTAAAACGGCTACTGTCCACCTCCACCGGGTTGGAATAAATCACTGGCGCTATTCACTAACTGATTAAAGAACAGCAAAAAGCCCAAAATATCCCGGAAGGGTTGAGTAAAGGTATTCAAAGCATAGCTAATCCGACCGATTAAGTTACGGTTCACCACCAAAATATCGTTATGGCGTAAGGGAGGATTTTCTGAGAGATCCCCCTGTAGTGCCGCCCGTCCACTTAAATACTGCACCACTGGCCGCCCCAATTCGGGGTCAAAACGAATTAAGGCAATGCGGTTCAATTGACTTTGATTAAACGATCCCATCTGAGTGACCGCATCCAAAAAGGTGCTACCGTTGGGTAAATTCACCGTTGTAGCAACCATATTGGGATGACTCACAATCCGGACGGCAATTGCCACTTGAGACACATTAGACCGAGCGACTAAATTCTGATCATAAAACTGTTCTTCCCCTACCGGAATCCGGTTGACAATCACCGAATCCCCATGTTGTAAAATCAGGGTTGGGATTTTAATCCCTTGGCTGAGAGGATCGAACAAGTTCACACTTTGTTCAATTATCGTGCCATCGACTAAAGTCCGCCGCACTATAACTGAGCGTAAATCCGCATCTTGGGTGCTGCCTTGGGCATATTGCACGGCATCAATCGGATCTGAACCCGGAGGGAGTTGATAAAATCCCGGTTCAAACACCTCCCCCACAACGGTTACATCGGGGGCGCGAGGGGCATTCAAGAGGACTAAAACTTCAGGAGGTCTTTGCAAAAAGCGTTCCCCCAGTTCATAGCTAATTTTGGCTTGGGCTTCTTCAATGGTTAAACCGACCAAGGAAATGGGGCCGAGAATGGGGATAGAAAAATTGCCTTCTAGGTTAATACTGCCTGCGGCCTGAAATTCGGGAAAATTCGGCACAGAAACGGCAATCCCATCCCCAACCGCTAAACGGTAGCGGTTGAACTGGTTTAAGGGGCTTTCATCGCGCACTGGGGGCGTGTAACCGGGAGGAATGCGCTCCCCCTCTGGGAAGGTGGGGGGAGGGGCATCAGATTCTGTGGGAATGGGGGGTGGGATCACGGGAAACCCCATCGTCCCAGCGGGGCTGTGGAAGATGGGAATGGGGCCCCGTAGGTTAGGGTCGATGGTTTGATCTTGGGCGATGGCCGGGGAGACGCTTCCTAGGATGATGCCTAGAGATGACCCAGCCAAGGCCGTGACCCACACCCTTGATAGTCTAATATTCAAGGCAGAATCAGGCATTTTAATCTCCAAGAGACTCAAAACACATCACTCATAATGGTGGATTGTACGGTTTCAATCAAGGTGGTGGCTAAACCTTCGCTATCTTCTAAGTCCCGCAGAGGACTGACGGGAATTAAGAGACTCACGGCTACCCAAGGCACGCGCTGGCCGCGGAGTTGAGCCCATTGGTCTAACCAAAACCAGCGCCCGGGGGTGGGGGTTCCTTCTCGGTCTAGGGCGTACCATTGAACTACGGCAAAGGTTTGATGTTCGGTGAAGGCTTGGAAAAAGCGGGCGGATACGGGAATGGTTTGTCCGTCGTGTTGTACGTCTACCGTGAGGGTGGTCATAGTCCCCATTTTCCAGCGCATTTGTCCAGACACATCCACCCATTCCACATCGGGCTGATCTCGGATGGTTTTCTGGGGCAATAACAACAGGGTAATGGGTCGATCATGATCGTCACCGATGATAGATTGACCGGACCAGCCTTGTCCGCCTAATCTGACTTCGGTTTGTTCTTGGGTTGTCCAACCGGGCAATTCTAAGCCGTTGCGGGTCAGGGCGAGCATTTCCGACAGGGCGGGAATGGCGGGGGGTTCACGCCAAGACCAAGCCCCTTGAATATATTGGGGGACTGCCCCCACCAGTAACACGATGGCTAAGAGAATCACCATCACCAGATGGGGACGGGAGACGCGGGAGGCTGTTGTTGGGGATGGGATGGGTTGGGGATTGGTATCGCTGATTTTCATGGTTCAGAGTCTCCCGTCGGGTTTTGTGGGGGTTCTGGGGCTAAGGTGGGGGTGGGGGTGAGGTGTAAACGGTCGAGAATGTTCATCCAGACGAGGACTAATCCTAACATCCCGGCGGAATAAAGATCCCCGCCCCATCCTTCGTGTAGCCAAGCGAAGAGTTGATCTTGATGGCTGCCATGAAAGTAGGTTAGGAGGGTATTGCGTAGAATGTTGGCTGTGACACTAATGAAAGCGGCTCCGAGGAGGAGGGCGATGGTTTTGGGGCGCGATCGCAAGTTATCGGTCCAATACAATAACATTAGCCCCACATACAAGCTGGTGAAGAGCATTTTTAACCCGGAACAGTGGGGCGCAACTTCCACCAAACGCCCCCCTACGGTGAGATAAATACTTTCGACTTGAACATCCATCCCAGCATGGATGAGGATAAACCCGGCCACATTGGCAATAAAGGTCTGGAGGATAATGGAAAAGGGCGAGATTAAATAGGGCATGGCGTTAGGGGTGGCTAACCAGACTAAAATCAGGGGAAAGCCTTGTAATTTAAGCCCCGGCACCCCTTTGAGCCACAAACAAAGGCCGGTGAGGAGAATGGGCAGGGAAAGGTTCACCAGTTCCCCGGTGCCGCTAAAGTAGCACAGCGCCCCAAGGGCTAAGAGAATCCCACCGACGGGATGGGTGCGATCGCCTAATCTGCGCCATTTTTTCCGTTGCAGCCAGACAATATAGGCGGCAAAGGGAAAACCGATCAAGCCATGACTAAAATATTCATGTTCAATGCTAATGGTTTTATTGAGCCAACCATCGACCCAGTGAACCATTAAGGGAGCATAGAGGAGGATAAACAATCCCCCCATCATGGCATAGAGCCAACGGCGCTCTAGCAGAAAAGCTGGGTTTTTTAAACGTTGTACCATAGTCTTTCATGGGTAGATTTCGAGAAAAGAAAGCGTTTTAGCCCAATCAATCACCCTGAATCACGCTTTTAATCGTTTCCACCACTTGCTGAACTTGGGCTGCACTCAGTCCGGGGAACATGGGCAAGGAGAGAATTTCTTGTGCCAAGGTTTCGGCATGGGGAAAGTCTCCGGTATGATAGCCCAAGTGTTGATAGGCAGGTTGTAGATGACAAGGAATGGGATAGTGAATTCCGGTTTGAATGCCCCGCTCTCCTAAAGCCTTTTGTAAATTATCGCGAGTTACGGGGGATTCCGATGTAACTCGTATCACATAGAGATGGTAGATATGACCCGTGCTGCCGTCATTGCGAAAGGGAAAAATCCCGTAGTCGGCTAAAGGTTTCAAGGCTTCGTCATACTGAGCGGCTGCCTGATTGCGGGCTAAATTCCACTCCTGTAGATGGGCTAATTTCACCTCTAACACGGCCGCTTGCAGACTATCTAAACGGCTATTCGTACCCAGTTCAGTGTGAACATACTTTTGACTGGCCCCGTAGTTACGATAACAGCGCACTTTTTGGGCTAAGGTTGGATCGTTGGTCAAGACGATTCCCCCATCCCCAAAACCGCCTAAATTTTTACTGGGATAGAAACTATACCCCGCCGCGACACCTAATGATCCCGCCTTATAGCCGTCCCGTTGGGCTAAATGAGCTTGAGCCGCATCTTCAAACAAGAGGAGAGAATGGGCGGAGGTAAACTCTCGCAACTGCTGGGGGGACACCATTTGCCCATAAAGATGTACCGCAATCAGGGCTTTCGTTTGGGCTGTTACCACGCTATGGACTTGTTCGAGGTCTATTAAAGCCGTGGCGGGGTCACAATCAACAAATAGGGGCTTTGCTCCAGTGCGCAACACTCCGATTACCGTTGCAATAAAGGTGTTCACGGGAACAATCACCTCGTCACCGGGGCCAATGCCACAAGCTTGTAGACCCAAGGCGATCGCATCTGTCCCACAGCCCACCCCTACACCATACTCCACCCCAGAGGCTTGGGCAAAAGCCTGTTCAAACTGAGTAACCGTTTGACCTAAGATGAAATCACCCCGTTGGACTACCTTTGCGATCGCTTGGTCAATTTCCCTCTGAATTGGCTCATGTTGCCAAGAAAAATCAACGAAGGGGACTTGCATAATCATTCGTATTCTAGACAATTCAATCATGTTATCGCGTTTCTTCAACGGGTGTAGTAAATTTACCCATTCCCCTAGGACTCTATTGGCACTGGCGAGGGAATCCGTAAGCTCTAACCCCTCTCTTGTAAATTAATATGAATTAAAACCGAAGATTTCTCATTTCTTTGCCAGATTTGGCCGCCATTTCTGAGCTTAATTTTTCCTCACGACCTTGGCATGGATCAAGATTGAGTCTATTTTTCTTTATCTTAAGATTCATTACAAACTTTCTAAAGCTTTCCTTTCAATTAGTTGAATTTTGAACCACAACCCCATTTAATGGATTCCATACGGGACATGGAAGCTAAGTAGTATTATGTATCAAATAAGACAACACAAGCAGGAAATTACGGATTATTCTTGGTATCAATCCATTATTGATAATTTGTTCGACGGTGTTTATTACGTTGATCTAGACCAAAGGATTTTATTCTGGAATCAACGGGCTGAAGAAATTACCGGGTACAGTCGAGATGAAGTCTTGGGCAAAAAATGCGCCGACGGTTTTTTAAATTACCTTGATGAACAGGGTCATGAAATCTCTTCGCATAGATGCCCTGTGACAGCGACCTTACACGATGGACAAAAACGGGATGGAGAATTTTACTTAAATCATAAACAAGGGTATCGTGTTCCCATTTCCTTGCGAGTGTTACCCATTCATGATGAACGGGGTAATCTTTTAGGCGCGGTGGAACTTTTTTTAGATCGTTCTCAACTCAATCGTGACAGAGAAACCTTGAGTCAGTTAAAAGAAAAAACCCTCATGGATAGCGTCACAGAAGTGGGGAATTTTCGTCTAACTCGCCTTAATTTACAACATCGTTTTGAGGAACTGCATGATTATCAGATCAAGTTTGGTTTGTTGGTTTTGAAAATTGATAAATTGGCAGAAATTGAACAACACTATGGACTAGCCATCCGGGATCAAGTGTTATTAATGGTGTCGCAAGCCCTAGGCAATTCTATCCGCCGGAGTGTAGACCTCCTGACTCGCTGGAATGAGGATGAATTTATTATTTTATTCCCCAATATTAATGAGCGGGTGTTGAAAATGTTGGCGGGTCGTCTTTCCTCATTAGTGAAAGATACCAGTTTGATATTAGAGCAAGCTGCACCCCTTCATATTACCCTTTCCGTCAGTGGAACAATGGCACAAAATAACGATTCAGCCCATACTCTCCTAGAACGAGCCCATCAAACCCTAGCCGCTTGTCAAGCCTTGGGTGACAATCGGGTTTCGATTGTCACCGGAATTTACGAATAAAAACCTCTCCGGGTTTTAGATTGTCCCATTTTTGCCCCAACTGGATCATTGTCCTGTAATCGTTTTTCCCTCAAACTAGAGTCAGTATTTCCCTTCGACTAAACGCATTTACCCCTACATTTTCATGCTTAAATCTAACCAAGTTGAACGAGTAATCGGCGCGCTACTAGAGATATAATCTACCCCCGTTTCTGCCACCCCTCGGATGGTTTCTAAGGTAATATTGCCCGAGGCTTCAATTTTAGTCCGCTCACTGGCAGCGCGAATGAGTTGCACCGCTTCCCTCATGAGTTCTGGGGGCATATTATCTAACATAATAATATCGGCCTGATGGTCGAGAGCCGCTTGCACTTGAGCGAGGTTTTCCGTTTCCACTTCAACGGTAAGAGGGTAGGGAATGCGATCGCGAATTTGGGCCATTGCCGCCCCAATCCCCCCAGCGGCCGCAATATGATTATCTTTAATTAACACCCCATCATCCAACCCCATGCGGTGATTCATGGCACCCCCAACCTGCATGGCGTATTTCTCTAAAATACGCAAACCTGGGGTAGTTTTGCGCGTATCCACCAAACGAGCGGGTAAATCCGCAATTCTCGCCACATATTGCCGGGTTAAACTCGCAATCCCACTCAAGCGCATGGCTAAATTAAGAGCAACTCGTTCCCCCATGAGTAGGGGGGAGAGGGGGCCTTTGAGGGTGGCAATGATTTCCCCGCGATCGCAAACTTGACCCTCAGCCACCATAGGGGTAAATTCGACCCGAGAATCCAGTAAGGCAAACACCCGTTCCGCCACAGGCAAACCTGCAATCACCCCCGCCTCCTTAACCCCCCAACGGGCCTGGAATAGACGGTCATCAGGAATCCCTAATCCGCCACTGGTGCGATCGCCTCGTCCAATATCTTCTAATAACCAAGTTTGCAACAACGAGTCAAGCACAATCCAAGGGGGAAGGACAGCCGTGATAGGTTTCATAGACCAATAGAGTAAGGAGCGCTCCCCCATTTTATCCCAGGGGGGACGAGCAAAAATCAAGGCAGAGTCCCCCCTCCCATTTAAACCCCACAGCACCCCGATTTCACTCCAGTCTCTCCCCCCAGAATTGAGATCAAGAACAAGGAAACTATGTTCGAGGTTCCCCAAAACGGTACACTGGAAAATGGTTCAATCCTAAGAAATGTAGACGCATGGCATCCATTCGCGAGTTGCACACCCAGTTAGTCCGCAAAGAACGTTCTGCGGTTGAGATCACCACTGAAGCTCTAGAGCGCATCCAAACCCTAGAGCCGAAACTTCATAGCTTTCTCCAGATCACGGCAGATCACGCCCTCGCACAAGCCAAACAGGTAGATCAGCAGATTGCGGCTGGGGAAGAAATTGGTCTACTCGCCGGAATCCCCATCGGGATTAAGGATAATATGTGTACCGACGGGATTCCCACGACTTGCGGTTCTCGGATTTTAGAGAACTTTGTCCCCCCCTACGAGTCCACAGTGACCGAGAAACTGAAAAAAGCCGGGGCCGTCATGGTGGGGAAAACCAATCTGGATGAATTTGCCATGGGCAGTTCTACCGAGAATTCCGGCTATCAGGTGACAGCCAACCCTTGGGACTTATCCCGCGTCCCCGGAGGCTCTTCCGGTGGCTCTGCGGCGGCCGTAGCGGCTCAGGAATGCGTTGTAGCCTTGGGGTCTGATACCGGGGGATCGATTCGTCAGCCCGCGTCCTTGTGTGGGGTAGTGGGGATGAAACCCACCTATGGGTTAGTGTCGCGCTATGGTTTAGTGGCCTATGCCTCCTCCTTAGATCAAATCGGCCCCTTTGGGGGGTGTGTAGAAGATGCGGCTATACTATTGGGTGCGATCGCCGGATACGACCCCAAAGACTCCACCAGCCTCAAAGTAGACATCCCCAACTATGCCCAACTCCTCAAGCCCAATTTCCGCCCCAAATCTCGCCTACGCATTGGCGTTATTAAAGAAACCTTTGGCGGTGGATTAGATTCTCAAGTCGAAGAAAAAGTTAAAGCCGCCATCGAAGTTCTACAAAACCTAGGCGCCGAAATTCAAATTGTCTCCTGTCCCCGTTTCGGCTACGGTTTACCCGCCTACTACATCATCGCCCCCTCAGAAGCCTCCGCCAACTTAGCCCGTTATGATGCCGTAAAATATGGCATCCGGGCAGAAGAAAGCGATAACCTCGTGGATATGTACAAAAAAACCCGCGCCAAAGGCTTTGGAACCGAAGTCAAGCGGCGGATTATGTTAGGCACCTACGCCCTTTCCGCCGGGTATTATGACGCTTATTATCTCAAAGCGCAAAAAGTCCGCACATTAATCAAACAAGATTTTGACTCCGCCTTTGAAAAAGTCGATGTTTTAGTGTGTCCCACCTCTCCCACCACCGCCTTTAAAGCCGGAGAAAAAACCGCCGACCCCTTAAGTATGTATCTTTCCGATTTAATGACCATTCCCGTTAATTTAGCAGGCTTACCCGCCATCAGTATTCCCTGCGGTTTTGACCAGCAAGGTTTACCCATTGGAATGCAGTTAATTGGCAAGGTATTACGAGAAGATCAACTCTTCCAAGTAGCCTATGCTTACGAACAATCCACCGACTGGCATTTAAGAACCCCCATTTTGTAAGCGCCCGTAGGTTGGGTGAAGCGACAGCGAAACCCAACACAACGGTAAAAATTAGTCTACACAATAATAAAGTTTAGGAAGAATTAGCACACCATTTTAAGCGGGTGAGCCTGAATAAATTACCCTTAAGGTCGTTAATGACCGAGGCAATGAATTGTTAGTAACAAAAAAACAAACCAATCCTTTGTTTGTAATTAATTATGTTTAAAAGTCTTACCGTCAAAAACTTTAGATGTTTTGAAGAATTGACCCTTAACCAAATAGAGCGCGTCAACTTAATTGGAGGAATGAACAACATTGGCAAAACCGCTTTATTAGAAGCCATTCACTTAATGACCAGCTTAGATTCCCTTGAAATTCCCTTAAAGCTAAACTTTGATAGGGGAATTTTTAGTCCCAAGACGTTTGACGTAGAAGAAATATGTGAATGGTTATTTTATCAAAAAAAAGCCCATAAAGCCATTAAAATAGAAGTAATCGATGAACAAGACATTAAAAGCGAACTGAAATTAAGCCTCGAAAAAGCTGCCAGTCCAAGATTGTTTCCCTTGACATTGAATTCCAACCGACGCAAAACCCTTAAAGACTTGAAATTAGAATTCAAAACAGCAGACCAAAAACCTTGGCAGTTCACCATATTTTTAGTCCCAGACAAGGAAGACCCTGATACGGCACGCTTGGGCATAGAACACCAAAATGACCCCTTAGAAGACGTAGGAATTCCCTCTTTTCCCCTCAGCGATTTTATCAGTAGTCGTCTCCGAATTTCTCCAACTCAAGATGCGGAAAGATTCAGCGTTTTGGAAGCTCAAAATAAGCAAGATGAAATTGTCAAAATTCTGAATATATTAGAACCACGGTTAAAGCGTTTATCTGTGTTGGTTACAGGTGGAGTGCCTATGATTAATGGTGATATCGGAGGGAGTTATTTAATTCCTGTTTCTTTAATGGGAGAGGGCATCAATCGGTTATTATCGATGGTTTTATCCATCATGAATGCTTCAGGAGGGACAGTTTTAATCGACGAAATAGAAAATGGCATCCACTATTCAGTTTTAGCTAAAATCTGGGAATCCATAGCAGAAGCTAGTCAAAGATTTAATACCCAAATTTTTGCCACCACTCATAGTCAAGAATGTATTAATTCCGCTCATGAAGCCTTTGCCAATCTAGAATCCTATGATTTTCGGTATTTTCGATTGCAAAGAGAACAGAACACGGGTTTAATTAAAACAGCGATTTATGAGAAAGAAAATATTGAAACTTCTATTGATTTGAATCTGGAGATGAGATAGTGAGGAAATCGATAAAAATTGATAAGCCAAAACTGATTATAGGTGAGGGAACAGAAGAAAAGATTTTTTTTTCAACGCTGATTAAATACTTAAAAATTGACGATATCCAAGTAGAGTGTTATGAGGGAAAAGGAAACCTAGGAAAATTTTTAAAAACCTTAAGTTTAATTCCGGGCTATCCAGAATTGCAATCCTTGGGAATTACCCGAGATGCAGATGATTCCTTTGAATCAGTATCAACCAGTATAGATAATTTTATAAAATCAATTTTTGGGGCAGATCATGTCAAAATCACCAAGTTTATTATGCCAGATAATGGTTCTTCGGGAATGCTAGAAGACCTCTGCTTAACAGCCATAAAATCTAGCGAAATTCAATGTGCTGATAATTTTCTAGAATGTATATATAATTGCTCACAAAGAAAACCTAAAAATTTAGCAAAAGCTAAAATTCAGGCTTGGCTTGCGAGTCAAACTAACCCAGGTCAAAGATTGGGAGAAGCGGCACAATCTGGATGTATAGATTGGGAAAATGAGGCTTTCCAACCGCTTCGAGAATTTATCAAAAATCTTTAAGAGAAAGGTATAAAAAGAACTTGACCCTCATATTCTTCGGGTTCACTATAACAAATACCCTAGAAATCGGGTTGTTTAAAGCTCAGACGACAGAGAAAAAAAAAGCTACCTGTAGGTTGGGTGAAGTGACAGCGAAACCCAACACAACGGTAAAAAAACAGAATACCCCCCGTAGGTTGGGTAAAGCGACAGCGAAACCCAACACGCCTCACTGTCGCCCACATTACCCGTGAACTACCCCACCCTGCCTAGGCGCGAGGATGGAGCTTCCTGATTCAATGGGAAGTGCTTTCTATACCGAAATATAGCGAGTCTTATCTTCCCTCCCCAGGCAGAAGTCCTAGTTCCTAAGACCCAAATTTTCTCTTGCAACACAGCCCTTTTTAGCTTGGTTTTCGCTTTGGGAGTTAGTGGTCAAGATCTATTGATTTTATCATGGATTCGCTGTCGCTCAGTATATTGCTGGGTTGCTATCCATCCCCTCCCTGCAAGCGAGGAAGGGGAATTCCGCAACATTTTTGTTAAAACAAGTCCTTATCCGTCACCGCCCCAAAGTGACTCGAAGAGACAACCTTCGCATACTTCGCCAACGCCCCTCGGGTATAACGGGGAGCCGGAGGAGTCCAAGCGGCGCGACGTTGAGCTAGTTCCTCCTCGGAAACGTGCAGATGGAGGGAACGGGCATGAGCATCAATGGTGATGGTGTCCCCTTCTTGAACTAGGGCAATGGTTCCCCCAACGGCGGCCTCTGGGGCGACGTGACCGACGACCAGGCCGTAAGTTCCGCCGGAGAAACGACCATCGGTAATTAAGCCCACACTATCCCCTAATCCTGCGCCGATAATGGCCGAGGTGGGGGCTAACATTTCCCGCATTCCGGGGCCACCTTTGGGGCCTTCATAACGGACAATGACCACATCTCCCCCTTGAATTTTCCCGGCTAGAATGGCATCTAAACATTCTTCCTCCGACTCAAAGACCCGGGCGGGGCCAGTGATTTGGGGGTTTTTCACGCCGCTAATTTTGGCGACTGAGCCATTTTCGGCGAGGTTGCCTTTGAGGATGGCGAGGTGTCCGGTGGTGTACATGGGATTGTCCCACTGACGGATCACATCTTGATCTGTGGGGGGATGATCGGGGACATCGGCGAGAACTTCGGCGATGGTTTGCCCGGTGATGGTGAGGGCATCGCCATGTAAAAGGCCGTGATTGAGCAACATTTTCATCACTTGGGGAATGCCCCCAACAGCGTGGAGGTCGGTGGCGACGTAACGCCCACTGGGTTTGAGGTCGCAGAGGACGGGGACGCGGCCGCGAATGGTTTCAAAGTCGTCGAGGGTGAGGGGAACGCCAATGGTGTGAGCGATCGCCAATAAGTGTAAAACCGAGTTCGTCGAACCCCCCACCGCCATGATCACGGCGATCGCATTCTCAAAGGCCTCCCGGGTTAAAATCTGGCTGGGTAAGCGTTGCGCCTTAATCGCCTCCACCAACACAAACGCCGATTTTTCCGTACTATCCGCCTTTTCTTGATCCTCCGCCGCCATAGTAGACGAATAGGGCAAGCTCATCCCCATCGCCTCAAACGCCGAGGACATGGTATTAGCCGTATACATTCCCCCACAAGACCCCGCCCCCGGACAGGCATTCCGTTCAATATTGGTCAGCGTCTCATCATCAATTTTCCCCGCGCTGTGTTGTCCCACCGCTTCAAAAGCGCTCACCACCGTTAAATCTTGCCCATTGTAGTGACCGGGCTTAATCGTTCCCCCATAGACGAAAATCGCCGGAATATTCATCCGGGCAATGGCAATCATCGCCCCCGGCATATTCTTATCACAGCCCCCAATGGCTAACACCGCGTCCATACTTTGGGCATTACAGGCCGTCTCAATCGAATCGGCAATCACATCCCGAGACACCAGAGAATATTTCATCCCCTCGGTTCCCATAGAAATCCCGTCAGAAACGGTAATCGTCCCAAACATTTGGGGCATCGCTCCGGCACTTTTCAAACCCGCCTCCGCCCGCAGTGCCAAGCTATTAATCCCCATATTACAGGGGGTGATTGTACTATAGCCATTCGCTAACCCGACAATGGGCTTGGTGAAATCCTCATCCCCAAAGCCCACCGCTCGTAACATCGCCCGATTTGGCGATCGCTGCACCCCTTGGGTAATCACCTGACTTCTACGATTATCTGCCATCCTGTGACATCCTCCTAAATTTAAAAATCGGCTCTCTTGATCCATTGTCTGTGACCTAGGACACAGATGGCACAACTCCCCCAAAAATTAAAGGATCTCTTCCCCCCTTGCCCAAACCCCTCCGTTATATATCCTGCCAATCCGAAGTAAGAACCCAAGGAATATATGAAGAAAACCCCTACTTTTGTAAGATTTTCATAAAAACTCCGCCAAATGGCTGACTATTTCTCTCCCAATACAGTAAAAACAAGAGATGATAAAAAAAGGGGTTTAGTGTAAACCGACCCCCAGCAAGCGAGAAGTGTAAAGTTCCTGCACCAATCCTGTGATCTTGCGAGACAATGGTTATAGAAGAAGGATAGATTATTGAACAAAATGGATGCCGCAGAACTACTACGGCGCTACAAAGCGGGAGAACGAGATTTTAGAGAAGTCAACCTCCAAGGAGCGTTTTTAGGAGGGGCTGACTTAAGTGGAGCTACCCTGCGCGAATCAGACCTTAGCCGTGCGAACTTAATTGGCGCTGATTTAACCCGGGTAAACTTTCGAGAATCCAATCTCGTCGAAGCCCACCTTGAAGCCAATTTAACCGAAGCCAATCTGATTGGCTCAGATTTGCGCGGCGCAATCCTTACAGGAGCAAAATTAGTCGATGCCAGTTTACGCGCTGCCAACTTGCAGGGAGCCGTACTCAAATCGGCTGATTTAAGTTATGCCGTCCTAAGTGAAGCCGACTTAAGAGACACAGACCTCACCCGAGCGAAAATGGTAGAGTGTAACCTCGGACGAGCCAAACTGATGAAAGCCCTCATGATGAAAGCCGATTTACAAGGGGCCAACCTCACCAATGCCATTTTAATGGGGGCAAATTTGGAAGATGCCAACCTCGCAGGAGCGATTTTACATGGGGTAAATGCGACTAATGTTAACGCAGCCGGGGCCGATTTTAGCCGCGCCCAGATGAGTAGTTCTAACTTAGCCAATATTAATTTAAAAGGGGCAAATTTACGGGCGGCTACCGTGACGTGGACAACCTTAAGAGGAGCAGATTTAACAGAAGCTAAACTCTATCGAGCTAAACTCTGTTGGTCAAATTTAATTGGGGCAATTTTAGTCGATGCGGTGTTAATTGATGCTAATGTCAATGAGGCCAATTTCCGCAATGCAAATTTACAGGGGGCGATTCTTCCTCAAGCGGGAACTCGCGGTCAGAGTATTGTCGCTGATGGAGAGTAGAGGGAATTAATAATTTAGCTCCCCACCGAGAAGCGCCGCGCTCTCGCCATCGGGGAGCGTCACGAGGGGGCTTTTAACCTGCGGACATCGGTTTATCCAAACAGCCCCTCATCATGCGCGGTTCAATCCTTGTTATTCAGCAAGCCTTATCCTAAACCTTCCACGACAGGATGGAAGAAAAAGGCAAACCCTAATACCAAGTAAGTGGCTAATAGTAACCCTCCTTCTAACCAATTTGATTGACCATCCGAACTGATGGAATTGGCAATTAAAACTGATACGGCTACCGCGACTAATTCAAAGGGATTAAAGTTTAAATCCATCGGTTGACCAATAATCCAGCCTGCAATGACTAAAACAGGGGCAACAAATAGGGCAATTTGTAAACTCGAACCCATCGCAACAGACACCGATAAATCCATTTTGTTTTTCATGGCTACTGTAATGGCTGTGGCGTGTTCTGCGGCGTTGCCAATGATAGGCAGTAAAATCACCCCTGTAAAGAGTGCGCTGAGGCCTAAACTTTCGGTGGCCTCCTCAAGAGAGTCTACTAAAAATTCGGATTCTACCGCCACCAATAGCGTCACCACTAATAAAACGCCAACCCATAAAAGCAGATTCGGTTTTTCCTGTTCTTCCTCTCCTTCACTTTCCAAATCTGCCACGCCAACATCATAAAGATAAGCATGGGTTTTCATGGAAAAAACCAGTGTCAACCCATAGACAATAATCAAAATAATGGCAACAGCAACTGACAGAGTTTGTATGGTCGATTCTCCCACACCGGAGGAGGTGTATTCTACGGCTGTTGGGATTAATAAGGCAATCACGGCCAGGTTCATGGAAGAGGCATTTAAACGAGCAGCTGTGGGTTGAAATTCCTGTTCTTTGTAACGGAAACCCCCTAATAACATGGCAAACCCCATAACTAATAATAGATTCCCAATTACTGATCCGGTAATAGTTGCTTTCACAACTTCTACTAAGCCACTTTTGAGGGCAACTAGGGCGATAATTAATTCAGTGGCGTTGCCAAAAGTAGCGTTCAGGAGTCCACCTAAATTCGGTCCGACGACTACGGCGATTTCTTCAGTGGCGATTCCCATAAAGGCCGCCAGGGGAATAATACCGAGTCCGGCAGTGATAAATATTACTTCAGATCCCCAGCCCAAAACGTGGGCGGCAATGGAAATCGGAATAAAAATTAACAAAATGTAAAGAATTTTGTTCATGTTTTGTTACGAGAGGGTGTAAAAGTTCTCTAGTTAATCATACTCAGTTCTGGCAGGGACTGACTAGGGTGATTTGGGGCTTTTTTTATCTCGAAATATGAATAAGTTCTTAATTTTTTTAAGAAATGATGCAGATTCTGGAGAGTTTGCGCTTTATTGGAAAATGTAGGTTTTTGTTTTTACGTTCTCTGCACAATCCATCGTTGTATTTACAATTAGGTGATAATATGAATGCCGCTCAAATCGCTTCAGGACAATCTTCTGCGCTGTTGAATGTAAAGTATGATGCCGATACTTTACCCAAAACGACGGGGGTTTATGTTACGGTACATGGGCATTTTTACCAACCGCCTAGGGAAAACCCTTATTTAGATGCGATTGAGCGCCAAGGGAGTGCTTATCCCTATCATGATTGGAATGAACGGATTAATTATGAGTGTTATCGCCCCAATGTGTTTGCTCGGATTGTGAGTGAACAGGGGGAGGTGTTGGGGATTGTTAACAATTTTGAGTATTTGAGTTTTAATGTGGGGGCAACGTTGATGTCGTGGCTGGAACGCCATGATCCGGAGGTGTATGAGGGGATTGTGGAGGCGGATCGGAGTAGTGGGGAACGGTTGGGGGGACATGGAAATGCGATCGCCCAAGTCTATAATCACATCATCATGCCTCTGGCCAATGAGCGGGATAAATATACCCAAATCCGTTGGGGAAAGGCGGATTTTCGCTCCCACTTTGGACGAGATCCCGAGGGGATGTGGTTAGCAGAAACGGCTGTAGATTATCCCACGTTAAAGGCTTTAATTGATGAGGGCATTCAGTTTATTATTCTCGCCCCCTCTCAAGCAGAAAGTTGCCGTCCTTTACCCACAGAGGAAGAATCAGATCCTGAATGGTTGGAGGTGGGAGGCGGACAAATTGATCCTACTCGCCCCTACCGTTGTTTTATTGAAGATGGCCGCCACATTGACATCTTTTTCTACGATGGTCCGATTTCCAATGATATGGGGTTTGATGATGTTCTCCTGACCAGTGCCTATAATTTCTGTGGTCGTTTAGGGCAAGCGGTGCGGGGAGATCATCGGCCGACTCAGTTAATTTGTGTGGCTACGGATGGGGAAACCTTCGGCCACCACAAAGGGGGAACTGAGAAATGTCTGGCCTATTGTTTCCAGACGGAATTTGCTCAACGGGGTTGGATTCCGACCAATTTCGCCCATTATCTGGCTCTCCATCCCCCCACTTGGGAGGTGGTGTTAAAACCGATCACCGCTTGGAGTTGTAGTCATGGAGTAGATCGGTGGCAAGAGGATTGTGGTTGTGGGGGTGGGGGCGAATGGCATCAAAAATGGCGGAAACCCCTGCGAGAGGCGCTGAATTGGCTGCGGGATGAGTTAAGGTCGATTTATGAGGCCAAGGGGATGGACTTTTTCCATGATCCTTGGTTGACGCGAGATGATTATATTGAGGTGATTCGCGATCGCACCCCAGACGCGGTGATGAATTTCCTCTATCGTCACCAACAGCACCCCCTCAGTGCCAATGAACAGGTGGATGCCTTGCGTCTGTTGGAAATGGCGCGTCACAGTCTCTTGATGTTTACCAGTTGTGGCTGGTTTTTTGAAGAAATTTCCCGTCCTGAAGGGGTGCAAATTCTCCGCTATGCCGCCCGTGCCATAGAATTGGCCGGAGAAGTGGCCGGGGTACAATTAGAACCCGAATTTCGCCAAAAGTTAGCCAGCGCCCCCAGTAATGTGGAGAGTTTCCGCAATGGTCAGGTGATTTATGATCAACTGGTGGTTCCGGTTCGCATCCCCTTTGAACAGGTGGCCGCCCACTATGCCATTACCTCTCTTTTTACCACCTACCAACCCCAAGACACCGTTTATTGTTACCGGGCGACCCAATTGGACTATCAACGCCAACAGATGGGCGCTTTGACTTTAGCGGTGGGGTATTTAAATCTGAGTTCTAAGATCACTTGGGAGAGTAGTGAGTTTACCTTTGCGGTGCTGCATTTGGGCGGGTGGGACTTCCACTGCTGTATTCAGCCCTTTACCGGGCGTTTGGCCTACCATAAAATCAAAGCGAAGTTATTTGAGGCCTTAACCCATGCCAGTGTGGCTAAGATGATGGTGGCCATGACCCAAGTTTTCGGGGATCAATCTTTTGATTTAGAAAATCTGTTTGCGGAGGAACGCCAGTGGATTATCCGCCAAATCACCGAACAAACTCGCACCAGTTTGGATCAGATTTATAGCCAAGTCTATCGGGATAATTACAGCATTTTGCGCGCTTTCCATCGGGAGGAGTTGCCAGTTCCCCAAGAGTTACAGGTGGCGGCGGAGATTTCTCTATCTCACCGCGCTTTAGTGGGGATTCGGCGCTTAACTCAGGTGGTGAGTGATCCCCCGTTGATTGATAATAGCCTGTCGGAGTTGGAGGCGATCGCAACGGAAGCGGAAAATATGCGCTGTCTCTTGAATATCCCGGAGGTGAAGCCCACCTTAGAAGGGTTATGTTTAGACCTCTTAATCCGTTTGCTGGCCGAGTGTCCGTCAGATGCCCTAGTGGAAGAGTGCGATCGCCTAGAACGTCTCATCCACGTCACAGAACAGATGAAACTGGGGTTATCTTTTGAGCGGGTGCAAGAGCGTTATTTTAGCTATCTCCATCATCGCATTGTCCCCCAATGTGTGAAGGCAGACGGGAGCATTGATCAAAATAGCAAACCCCTCCATCCCGCTCAAGTTGCCGCTTTATTACGTTTGGGGAAATGTTTAGGGGTAGATGTGAAACCCTGGTTGCCACAAGATGGCGTGGGAATGCTCCGCCCATAGCCCACAGACTTGGGGGAAGATGGGCTGTACACCTCGCTTCCTCTTGGCCTTTGGTCTAATTCGGGTCTGCTGAATATCCCTCCAAGCACTGTTACTAGGGTTTTTAGCCGTTTTAATATAGCACTTTCGTGACTCATGAGGTAGACCTTTGTTAGACGCTCTGTTCCCTTGACTTCTAACTTTGGGTCTTAACTTGTCAAGATTGAGCAAACCCTAATTCAACAGTGCGATCACCAGACTCATGAATAACAAGCCCAACAATAGCAATAACGCCCCATTGCGCTGACACCAAAACCTAAAACGTTGTTGGGGGGAGAGACGATAGGGGGGATCTTCTGTGGGGGATGTGGAATTGCAGTAGAGGGTACAAGTTCGGGCGTAGGGGCGTTGAGGATAATTACAAGAATCATCGGCATGGTAGAGACAAGTCTCACAGAGGAACGCTTCCCCCGTTGCTTGGTGGAGGGGAATTCCCGGATGACCGTGACCCTTCAAAACCATCTGACAATAGGGGCATTGAACAGCCAGGGGGGGGATAACTTTTTCACAACGGGGACAACTGGGCATAGCAAACTTCTAGAAGAAACCCACTTAATTGAGAAACTGGGTCATCGATTCTCCCCAGTTCACAATAGCTGTATTTGATTTGGGACTAAATGAGCGGGAAAACATTAACAAAATCACCGTAATGGCGATCGCGTGCAGGATCAGAAAGCCTTTCGAGTAACTGGTATTCTCTTTCATGATCCCCTCCTCCTTCAACAACATCTACCCCTCTAGAATCCCCTTTTATCCAAGGTTGTTGGGTGATTATTATTCCATCTCCCCTGTGCCACAAATCACAATCAACCTTTGTTCTGTTCCCCTTCCCCAGTATGCTAAAGAAAGTAACGGGACAGTTCAAGACTTATGATATTTCGCGCTCTTCGCTCACACTTAGCCCACTGGGGAATGATTGGCCTGGGTGCCTTACTTGCCCTTAGTTTAACCGCCTGTGACACCCGTCCACTCCAAGCCGAAAATCGGCTATTTTTGGACTTATCCCTAGAATTACTCGGCACCGTAGAACTCCCCACCTTTACCTTTCAAGATACCCCCGTTGGGGGACTCTCCGGCATCACCTACGACCGCCAAAACGACCGCTATTATGCCATTTCCGATGATCGGAGTATCTTAGCCCCCGCCCGATTTTATCAGCTAAAACTGGCCACCATTCCCGATGCACAAGCCCCAGAAAAAGCCGTAGAAGTCGAAAGCGTGACCTTCCTCAAAGACACTCAGGGCGAACTCTACGCCCCCCATACCATCGACACAGAGGCGATCGCACTTTCCCCCCGCCATACCCTTTATATTGCCAGCGAAGGCAACCTAGGGCGACAAATTCCCCCCTTCATCGGTGAATTTGATCCCACCACCGGACAACTCCTAAACACCCTAGGTTTACCCAAACGCTTTTTACCCAACACCCCCATCCGCAACGAAGAAGATATACCCCACGGCATCCGGGACAACTTAGGATTCGAGTCTCTCACCCTCGGCATCACCAGTTTAGCCCCCGACGACCCCTTTCGCCTCTTCACCGCCCCAGAATCCGCCCTCCTACAAGATCAACTCGAACAAGACGACTCCCGCTTGCGTCTCCTGCACTATGTCATTAATCCCATCGGCCCCGAATTATTAATTTCCGAAAACCTCTATCTTTTAGATCCCATTCCCCCCGATTCCATCACCCTAGCCCAAGGATTAGTAGAATTATTCGCCCTAGAACGCGAAGGATATTTACTCAGTTTAGAACGCACCCTAAGTTTTACAGGATTTGGGGCGAAACTCTTCCAACTTTCCACAGGTAACGCCACCGACACCTCCCGCATTGAAACCTTAAGCGGCAGTTTATCCAACGTCGAACCGTTACGCAAACAATTATTATTAAATCTAGAGGACTTAGGAATCCCCCTCGATAACTTAGAGGGAATGACCCTTGGCCCTCGTCTCCCCGATGGCAGCCAAATCCTGCTCCTCGTCAGTGATAATAATTTTAGTGAAGACCAAGTAACTCAATTTATTTGGTTTCGCTTCACCCAAAAACCTTGATTTTTTAAATAACTCCATGACCCATTCTACAGATTTATTAACCCTAGCCCGTTGGATGGCCGCCGATTTTAGCAATCAAGAACAAGCCTTTGAAAATCCGCCCTTTTTTGCTCATATTCGGGTTTGTATGCGTCCCCTACCCCACTCCGTTTTAGATGGAGTCGGATTCCTAGTTGAACAAGCCTATGATTATATGTTAAATAATCCCTATCGGTTACGAGCCTTAAAACTGTTAGTCGTTGGGGATCATATTGAGATTGAAAACTACTTAGTCAAAGACGAAAAAGAATTTTATGGAGCCAGTCGTGATTTATCCCGTCTGCACCATTTAGCTGCCGAACATTTGGAAAAACTACCCGGTTGTAATATGGTAGTTACATGGACAGGGCGCAGTTTTAAAGGCAATATTGAACCGGGGAAAAATTGCCGCGTCGTGCGCAAAGGTCAGGAAACCTATTTAGACAGTAGTTTTGAAATTGACAGTCAACTATTTACCAGTTTAGATCGGGGTCGAGATTTAGAAACCGATGAGCGAGTTTGGGGTTCCGTTGCCGGATCTTTTCGCTTTGTCCGGTGGCATAGTTTCGCCGATGAAGTGCAAGTTTAACAAAAATGTTGCGGAATTCCCCTTCCTCGCTTGCAGGGAGGGGATGGACTTGACCACTAACTCCCAAAGCGAAAACCAAGCTAAAAAGGGCTGTGTTGCAAGAGAAAATTTGGGTCTTAGGAACTAGGACTTCTGCCTAGGGAGGGAAGATAAGACTCGCTATATTTCGGTATAGAAAGCACTTCCCATTGAATCAGGAAGCTCCATCCTCGCGCCTCGGCAGGGTGGGGTAGTTCACGCCAGTAGGGGCAATTCATGAATTGCCCCAACCCCAACCAATTTAGATTAATCCCAACCGCCTACAAGCTTTAAAAGCCGCATTTTGTTGGGCTTCTTTTTTAGTTTTACCCTCCGCCTGACCATACTGTTTCCCGCTTATCATCACTGTTACCGTGAATTTTGGACTATGCTCCGATCCCAATTTGGTGGACTTATATTCAGGTAAATTTTGCCGTTTAGTTTGCGCCCAATGTTGCAGTTTATTTTTATAGTTTAGAGATTGGGCAACACTAACATCTTGAGCCACAGAATCCGGGAAACTTTGAAACATTGACTCAATAAAAGGAGTCAAAAACTGTTGCACTGCATTTAAACCAGAATCCATGAAATAAGCCCCCATTACGGCTTCAAAGGCATCACTCAGAACCTTTTCACTCTCTTGACTTTCTCCCTTCCCAACTTTGACAAAATCCCTGAGTTTTAATTGCTTGGCAAAACGTGCCAGATTCGCATTATTTTCAATGTTGGATTTCACTTGAGTCAGTTCCGCTTCACGATAACGGGGATTATTGCAGTAAAAATAATGAGCAATGACTAAAGCAATCACGGTATCCCCCAAAAATTCCAACCGTTCATTATCATCATGAACTTCATAGGGATTCTGCCACAAATAGCTGGCATGAGTTAAAGCTAAATCTAACTGTTTAACCTCATTAAAGGGTAATTTTTCCAGTAATTCAGCATACTTTTGTTTGAGTGCCTTAATTTCTGGCGTTTCATCCTCTTTGGGTCGTGTTGGAGGCTGACTAATTTCTTTCAACAGTGCTGTAACTTGCTCCTCTAACTTAGTTTCAAGGTCTAATTTTAGAATACTGGCAAAACGCTGTATGCTGTCCAAAGCGCGGTAAGTATCCCGGAGGGAAAAATCCTCCTGATGAGCGTGATCATTGCGAATTTCCCGTAGTTCAGAAATTAAAAACCTAGCTTGTTTTTGGTCTTGCTGAGGAATAATCTCTTTGAAGTTATTCCAATATTGATCCATGGCTTTCAAAAGAAAACAAATATCCTTTTGATTGGATTGGTAACATTTTAGTTTCTCCAAATCTTTCTGATCAATTTTTCCCGTAACAATAGGATAAAGTTGGTCAGCTAATTCAAGGAGAATACTGTCAATTTGTTGTCTGTGGGTAGTCATGATCTTTGGCTTTATTTTGATTGATCATGACTACATTTCCCCTGAGTTTAGTTACGCAGAATGGGGTGAGTAGATGCCGTAAAACGACAGGAGGGAAAACCGAACCGATTCGCTTTCTTTACACCCTATCTAGGGGGCAGGGGTTTCCGGTGTTCACTCTATATTAACCGTGAACTCTTGTTAAGTCAGACTAATCTAAGGAACTCCTGACAGACCTTCAAGGTCGAAAGACTTTAACTGGGTATAGGGATTTGATCGTAAATTTACCCAAATTTTCAGCAATTTGCTGAGAGAATATCAGTAATTTCTCGGATATTATTCAAGGGGACTCATGGCAGGATGAGAGACAAGGAAAATCTTTTTTCGTCTCAATTAGGGTCAGCCTTGACGGCTTCTGGGAACTCCCTAAACCTTTTATCTGCAACAGTAACTCAGGACAGGAAAAATGTCATGGCTCAACTCTCAAATGCTCCACTAAAAGAAAATCCCTTTACCAGTTATCGGAATCCGCAAACGGGGGAATGGATGATTGTTTACCCGATGAATCATGGTGTGATCTCAACGCAAGGAGTGGGTGTGTCACGGGTGCGACTGGTGCCGAACTGTGAGAAAATGTCCGCCTGAGAAATTCCGCGAAATTGCGGAACAGAGGGAACTTGTGCTACGTCCGTAAGGGAATCTTTCAGTAGGACAAAGTTCTATGTTTCAGGAAGCCCAAGGGATCCCCAATCTACCGGATTTAACGCAACCTTCCCAACTGGTAGAACTGGGACAATCGGCATTGTGGGGTTTGGTGCTGTTGGTTTTGCTGTTGAGTGTTTTAGGGATTGCGATCGCCGTTTTCAATTTTTCCCTCCGTTCTGACCTTACCACTCAACGACAATGGTTAGAACAGGAGACAAGATGGTATGGTTTCGCCTTACGCGCCCTCCCCCATCTTTCCCTTGTCTTAGTGTTGCTCGTTTTCGGGTTTTTGGGTTGTAGCACCCTCAGCAAACGTTATCATTTCTGGGAACAGGCGAAAGTCGCCCAAGTCGCTCAAAGTGTGGCTGGGGAACGAATGGAACAAGCGTCTCCCCGTTTCTACTACGTCACTCAAGAGCCTTATACTTACACCACCTTTGTTAATGGTAATTTGGTGACGGTGGAAGACACTCACGAGATAGACCGTTCCTTACCCTTAACGGGTTCACAAATTCAAGTCACCCTTGAGCAAGAAGAAGATGTACAGAAAACCGGACAAACCCTCTACCTAGTGGATTTTGTCGGGGAATTTCAGGTCAAAAATACCCTTGATGAAGCCCAAGAGTTTATCTGGCAAGTGAATCCTCCCTCAGACTATAAATTATTGCAAAATTTCCGGGTAGAACGGGCAGGGAATCCCTTATCTCCTAAAGTCTCTCAACCCTACCATTTTCCCGTGTCTTTAGAGGCTGGAGAAGAAACCCAGTTTCGGGTGAGTTATAAAGCCCAAGGTGCGCCCCGTTGGGTCTATACGGCCTATGGTGAATTATTATCCAACTTTGAGTTAGCGATCGCCGCTCAATTCCCTAACGCTGATTTTGCCAGTGGCATCAAACCCACAGAAACCGTCGTCAGTGGCAACCGCACCCGCTACACCTGGACCTTTACCGAAAATGTCTCAGTCCAGAATCCCTTCGGCGTTTTTACCAGCACCCCCGCCCTGAAAAATACAGGCGTTCTGCCCCGTTTATTATTGTTAGCTCCGGCCGTATTTTTGTGGTGGGTATTATTGCTGTATCTTTCCCTCCCCATGACCTTCTCAAACATCGCCCTCATTGGGGGGCTGTTTTACGCTCACCTTCTCGCCCTAACCTATCTCAGTCGTAGTCTTCCCCCATTGCCCAGTTGGTTAGCCTTATCCGTCTTTCTCTTGGCTTTAACCTGGGGTTTAGGTCGCAAAACCCAAACCGTCACGGCCGCCCTTGTTTGTACCGTAACCGGGGTAATCCTGCCCATTCTCGGTCTATTAGTCCCTTATACCGGTTTAACCCTTGCCTTAGCGGGGTTAGGGAGTGCCACCTGGTTAGCTGTACATCATTGGTACATGGACGGGAACTTAACAATCTCTGCACGGAAATAATGAAGATCCTCTTGAGATGCGTCTCACCTCTTTAATTGTGCTTCGCTTTGCTTCAAAACTTCCTCAATTTTTAACCAAATCTCCTCTTGAAGTTTTAGATATTCTTGGAAATCTTGAGTCAAAATATGAGCAAACACTTCTAACTGAATGGTCGTTCCATTCAATTCAACTAAAGTCACTCGTTCATCCGTCACTTGCGGATGTTCATTTAGCATCTTACGCAAATTCTTCATCGTTTCGCTTAACTGTTGATGAGTGGTTTCATAAACCAAATTCAATTTACTGTTAAAGGTGTATTTATCCCGCCGACTATGATTGACAATTTGTGACGTAGAAACCACCGTATTGGGAACAAAAATTAACTTTCGATCCATCGTGCGGATCAGAGTTGCCCGTAACCCAATGTCTTCAATCGTGCCGATATTGCCTCCAAACTCACAAAAATCACCAATTTTCATGGGACGATTCACAAATAAAGTAATCCCTCCTACAATATTTTCAACATAAGGTCGCATCCCAAAACCAATGGCAATACTACTCACCCCTAAACTGGCGAAAAACGGGCCGACGGGAATTCCTACCGCTTCACTGGCATAGTATAGAACCGTGGTAGCAGCAATAAATCCAATCAGCCGGAAACAATTTCGCACAATGGTTGTTTCCAGATGTTGGCCTTTGAATTGGGGAGCAGCAATAATGGTTCTACCCACTGCATTAAAGGTTAAAAAAATAAACCATGCCCCAATCATCCCATCCACAAAAACGGAAACGGTAAGCAGCTTTTCTAAGGTACTACCTGTAATATTAATCAACCGATCAACGAAAAAGACCCAACCTGTAACCACCCCTAAGAAACCTAAGGGCAGTAACAAACCAGACCAAGCTTCCTTAACGCTATGGCTTCCGGTGTAATACCAGCCTAAAACTTTGTAAATTCCCCAGAGAATGGCGATCGCCAACAGCGTCCCTAAACCAAAGCTAACCCACTGCCAGAGTGCCTGTTCCCCAATCATCAACATAGTCCAATGAGGCAGCCAATTCGTCCACTTTGGGGGCATTAAGAAACCCGGTGTGCCGATGTAAAATTGATAAAAATTGGTCGAACTTTGACTCTTATAGGGCAGATCCTTGATCTCATCATAAAAGTCGTGTAGCTGTTCAATTGTCTCAGCCGAAAACAGAAATTGACCGGAGTTCACTCCCTCTTGAATTAAAACTAGGGTCATTTCCGTATGGGGCAGAATCCAACGTTCTAAAGACTCTTCCTCAACCTCTGGTTGATCCGGAATACTACTGAAAGGGGGCAACGGCAAACGATCTAGAATTTCCTTAAGCAAGAATGCTGACTCCGCCCCCCGATCAAAACGAATCGCGGCGGGGATTTCTGATAAATCTAGGGTTTTGACCGCTCGTTCAAAAGCTTGTTGAGCAAGATTCGCCTGTTCTCGGACGGCGGGAGAGTGGCGAAACCCTCGCTCCTGTTGACTTTGAGCCTGAGCCGCCATCAGCACGCTGTAAGCTTCATTCATGTTAGCAATGAATGCCGTTACAGTAGCGCGAGGGCTATTTGTGGCGGGGGGAGTTAACGGACTCGGGGAAGAGGTGCCGAATAGGACGGATTGACTGAGGAGAATGAGGAAGAATACACAAATCCCTTGGGTGATAAATTTTTTCAGGTTCTTCATGGATTATGAGGCTAGGGAAATCATCCGTGAAACCATTATAGGCTTGAGAAATCCTCATTGAACCTCCCATCGCTGAAAGCGAGGGATTCCCATATAGACTCTTATCTAGACCGAAGTCCCCGACAGAACGCCATTACTGGGCTGTTTGACCACGGGCGCACCGACCGCAGTTAATCCACGCTGTTTTACTATCATTGAAGCAGCAACATCCCGATCCACGGTGTAGCCACATTCAGAGCAAGAGTGAACCCTTTGAGAGAGTTCTTTCTGACCTGTCTGCTACTAACTAAATTAAAAGACTTCATGTTCCTTTTGAAGCGAGGAAAACCTAGTCCCTTGCTTTTCATGTCGTTAAACGCCCGATCCAATTTCCGCAATGTTTGCTGCATCGCTTGGGCATTACCAGACTTAAGGAAATCGTTAGTCTTTTTAGCTTGGGTTAGATTGGCAGATTGAGTAGGGTAGTTAGGATATTCAAAGGGAGCAACAATATATTCAGAACGAATAGAGCAAGCGTTAACCTGACAACTACGACTGTTAGACCAAAGCTTTCTTTGAGCCAAAGCATAGTTCCAAACAGATTGGCAGACAGTTAAATTTAATTCGATCTTCTCTGTCTGCTCTTTGGTTGGAATTATCTTATAGTTGTAAGTAAGGTTAAGCATTCAATTCTTGCTCATTGTTAGTAAGATTATAGCACAATTTTACAATTCGGGGAATACTGTTGTAATATGTCGTAATTCATCCCGTCGATAAAATCGAGGGTCTTCTTCCGACGATCAAGATAAACATGAGAAGACAAGGGGATATCTCTAGAGCATCCCGCCCTGAGTCCCGAAAAAACCGACGGCAATTGTTGCTAAGATCAATGGGATGCAAAGTTGATGTTACTGCTCATCCTGATTTTATGTCTCAACCTAATCCTATGTCCGAAGAAGAAGCCCAAAATTTACTGTTAAAACTCAGACGCAGAGAGGGATCTTGGGTAGACTGGGGACAGCGCTGCTATGCCCTACAACAAGCAGGCTATCCCCCTGAGCAGATTTTTGAGGAAACGGGGATTGAAGCCAGTTATCAAAACTTGATGAAGGTGGCCGGGCAAGTCTACGAAAGCTTGGTCAAAGAACAGGCATCAGAAGCCCTTCTCAGCTACTGCCAAGGCCCCCGGAGCGATGTGTTATATGAATTTAGAGTTTTGACCCAACCCCAGCGTTTAAAGGCCGCAGAACTGGCAATGGAGAAGGGTTTAGATGTGGATGAAGCCCATATCGTTGCTCGGGCGATTCAAGACTTTGCCCGTTATAGTACCCCCCCCGATGGGTTTAGTCCCAATCCGGGGGATGCGGTGGCTTATCAGTGTTGGAAACGGGCGAGGGCGAAAAAAGATTTACAAGAGCGATCGCGCCTCATTGCCCAAGGCCTTAAATTTGCCCAATCTCCCGGCGCAAGGCAGCAAATTGAAAAACTCCTCAGCGACTTTACCGTTGTTCCCATGCAGCGCGCCCCTCTGCTGCCCGTCTATCGTTTAGAAGCTGAGGATGAGTTACCGCGCATTATTCCCGTCGCCGGAACCTTTCCCCTCCCCCCCGATGCCCTAGCCGCCGTCGCCCCCCTAGAAGCCCTCGAACCCTTCCGCGTGGTAGAGTTACCCCAGCCTATGAGTGTTGTTCCCATTCCGGGCTGGCAAGTCATCCTCAAAGCGAGTGATCCCGTCGCGATTCTTTGGCCAAGCGATCGCCTCCCTAACCTCACCCTCGAAAAAGTCGAACCCGTCGTAGTCGTCATTGATCGACAACAACAAACTTGGGAAGGAAACAGTTACTGGTTAATTGAACAAGACGACACCCTACAAGTGCAATGGTTCCCCGAACCCCCAGCCTATAAAATTTTAGGTCAAGTTCTCTTAATTCTCCGACCCAAGAGCATTTTAGATGAGGGCAACCTCTTAGAACCCTGGCAAATGGATGATTAGCCCCTCTCCACCCCTAAAAAATCCCCGAACACTCGATTATCCATAGGTTAGGCATAGGAAAAGCGCAACCCAACAAAAGGCCGCGAAACAATCTAATTCACTCCAACGTACTACGGAAAAAGTCGATGGTTTCCTGCAAGGCCACCACAAAGCAGTCAATCTCCGCCCGGGTATTGTAGAAATAGAGACTCGCCCGAGCGCTCCCTGTGACCCCTAGGAGGCGATGTAAGGGCTGGGTGCAGTGGTGGCCTGAACGGATAGCCACCCCCTCATGATCCAACAGCGTGGAGAGGTCGCTAGCATTCAATCCGGCCACGTTAAAGGCGGCTAGGGCTGCCCGTCCTTTGCCCTCGGGGGTGGGTTGGGGGCCATAGGTTTGGAGGTCGGGAATTTCGGCTAATTTGGCGAATAAATGGGCGGTTAATTCCTCTTCGTAAGCGTGGATGCGCTCCATACCCAAGTGGGTTAAGTAGTCAATGGCGGTCCCAAGTGCGATCGCCTCCCCAATGGCCGGAGTTCCTGCTTCAAACTTATGGGGTAATCCCGCGTAGGTGGAATGATCTAAAAACACATCCTGAATCATCTCCCCACCCCCCAAAAAAGGCGGCATTGCCTCTAAAACCTCTAATTTCCCATAGAGGAAACCAATCCCCGTCGGGGCGCACATTTTATGACCCGAGGCCACCAACCAATCACAGCCAATGGCCTGGACATCAAGGGGTAAATGGGGAACACTTTGACAAGCATCAATTAACACTTTCGCTCCCACTTGCTGGGCTTGTTGCACAATTTCCTCAATGGGATTAATACAGCCCAAAGTATTGGAAACGTGAACCACAGAAACCAGTTTCGTTTTCTCAGAAAGTAGGGTTTTAAAGTGGTCTAAATCCAGTTCTTGAGTCGAGGTTAAACCGATATGTTTAATCACAGCCCCAGTTTTTTGGGCGATCATTTGCCAAGGGACTAAATTACTGTGGTGTTCCATCACCGAGAGGATAATCTCATCCCCCGGTTTTAGGGTATTGAGTCCCCAACTGTAGGCGACCAAATTAATGGCCTCTGTAGCATTGCGGGTGTAAACAATTTCATTGCGATCGCCTGCGTTAATAAACTGAGCGATTTTATCCCTTGTCCCCTCATAATTCTCCGTCGCTAGGGTGCTTAAGGTATGCGCCCCCCGGTGGACATTGGCATTATACCCCCGATAGTATTCCTCTAATTTACTCAGCACCGCTAAGGGTTTTTGTGAGGTGGCCGCACTGTCGAAATAGATTAGGGCTTTATCATGGATTCGTTGGTCTAACAGGGGAAAGTCTGCGCGGATTTGCTCGGCTAGGGTTTGTTCTTGTAAGAAGGTCATAATGAGTTTAAGGGTAAGTTTTACTGTACATCAGGGGAAAGTTTTTATTGATATTTAGCCCATTCGCCATTGCTTAAATCTCGTAATGGAGGTGAATCTAAAGCATCAATAACTAGATAATCCATTCTGTTTTTTCTGTCGTGTTACTTCAATCTTTTCGATTAGATTTTCATGCAGCAAATTGACTCCTGTAAATATACACTCATTAATTCTGTCTTCCATGACCATTTTTTCTAATTTATCAGCTATAGGAAGTGATAGTTGAATTTTAGTCACAAATTTATCGCGCTCCTTCCGGGGTAAACCTTCTGGCTTAAGTTGTTCTAACTCAGTGTTATAGATTTTTGCATGATCTTCAATGATTGGGTTGAGACTTTCTAAATTATCAGCAAAACAATAATAAACATATTGAATAGCTGACTCCACTAAAGTTTCCTGACTTAAATTGAGACTCAATTTTAAATCTCTCATTTTGTCTAATTCTGACTGAGTAAAATTAATCCTTATCCTCTGATCAATTGAGAGTTGCTCTTTGACTAATTGAGTTCCTTGTTCAATAGCATCTTGTTCTAAGTAATCGTTTTTAGCTCTATCTATTAAGTGACTTTGCTTGTCTGTCAAAGACATGATTCACCTCCTTTAATCCTCTAATAAATCTACAAAGTAATCATATAAAAAGCTCCAATTACTATAATCCCAAATATACTGACGTTCGCTATAGATGGCCTTCTGCATATCGTTTTGACAATCATCCATTGCTTTAAAGACTTTACAATGTCTTGGTTTGTCGCTCTCTTCTAGTTTGTCAACTACTTGAGTAATAGGACTTGTGGATATCCCTAAAGGTACAATAATTACACGAGGGTTAGAACCTGCTGTCCAATAGCCTCCTTGATTTTTCGCTTCAACGGTCAAGATTACCGAACTTTAGCCCCATTCATCAGGGGCTAAAGCCCAACAACGAACCTATTGCCTACTCATAGGTGCGACAAGAAACACATTGAGCGACCATTTTCCGCAATGACGGCAAGGGCAAACGATCTAAAATTTCCGCCGCAAAAGCATCAAGGAGTAAATTCCGCGCACTGTCGGCATTAATGCCCCGACTTTGTAAATAAAATAGCTCATCGGCATCAATTTGACTAATAGTTGCGCCGTGAGTACATTTCACATTATCGGCCGTGATTTGTAACTGGGGTTTGGTGTCCACTCGCGCTTTAGGAGACAATAATAAATTGCGATTGAGTTGGGCGGCATTGGTTTCTTGTGCCTTTTGGGGAACCGTTACTTTGCCGCTAAAAATAGCATGGGCTTTCTGGTCTACAATGCACTTATGGAGGTGATTGGTGGTGCCGTGAGGATAGTTTAACCACACCCCGCTATGAGTATCAGAAATCTGATCTCGCCCAATTAAGGTTAACCCGTTTAAATAGGTTTCGGTGTGTTCTCCTTTTTGCCAAACATCTAAGTTATGGCGAGAGAGTTTCGCCCCCAGATGTAAGGTGTTACAGGTGTAATGGCTATTGCGACTTTGAGCCACGGCGGTTTTACAAATATGGAAAGCATCCCCCGATTCCCGTTGCAGGAGGGTATGATTCACCCGGGCATTTTCTTCGACAAATACCTCCATCACGCTGTTGGTGAAGTAGGGGTGTTGGGTGGGGCGATCGCTACAATCTTCGGCCGTGACGCTATACTGCTCTAATACCGTCAAACTCGCCCCTTTTTCGGCCACAATTAAACCCCTCGGTAAGCAAAAGGTGGGATGTTCTTCTACACTGGTGACAAAAACCAGATGAATGGGCGTTTCTACAATTACATTGGCTTTCGCCCAAATCACCGCCACATCGGGGAATCCTGTACTGTTGAGGGCAGTAAACACTTCCTGCTCCCCCTCATGATGGGCAATGTACTTAATAGCCTCATAGGTATCTTCCAGGGGCAATTGGGCTAAATTCCCCACAAAAACCCCCTCTGGTAAAGCCGAAACGTCGGAATGTTCCGGCGAATATAAACCATTAACGAACACCAGACGACTCTGGGCCGCTTCTTTTAGGGTAAGGGGTGCGATCGCACTTTGTTGAGGAACCACCGTCTGAGCCTTCACAAACGGAGTCGCCAACAACTCCGACAAATCCGTAAAGCGCCATTCCTCATCTTGGCGCGTCGGCATTCGTTGCTGTGCCGCATCATAAGCCGCCCTCTGGCGCAATTCCTGCAACCAGCCTACAATTTCCGCATGAATTCGGATTTGTTGCCCTTCACTTTGTCGTAACAAAGCGCCTAAATACTCATCGTGCGTCATAGCTTCACTGACTAAAACAGTCGGACTGGGAGACAATTGAACAGACATTAGCCGCCTACCCCCGCAACTGCTGCCTCTTCGTCTAAGAAGTCATACCCCCGAGACTCTAGCTCTAACGCTAACTCCTTACCGCCACTGGTGACAATTTGCCCCCCGTGCATTACATGAACATAATCCGGTTCGACGTAGTTCAACAGCCGTTGATAGTGCGTAATCATAACTGTAGCATTCTCTGGGGTAGCCAGTTGATTCACACCGTTTGCTACAATCTTCAGCGCGTCAATATCTAACCCGGAATCTGTCTCATCTAAAATGGCCAGTTTATGCTCCAGCAAGGCCATTTGCAGGATTTCGTTGCGTTTTTTCTCTCCCCCAGAAAAGCCCTCATTGAGACTCCGACTCAAAAAACTGGCATCCATTTTTACCACATCCAGTTTTTCCTCAATCAAATCCTCAAAGTCAAACATATCTATCTCTTCGAGTCCCAAATATTTCCGCCGGGCATTATAAGCCACCCGCAGGAAATCTAAGTTACTCACTCCCGGAATTTCTAAGGGATATTGGAAGGCTAAAAATATCCCCCGTAAGGCTCTTTCTTCCGCTTCAAGGTTTAGAATATTCTCCCCTTGAAAAATAATTTCTCCCCCGGTTACTTCATAGTCAGGGTGTCCCGCTAAAACCTTAGAAAAGGTACTTTTCCCTGAACCATTGCGCCCCATAATGGCGTGAATTTCCCCGGCTTTCACTTCAAAATTAACCCCTTTTAAGATCGGAGTTCCGTCTACACTTGCCGTCAAGTTTTTGACCGATAAAATAACTGGGCTATTTTCTTGAATCATGATGGTATGGGATGAAAATAAGAGATTTGAAGAGAGAAAACATTCTATTTTCCCTCCCGCCAATTTGCTGGAATAGCCAAGGCTTTACAGCAAACTTTAAACAATTTGTCAAGTCATTTTTTAACAATCAAGGAGACAAGACTATGCCCCAAAAATTAGAGTAAAACCGCTCTAATTTTGCGCCATTAACCTACAGTTCCTTCTAGCTTGAGACTCAACAGTTTATCCGCTTCTGCTGCAAATTCCATGGGCAATTGATTAAAGACATCTTTACAGAAACCGCTAATCAACATAGAAATAGCATCTTCTGCACTAATTCCCCGTTGAGCAAAATAGAATAATTGGTCTTCCCCAATCTTAGAAGTGGAGGCTTCATGTTCCACCTTAGCGGAATTGTGTTCCACTTGGATATAGGGAAACGTATTCGCTTCGGCACAGTCCCCAATTAACATGGAATCACACTGAGAATAGTTCCGTGCGCCCACGGCTTTGGGTCCCATTTTTACTAAGCCCCGATAGCTATTTTGGGAGTTTCCGGCGGAAATTCCCTTAGAAATAATCGTGCTACGGGTGTTTTTGCCAATATGCACCATTTTAGTTCCGGTGTCTGCTTGTTGCTTGTTGTTGGTTAGGGCAATGGAATAAAATTCCCCGACAGAATTATCCCCAACTAACACACAACTGGGGTATTTCCAAGTAATCGCGGAACCGGTTTCTACTTGAGTCCAAGAAATCTTAGAATTGACTCCTTTACAGAGGCCCCGTTTGGTGACGAAATTATAAATTCCGCCCTTGCCGTTTTCGTCTCCAGCGTACCAGTTTTGAACGGTAGAATATTTAATGCTGGCGTTATCTAAGGCCACTAATTCCACGATGGCGGCATGGAGTTGATTGCTGTCATACATGGGGGCGGTACAGCCTTCTAAATAGCTCACAGAAGCCCCTTCTTCGGCCACAATTAACGTCCGTTCAAATTGCCCGGTATCCCCGTTATTAATGCGGAAATAGGTCGAGAGTTCCATAGGACAGGTGACTCCTTTGGGAATATACACAAAGGAACCATCACTAAACACGGCGGAGTTGAGGGCGGCAAAGTAATTATCGCCCACGGGTACCACGGAGCCTAGGTATTTTTTAACTAACTCGGGATGCTCATGGATGGCCTCGGAAATGGAACAAAAAATCACCCCCGCTTCTGCCAGTTTTTCTTTAAAGGTGGTGGCAATTGAGACACTATCAAAGATGGCATCAACGGCTACATTACTTAAGCGCTTCTGTTCAGATAAGGGAATCCCTAGTTTCTCAAAGGTTTCGAGGAGGGCGGGATCGACTTCATCCAGACTTTTTAATTTTTCGCCTTTGGTTTTTGGGGCAGAGTAGTAGATAATATTCTGATAATCAATGGGGGGATAGCCCACGTGCGCCCAAGTGGGTTCGCTCATCTTTAACCATTGGCGATAGGCTCGCAGACGAAACTCCAGCATGAATTCCGGCTCGTTTTTCTTGGCGGAGATGAGACGGACTACTTCTTCACTCAGCCCCCGTGGGATGGTGTCAGTCTCAATGTCGGTGATGAAACCGTATTTGTAGGGCTGGTTAACTAAGGTTTTAACAGATGTAGCAGTCATTGGGCTTTTGGTGTTCTCTCAGTGATTGAATTTACGGCGATTAGAATTTACGGGGACTCCGGTTAAAGCGGCTCGGTTTAGCGTGTTCTCTATAGGGTGGGAGTAAATCCCCTTGGGGGGTATCTCTCTTTGTCCTTTGGTCTAGTATAGAGGGGAAAGATTTAAACAACACCTTGGTTGTTTAACTATCTTTAGGCTACATTAACAACAAAGATGTTGTCAAAGTTCTTTAGAAAGATTTTTTGTAGTCCATCACGCTCAGTCAACCACGAAATCATGACCACTACTCAGCAAGCCTCCACAAAACAGGATATTCTGCGCTATCTCCTCAAGCAAGGTCACGCGACGGCTCAACAGCTAGCGGATGCGCTGGAGATTAGCCCCCAAGCGACGCGCCGCCATTTGAAGGATTTGGAGGCGGCCCAGTTTATCCACCATGAATTGATTCAGGTGGGGATGGGGCGGCCTCAGCATAAGTATTTTTTGAGTCGTCGCGGGAAGGAACAGTTTCCCCATCGCTACGGGGAGTTTACGGTTTCTTTTCTGGATACGCTGTTGGAGACGGTGGGGGAAGAACAGGTGGGGGTGGTGTTACGGAAGCAGTGGGAACGGAAGGCGGCGGACTATCGCGATCGCATTGGCTCAGGATCTTTACGGGAACGCCTAGAAAAACTGGTCAGATTGCGCCAAGAAGAGGGCTATATGGCAGAGTTGCACGTTCTGGAGGAAGCGGGGGAGGAAACCGGGTATATTCTGGCGGAACATCATTGTGCCATTTCTGAGGTGGCGGAGTCTTTCCCCACTGTCTGCGGCCACGAGTTGGAGATGTTCAGCGCGGTTTTGCTCGATTGTACGATTGAGCGCACCCACTGGCTCAATGATGGTGAACATCGTTGTGGGTATTTGGTTAGGGTGGGTTGAACTGGTCAAGATTGCCGATTTCCCATTCCCCCCGAGTGGGTAAACTTCCATAAAAAACCGGAGAGGAAATTAGTAATGATATGCGCCACAATCGGCACGAGTAGGTTTTGAGTGGCGATCGCACTATAGCCCAACACACACCCGATCACCGTGGCCCAAATCATATAGGGCCACTGTTGTAGTGTACTCATGTGTAAGATGCCAAACAGCAGACTAGAGATAATTAAAGCCAGCCAAGCCCCCCCGAAAGCGGGCAACATCACTCCCCGAAACAGTAACTCTTCACTTAATCCCGGCAGAAGTCCCAACCAAATTAAATCCGGCCAGACGAGGGGTTTTAGCACTAACTGAAGGTAAAAGTTAGCGCTGCGACGGTAAGGCTCCCAGAAGCGATAAATCAGGCTACTGAGAAGGCTAATCCCAAGGGCTATCCCCACCCCCACGGCGAGACTCTGCCCATTAAACCGAATGGGCATTAGGGACACATTGCCCAAGTATTGCCAAACCCGAGAGACGACCAACAAGACAAGGGCTGTCACCCCCATTGCGACAAGGACTTGAGTACGAGTTAACGGTTCTATATCTGGTTTTTGAGTGTGATTCACAAGTTTTCGGGAGAAGTAGTCAAGAGCTAGTGATGAAGTTTTATAATTTATCATTAATCGTGGAAAGGGCTGTCGGAGCAATCCCAGCCCGGTAACAAGCTAACACGCCCAAGGCTTCTAGATAGGAGTTAACCCGAATGGCTTTAATTCCTAACGGTTCTGGGGGGACTTGCATCCGAGTCTCATTCGCCCCTACAGCAATGACGAGAGTATGGCTCAACGCGAGGGTTGCACCCCCCCCGCAAGCATTAGCTGGAACTACGATAGCATCGACGTGATCCGCCCAAATTTGTTCGGGGGTTCTGTTTTGACCTGCGGTGACGAATTGGGGGGCGCGGGCGAGGCCGACTAAAACACAGGGCAGGAAGGTATAACCCAACTCCTCGGCGGCTGCCCGGGGGGAGAGTTGGGGGTCTAGGGGCAGGGGGGAGAGGGCTGGGGCGTGGGCGCAGGGGATTTTAAATTGGCGAACAATCAGATGAGAAATGACGGCTTCGGCTCCGGCGAGGGGGTCTACTCCTGAACCGTGGCGGTAGTTTTGCAGGGCGGTGCTTTCGAGGTCATCGGGGAAACGGGCAACAACGGCGATCGCATTAACTCGGCTTTGGTGGATTAATTGTTCCGCCGCCCGCAGAAGACTGTCGGGACGGGCAAGGGTTCCCCAACTCGCACCAGAAGGGGCTGTGCGCAGTTCTACACCTAGGGGAGCGTCGGTGAGGATGTAATCGGTCACGGGCAGCCCTAGGGTGGCTTTGGTGGCTTCTGCGGCTTGAATATGGCGCAATTGCAGGTCCGGTTCTATGCCGGAGTCTAAAATTAAGCCCACACGGTTCTGATGAACTGGTTGCAGGCCCCAATGGCCTTGGGCAAATTGATCTAAACCGTAGCCTTCCACATAGAAGAGATGGGGGCTAGACCAGTAGAGTTGTGCGCCGTTGAGGACATTGGGATGCGTGATCAGGCGATCGCAAATTTCCGCCATTGCCCGCGCCACAGGTAGAGCATCCCCCGCATAGCCCCCAATCGATGCACCGACTCCAGTTGGTACAATTAAAACCGCCGTTAATGGATGTTGTTGTTTCACAAACTTTTTATCAAAATTCGGTACAAGATGGGCTAATTTTTCGGTTTGTGTCATTAACCTCTAAACTGAACGGTTTTGGACTCGTCGGGATCATCGCCAGATTTTTGATTTTGGCGATCGCCAATTCCCTCGGTTTCCCGTTTCCCTAAACAGAGGGAAGCGAATCCTTTTCCGGTAAAACCAGACGGCGAATCTGACCCACAGTACGGTAGAACTTGCCATTGCTGGATAATTCCACCTCATCCACCACATAAAGCGCCCCAACTTCTCGGATACTGCGGGGAAATTGCACATTCAGTTCCCGATTGTACCCTTGAGAAATCACCCGAATTCGCAACTTTCCCGATATCTTCTCGCCGCGTAACAATACCGCGCTTGGAATTTCTGTAATGGTTTTGGAATCCTCGGGATCATCGCCAGATTCTGGATTCTGGCGATCGCCCAATAGCACCGAATCCCGTTTAACATAGGTGATAACTCCCGCACCATCAACATAAGTATACCGATCAAGATAGCCAAAATAGTCCTTTCCTTGTCGGATAAAAACCTCACTCGCTCGGCCAAACTGCCCTCGATTAAACCCCCCATTAAACCCAAAGCGTTCCGTTTGTTTCCCATTGACCCAAACCATTTTCTGGAAGTTTCCCCGCTTGAATACAAGGTCAGGTCCTGCATTCTCGCGACGGTATTGGCTCAAATAATTAAATTCTACTTCCTCTGCTTTGATGGTTTCCTCTTCCTCTCCTTGGAGTGCTGAAGAGTCATAGGTGAAAAATCCGGTAAACTGACGATCTTTCATGGATCCTGACAAAATATTCACTGTGAAATCATAAGTGATTTTTTCTTGTGCTTGAACCATTGTCTCTCCGTGTTAACTCAATCTTGCTCGGGGAAAGTATCAAGATACCCTAGGTTTATTTTAAGCCATCGGACGTACTACGCTCTTCTTAACCTGTGCTACCGTTAGACATTGGACTCCACCACGAATGACCCATCTGAATCTAACAATCTTGATTGATTCTCGGCAAATTTCTGAGAATTTGAGTTATTTTGGCTAAAATTGGCTAAGTTTTCCGCTTCTGTAGTTAACCCTCTTCATTCAAAGACAATATGGTTCTTGCACTGACACAAAACACCGCACGACAACGGGAAATCCTAGAAATTGTGCTAGGCAATGGTTGGGACTATATGCGCGGGATTTTAACCGTCGGGAAAGCCGATGAACCGCAAATTCCCCCTCCAGAAGTGCTACGCAATATTTTGGTCGAACTTGGACCGGTTTATGTCAAGCTCGGACAACTGCTCAGTACCCGTCCTGACCTACTCCCCCCTCGTTATATTGAAGCCCTCACGGCACTACAAGCCAAAGTCCCCACCATTCACTGGTCGGAAATTGAACAGGTCATCCGTCAGGAATTACATCGACCCATTGAAGAGGTCTTTATTACCATCAATACCAATCCCATCGCCGCCGGTTCCATTGCCCAAATTCATCGCGCTACACTCAAAGATGGTCAAGAAGTGGCGATGAAAGTCCAGCGACCGGGCATTGAGACGATTGTGGCTCAAGATACGGCCTTGATCAAGGCGATCGCGGAATTAGTCGGGGCCACCGAGGTAGGACGGGATTATGATGTCGTCTCCCTCGCCGAAGAATTCACCAAAGCCCTACAAGCTGAACTAGATTTTACCAAAGAAGCCCAATATACCGAAGAATTGCGCCAAAACCTCTCAAAAACGCGCTGGTTCGACCCGAAAGACCTCGTAATCCCCAGTATTCACCGCCATCTCACCACAAAAAAACTCCTCGTGATGGAATGGCTAGAAGGTCAACCCATTCTAGAAGCCCCCATCGTCCCCGCCGATTATAGCCGAGACGGAGAACAGAAGCGACGAGAAGAGATCACCACCCTGTTATTCCGGGCTTTTTTCCAGCAGATGTTTGTGGATGGCTTTTTTCATGCCGACCCTCACCCCGGCAACATTTTTTACTTGAAAAGTGATCAAGTTGCTCTCATTGACTGCGGTATGGTCGGCCGTTTAGACCCCCGCACCCAGCAAATTCTGGTCGAAGTTTTATTAGCTATTGTGGATCTTGATGCCAAACGATGCAGTCAACTCACCCTAGACCTCTCAGAATCTAGCCAATTGACGGAACTTGCTCGACTCGAACAAGATTATGAAAAAATGCTGCGTAAGTATTATAACGTCAGCTTGTCCCAAATCAATTTCAGTGAGGCCTTTTATGAGATTTTGCAGATTGCTCGGGCGAATAAGATCAGAATGCCGGGAAATTTAGGCCTCTATGCCAAAAGTCTAGCGAATTTGGAAGGAGTTGCCCGAGGATTTAACCCTGAAGTCAATTTATTGAATGAATTCAAGCCCCTTATGACGGATTTATTTAGTCGTCAACTGTTTGGGGACAATCCCTTGCAAACAGCTTTAAGAGCCGCTTTAGATATCAAGGCGTTATCGTTACAAAGTCCCCGACAATTTGAAGTGGTTTTAGATCGTCTAAGTTCAGAAACACTCCAATGGAATCTAAGAATTCGTGAATTGTCCGGGTTACGTCGCAGCATTGATGATTCAGCCAATCGTCTTTCTTTTAGTATTGTGGTGGGGTCTTTAATTATGGGCGCAGCGATCATTTCTACGGGCGCTCATACCCGTCAGTTAGCGTTACTGAGTGATGTGTTATTCACGGTGGCCACTTTGTTCGGGTTATGGTTAATTATTAGTATTTTGCGTTCGGGCTATTGGAAGTAATACAGAAATTAGTCTTTCTCCCTAAGCCCTATTTAGGGTCTGCTGAATATCCCTCCAAGCACTGTTACTAGGGCTTTTAGCGGGTTATACCAAATTAAATAGACTTGAGGGCAAAAACCTGAATTTCCCCTGTTCCCTAGCCCAACGAGTAGAGTTATGCAGCAAGTCCTATTTAGTCGCAACTACGGCTAGATTCCAGCACATTCGTTTCAAGAAAGGCAATTTCTTCAAAACTCGATCGAGTCGTTCTAAGCGAGTGTAAAGGGGCTTAAGTCGTTGTTGTTCTAAAATAATCTTTTTCCAGTATCGTTCCTGATTGGGGTTGACCTTTTCAATCAGATAAAATTGTAGAAAAATCCAGAGACTGGCTAACCAAAAAGCATCATATTGAACGTGAGTAAAGCGCGATCGCACCGTTTGCACAATCTGGATATCTAAGGGCGTTTCATCCTCCGTGCGGACTTCTGTGGCCATGCGGCGGTACACATTAATCACCGGATTATGCTTTAGGGGATCCCAAAAACAAGCTTTCCCCCCCGGTTTTAAGACGCGGTGCATTTCCCCTAAAACGATTTTTGGATTGGGGATATGGTGCAATAAATTGGCCGCGTAAACAATATCAAAACTCTCGTCAGGAAAGGGGAGTTCCATCGCATTTGCAACAGATCCCTCTATGGAAACGTGGTTTTTGGCCGCGAGGTGCAGCGCCACTTCTACCATACCGGGGGAATAGTCCGCCGCGACACAATGCGCCCCTTTTTTAGCAAAATAGACGCTGTTCTCCCCAGCACCACACCCGAGATCAAGTAATTTTTTACCCTGCACCTCCCCCAAATGATGCAATATAAAGCGATTTTCTGGGGCTGTACAGGCTTCAAAGTAGTCCCGGACTCGGATTCCGTCCACATCAATGGTCGAAGCCCATTGATCGTGAAATTGTCGTTCTTTCTCTAAAAAATCGTTGGACATTAGTTTTTTCTGGAATTTTAGCTCATCGTTGGGAAGCCCCGCACTGTACCCGTAGGGTCGGTGTCGGGAGGATGTCACCACCTACCATGATGGTTCATTGCTCCCCACACCTAGGCCAAAAAAATTTTTTCAACATCTTGACACAATCCCGGAAGGATCTGCTATGATGATCAAGGCAAGCACGCAATGGGGTGTAGCCAAGTGGTACGGCAGCGGATTTTGGTTCCGCCATTCCTAGGTTCGAATCCTAGCACCCCAGTTTTAAAAAATAAATGAAAAGTCAAGTGGGTTTATCAAAATTTGGTATTTCGGCCCCTGATATTTTAGCCTTAGATTTTGATGGTGTAGTTTGTGATGGGTTGCGGGAGTATTTTCAAACCACCTGCCGCGCCTATGAGCAGTTGTGGTCTGTTCCTGTAATTAAGCCTTTAGGGGAGTACGCCTCACGGTTTTATCGTCTGCGTCCGGTGATTGAGACGGGCTGGGAGATGCCTGTATTGCTCCGGGCTTTGGTGCTGGGACGGGGGGATGAGGAGATTCTCCAACACTGGCCCGATGTCTTGGGGGAGATCGTCGCGGGGGAACGTTTGGATAAACAGGCGATCGCCCATTGTGTGGATAAAGTGCGCGATCGCTGGATTGAGGAGAATCTAGAGGAATGGCTGAGTCTCCATGAGTTTTACCCCGGTGTGTTGGACAAATTACGCCACATCCTGAGTCAAAACACCCCACAACTTTATATTGTCACCACCAAAGAAGGGCGTTTTGTTCAGCGTCTGCTGAGTCAACAAGGAATCGAGATTCCCAGCACCTCAATTTTGGGTAAAGAAGTAAAGCGCCCCAAATACGAAACCTTGAGGCAACTTATCCATGATGCCCCCCTCTCTAGACCTTGTTTATGGTTTGTGGAAGACCGTCTCAAAGCCTTACAAGATGTTATCACCCACGGAGGGCTAGAGAATATCCAATTATTCCTAGCCGATTGGGGTTATAATACCGCCCCCGCCCGCACCCAAGCCCTCCAAGATCCGATCATTCATTTACTCTCTTTAGACCAGTTTGGAGGAGATTGGTCAGGATGGGGCCAGGGGTATTAATCGCGACAATTTAGCCCACGAGGTTGGGGAAAATTGAATCCAAAAATCGTAAAAATACATTGTTGAGAAAACTGACTACTACTGTCCCAAGCAATGCACTCCAAAAGCCAAATCTAAGCCGGAAACCACTAATTAGGCTAGCCGCTAAGGCAAACATCAAGGCATTGAGAATCAAGGTAAAGAGTCCCAAGGTCAGGAGGGTAATCGGGAAAGTCAAGAAAGCTAAAATCGGTCGAATCAGACCATTGAGTAGCCCTAGAACTAGACCTGCGGTAATGGCTTTCTCTGTGCTTTCGATTTCCACCCCAAAGGGCAACCGAGCGATAATTAATAAACTAAAGGCGGTGACTAATGCTGTCACCAAAAAAGCAATAATGCCGCCCATCTGTCAAAATCCTCCAGATACAATATCCCCATTGTACCAAAAGGCTTCTGTCTGCCAGTTGATGAACTACCCCGACTCAATCAACGTGATGAGGATGCAAGGTTTCCAGTCCATATTCCCGAAAAAAGAAAGGAACAGAAGTTAGACTTCTGTTCCTCCCCAGTGAAACCCAGCCACTAACTAGGACACTATCCAGCTATGAAGACGTAGACCGAGGGCAAAAAGTTGCCGGATGGGGAAATATTTTCCAAAAACCCTATACAGTAACGGTTTCAAGCTCAGAATGAGCCACTTGTCCCAACAACTGGGTGAGGGTTTCTCCCTCAATCACCTCCGACTCTAGAATTTGTTGGGTAATAGTTTCCATTAAGTCCCGATTCTGGCCGAGAATTTGTAAAGCGTGTTGGTGCGCTTGTTCGACAATTTCTTTCACTTCCTCATCAATGGCCTTAGCGGTGGCATCGCTGACATTACGACGGGGATTCATCATCCCATCGCCTAGGAAATTATTCTGTCCGCCTTTTTCGTAAGCTAAGGGGCCTAATACCTTACTCATGCCGTAGGTTGTGACCATGCGTTCCGCCAAATCTGTCGCCCGCTGGAGGTCGTTGGCGGCCCCGGTGGTGATGCTGCCGAAAACAATCTCTTCGGCGGCACGTCCTCCGAGGAGGGTGGCGATTTGATTCCGGAGTTCCGTCTCATTCATTAAGAAACGGTCCTCGGTGGGCATTTGTAAGGTGTAGCCTAGGGCGGCCATCCCTCGCGGCACGATGGAGATTTTGGCGACTTTTCCGCCACCGGGGAGGGCTGCACCGACGAGGGCGTGACCAACTTCGTGATAGGCGACGATTTTTTTCTCTTTATCATTGAGGACGCGGCTTTTCTTCTCTAGTCCGGCCACAACGCGCTCAATAGCTTCGGCAAAATCGGCTTGACTGACGGTTTCTCGTTGGTTACGGGCGGCGAGTAAGGCGGCCTCATTGACGAGGTTGGCTAAATCAGCGCCTGCAAAACCGGGGGTTCTGGTTGCGATCGCCTTTAAGTCTACATCATTTCCGATCTTCACCTTCTGGGCATAGATTTCCAGAATCTTCAACCGTCCCCCTAAATCCGGTCGGTCTACCAACACTTGACGGTCAAAACGACCGGGACGTAACAAAGCCGGGTCTAAGGTTTCCGGTCGGTTGGTGGCCGCCAAAACAATCACTGTCGCCCCTCCGGCCGCGAAACCGTCCATTTCCGTTAACAACTGGTTTAAGGTCTGTTCCCGTTCATCATTGCCCCCCATAAATCCCCCATTTGCCCGGGATTTACCAATGGCATCTAATTCATCAATAAAGATAATACAAGGCGCTTTTTTCTTCGCCTGTTCAAACAAATCTCGCACCCGGGCAGCCCCAGCCCCGACGAATAATTC
The DNA here is from genome assembly GCF_000314005.1 of Spirulina subsalsa PCC 9445. Classification (NCBI taxonomy): domain Bacteria; kingdom Bacillati; phylum Cyanobacteriota; class Cyanophyceae; order Spirulinales; family Spirulinaceae; genus Spirulina; species Spirulina subsalsa. The sequence goes on from NZ_JH980292.1 coordinate 1,323,422, forward strand.
CACAAACTCAGAACCGGAAATACTGAAGAACGCAACCCCAGCCTCCCCAGCTACCGCCTTGGCCAGTAAGGTTTTCCCGGTTCCCGGCGGCCCGACTAATAACACCCCTTTGGGAATGCGCGCCCCAATGTTTAAATAGCGTTCGGGGTTTTTCAGAAATTCCACAATTTCCTCTAGTTCGGTTTTCGCCTCTTCCACCCCCGCGACATCCGCAAATGTCACCTTAGTGGCATCATCTTCTACATAGACCTTGGCGCGGCTTTTACTAATCGATAGCGCCCCTTGAGGGCCACCACCCCCCCGACCTAGGAAAAACTGCCAAATCCCGACAAAAATTAGGGGCGGAATCACCCAACTTAGGATACTGCCTAGCCAGTTGTTCCCTTTCGGTGGGGCTGCCGCAAATTCTACCCCGCTATCTTCTAAGCGTTGGGGTAATTGCAGGTCAAAAATGGGAGTCGTGGCGAGGATTTCCCCCGGTTTATCCTCCACTCCTTTGAGTTGATACCGGATTTGGTCTTGGGTGACATAAGCCCGGGCTACTTCTCCATCACTCACCTGGTCAATAAAGAGACTATAGGGAACTTGGGGCGGTTTAGAGGCAAAGAGTTGAGGGAAGAAAAGGTTAATTAATAAAAAGCCTGTCCCAGCCAGTAACAGAATATTGCCGACTAACCGCGTCCAAGAGCGTTGGGGGGTGTTTTTAATGCTCATCGTTTGGTAAATCCCGTTTTTTATCTGAATTTTCCACAGGAGACAATCTGTAATGAATCGTTACCTTTTTATTCTTACAGAAAATAGTCGGTTGGGTGGGGTACGGTTTTCCCATCCTCTCAGCATTTATACTTATTTTTAGCAGCTAAGGATGGGATGAATGGGGGCAGTTTTACGCACTGTTAAGACTGTGAAAAAAGGTAACAAAAATCTGGCTGAAATTCTTGCCATACCGTTGACAGATTGAATTTTATTATGTTACAATCGAACCAAATCGATACAAGAGTCAGCTTAATCCAGCTAGCTCCAAAATAGGAGTCAGTCCTAGGATAGGTGCAAGGCTTCAGTAAGGTCGTTTTAAGGCGGCTTCATGGGTTTTTGCCCTACTAGGAATAGGTAAATCAAACGCCTATAGCTGGAACGGAGGAACCGATTTAATCGGGGCTAATCTGGTAACGCCATCTCTAGGACGAATAATATAGGTTGAATGGTATGGGTTGAATGGTATGGGTTGAATGGTATGGGTTGAATCGTATAGGTTGGTAAAACCTGATCAACTTTAACCCAATAAAACAACAGCCCAAGAAAACAACAGCCCAATAAATCAACCCCTAGAGAAACGGCAGAAGGGAATCTCTCAACCCTAGCCCGTCAGCTAACTCCGTCAGCATTGAGAGAAGACGATTAAAGACAAGCTGATTTACTGATGTCGAGGGGTCATTGTCAATCAATAACCACTTTTGTTCAGTAAATATCACTCATCGATTGTTCTAGTTAAGGAAGTTCTAGCAATAGATTGAATTGAGATAATTCAACCTATAGATGATAGGGCTTAGAAGTGCCTCATGGTGATCTCTCTTGGTGGAGATTATAACTGGGGTGACTTGTTGATCCGGCTTATCTTTGCATTGGGAGAACCTCTCTAGAGATAAGTTGGGAGGAAGGCTTTGTCTCTTTGCAGACTTCCGGAAACAGAACAGGGGAAAACCCACCAAAAACCCACTAATTATTGAGCGCTTGCGAGAGAATAATTAGTCAAAAGTTTTGGGATGTCGTTCTTGTATTGATTCGATTAGCGCGAAATAAATTGTCTTTATTATCCCAAGGGTTCTAACTATGTACGGAAAATTAAATAATGGATTCTCTTCAACCTCATGCCGAATCCAGTCGATTCTCTATCATCTACGCAAAATTGCCCAGCGATTACATCGTTTCCGTGTAATGGATTTAATTATTGTGCCTTTAGTGGCTATATTTTCAGTCATTATTATGGGGTTTACGGTGATGTCTTTTGTCACGACGCTTACTCCTAATCCCACTTGGCCAGTTTTGGTGACGACGGTTTTAACGTTTTCCGGTGCGTCTAAAAGTTATTGGGAAGTGTCCCATTATCTTTGGGAGTTGCCTGATGGTAGTGTTGAGACATGGCAATTTCCGGTAGAAGGATAAGTTTGGCTAATTTAACCCAGCTTCTTGGAGGGCGCGATCGCGGATTTGACAAGAATCACATACACCACAAGGGGTTTCTCCCCCCGCATAACAAGACCAAGTTTTTTCTAGGGGAATCCCCAGTTTTACCGCACGACGCACAATGTCCACTTTGGAATCATGGATGAGGGGGGCGACGAGTTGGGGCGCTTTCCCCTCTACTCCGACTTTAGAGGCCAGATTCGCTAAAGTTTGATAGGCACTGAGGTATTCGGGGCGACAGTCGGGATACCCAGAATAATCTACCGCATTAATGCCCAGAAAAATGGCCTCTGCTTCCTTGGCTTCGGCCAGAGAAAGGGCGATCGCAATAAAAACCGTATTGCGTCCCGGAACATAAGTCGAGGGGATAACATCCGCTTGGGGCCCATCTTCCGGTAGTGTTTGGGAGAAGTCCGTCAGGGAAGATCCCCCCCACTGGGCTAAGTTTACGTCAATTGTGTAGTGTTCTGTAATGCCTAAATGTTGTGCGATCGCCTCAGCCGCTTGTAATTCCCGTTCGTGTCGTTGCCCGTAGCGAAAGGAAAGAGCCATCACCTCATACCCGTCTGCGATCGCCTGTGCTGCCGTTGTTGAAGAATCCAACCCCCCCGATAGTAAAACAATCGCTCGTTTCATTAATGCCCCCGACACCTCAACAATAATTGATTTTATCCTAAAATACGGGGAATTCTAAGGGGGAGCATTTTGTCGGTTAGGTGGAGCGACAGCGCAACCCAACCGATCACCGCCAGAGGGATAGAAACAGAGGATTTAGCTCATCGTCGGGAAGCCCCGCACTGTACGAATGAAGGCAAGCCTTTTTGATTATTTATCCCTAAAATCTTGCAGTTTCTCGCTCCCAATCGAAAGACCTATTAAAATTGCTTCGAGGGATATTCAGCAGACCCTAGTTACGCCCAAGCGAGATAGGGTAATTGACCAGTAGTCGCCTGAATCTGCTCCCGATTCGCCACTAACTGCCCACAACTATCCCATGTTCCCGTGGTGAGCATTTGTTGCGGCCCAGCCCCCATTTCAACCTTCAGCGTTAAGCCATCAAAACGAGCGTCTAGCGCTTCTAAATCAAGGGTGAGCATTCCTTGAGGATTGTTCATTAAAGCCTCTTGTAGCTGGGAAACTTGTTCAGGGGAAGCCGTCACGCAGGGAATGCCAATCGCCACACAATTACCAAAGAAAATTTCGGCAAAACTTTCACCAATTAGGGCTTTAATTCCCCATTTTGATAAAGCTTGAGGGGCGTGTTCTCGGGAAGAACCACAACCAAAGTTTTCATTTACAACTAGAATATTAGCTCCTTGATATTGGGGTAAATCAAAAGGATGTTGTCCCTGCATTTGTTGACGGTCATCCGCAAAGGCCTGTTCTCCCAAACCGTCAAACGTGACACAGCGCAGGAAACGAGCCGGAATAATGCGGTCTGTATCAATATCATTACCTTGGAGGGGAATTCCTCGTCCTGAAACGGTTTTAACTTCACTCATAGGATCTATTTATTGAGATTCAGTTCCCATTATCGCAAATCTTGGGCTAGGTTTACCTAGGGTCGTCCGATGGGAGTCGGGCAATCTTGCGGGTGTCGGGAAAGCAGAAAGAAACATCAGGACAAAACCCAATGTTTCCAGAGTAAGTCGAAATCTGTAGTTCACCTGATAAAAAGGGGAGTCACGGGCTGAGGATGGCACAGCGGAGGCGGTTTTCTCCTCTCGGGTGCAGTACCATCTCCAATCTTAACGATATAGGAGAGTATTAAGGATAGTGCGTCCATTGCCATCTACCACTTGTAAACGAATTACGTTAGGATCAGCAGGTTGCCAAGCGACTTGATAGCGGATATTGCCATTATGCCAAGTGTAAACTCGTCGTTGGGCATTCCCGCCTGTGCTGGCTCCACTGAGGTAGATGTCATTGTCTGTGCGTCGATTGCGGCCGTAATAGCTGAGGGCGTTATTGTAATAGTCTAGGGTGACGGACCACTCAGCATTCTCGAAGGTGCCAATGGGTAAACGACTTTGAGCAACGACGGGACTGGGGACGACCATCTCTGCAATGGTGGGGGTGGCTAGGCCTAAAATAGCACTGAGGGCGATCGCAGAAATTTTCATAGAAGTTGGAAACTCCTTGGTTGTAACGGATTAAAGGACAATCAATCAAGCACCTAGGAAATACTCCACACCCTAGGGGGAGGATTTCGCAAAGTTGACCAAAATTCTAGAAGACTCGCCCCGTTCTTAATTTCTCACTTCTTGAAAAAGCCTCAACCCACAGGGTTGAGGCTAATCGATAGACCATGATAGGCTAGATTTTCGTCAAACTTAGCCCAACCATTCTAAAACGGCCTCATCTTTCGTGTTCGTGTCACGAGAGGGCGTTTCGCGGACGAACTTCATATGGATAGAACGCATTTGTTCCCCATCGGTCGCCACCGCCATAATGGGATAGTCAATCAGACCATCTTGGAAGGACATCTGGAAACGGAAAGTACCGTCAGAATTTAACTTAATCGGACGACCGCCAATCGTTACAGTAGCATCCGGTTCCGTGGCACCGTAGATGATGAGTTCAGCATCAGCCACTAACCAGAACTTACGAGGACGGATGGGGGGCGCAGAAGCAGAGAAGCCGACACCGGACATTCCCACACCGGACATGGTTAAACCTAAGCCCACGCCGGACATTTGCATTCCTACGCCGGACATTTGCATCCCGACACCGGACATTTGCATTCCCACACCGGACATGGTGGGAATTCCTAGACCATAACCGGACATTTGCATCCCGACACCGGACATTCCCACACCGGACATGGTGGGGATTCCTAGACCATAACCGGACATTTGCATCCCGACACCGGACATTCCCACACCGGACATGGTAGGTACACCTAAGCCCACACCGGACATTTGCATCCCGACACCAGACATTCCCACACCGGACATGGTGGGGATTCCTAGACCATAACCGGACATTTGCATCCCGACACCGGACATTCCCACACCGGACATGGTAGGTACACCTAAACCCACACCGGACATTTGCATCCCGACACCGGACATTCCCACACCGGACATGGTGGGGATTCCTAGACCATAACCGGACATTTGCATCCCGACACCGGACATCCCCACACCGGACATGGTGGGAATTCCTAGACCATAACCGGACATTTGCATCCCGACACCGGACATTCCCACGCCGGACATTTGCATCCCCACGCCGGACATTCCCACGCCGGACATGGTAGGTACACCTAAGCCGACACCGGACATCATCCCAACACCGGACATCATGCCGACACCGGACATCATCCCAACACCGGACATGGTTTCTAAACCAATGCCAGACATTCCCACGCCGGACATTTGCATTCCTACGCCGGACATTCCCACGCCGGACATGGTAGGTACACCTAAGCCCACACCGGACATCATGCCGACACCGGACATCATCCCAACACCGGACATCATGCCGACACCGGACATGGTTTCTAAGCCAATGCCGGACATTCCCACGCCGGACATTTGCATTCCCACGCCGGACATTCCCACGCCGGAAGTGGTTAAAGCGCCCACACCGGACATCATCCCGACACCGGACATGGTTTCTAAGCCGACACCGGACATCATCCCCACACCGGACATGGTTTCTAAACCAATGCCAGACATTCCCACGCCGGACATTTGCATTCCCACGCCGGACATTCCTACGCCGGAAGTAGTTAAAGCGCCCACGCCGGACATTCCCACGCCGGAAGTGGTGACAGCGCCCACACCGGACATCATGCCAACACCGGACATCATCCCCACGCCGGAGGTAGTGACAGCGCCCACACCGGACATCATTCCCACGCCGGACATGGTTTCCATGCCGACACCGGACATTCCCACACCGGACATGGTGGTTTCCATGCCGACACCGGACATTCCCACACCGGACATGGATTTTGCGATCGCCGCCCCGGACATTCCCACACCAGACATGGATTTACCAGCCCCAGAAGCCCACTGTCCAACCCCCGAGGGGAAGACATAGGAACTCACCGACTCTTCCGGTGCTTGCTGCATGGAGCCATAGAGAGAACCGGCCAAGCGTTGGGCTTCGGCGGACTCGGAGAGGCCAAATATCTCATCGTAAATGGGGCTACTCTTAGCTCCGGTGTAGCGTTCATTGGGAGCAACCAATTGGAAAACGCGCTTGCCTTGTAATTCTTGTTCCCAAGAAATGGTCATAAAATGATCTTCCACCCAATCCGAGGGATAGATGGGGGGAACTCGCACCGGATGGGAACGAGCGAGGACGAGCCAACGACCATCAAAGCAACGATAACCGATTTCTACGAGATAATCGCGATCGCTCACCGGGATGGGGATATACCATTCCCGCGCTAGTTCATCACAGGGATACTCTTGAACACTATGGGGACTGTGAAACTCAAACGTTAAATCAGTAATGTCATAAATCCGTAAAGCCAGTTGTTGCCCCCCTTGGCGGCGCAGTGCTTCCCGGTGGGTATTCGGCACATCCCAGTAGGCATAACACCATTGAGGATCCCGAGGCATTAACACAATCAGGCTTTCCCCATAACCAGAGGGCAAATCTGGCAACCCTTCATCAACCGATGCCAAATTATCATCAATGGGATCGTCTTGACCGACTTGAAACTTTGATGCTTCCACGTCTGCTTGAACCTCTGGAGGACGAGATGTTGTTTGAACTTGTACGTTGGCAGAGGAGGAGACAACCCCTTGTTCGTTTTCACTCTCTTGTATAGCAGCCAAAAGTTGCGACTTGCGCATCCGACTGTAACGGGAGATATTATATTGACTGGCAACCTTGCGCAGTTGCCGTAAGGTCATTTGATCTAAAGGTTGGCGTTCTTGTGCCATAGCATTTCTCTGAACTCGTCAGAAGATAAGGTGAGCAGGTACAGAATCAACAAACTCTGTAGGTAGAAGGAATGAGCAGAACTCATCCGAGGCAACAAACCCCTCCACGTTGCTCTGTTACCAAAAGAGCAAACACTCTTGAGCTTAAGAACCCTTTGATTTAGAGTGTTGGGAGTTATTTTGTTACATATACTTAACAAAACCTTTTAGGGAATGGTCAAGGGGGGGACTAGGAGAGTTTAGGAGTTTTAACGAAATTTTGGGATCAACGGGGATCGTTATGTCATGAATTTTTGACAATTGGCGGATCCCCCTTTCCAAGGAGGATAGAGTGAGGCAGGACATCCCACGTTAGACCCGCAATTCTCCACGCCTATTCAGTGTCGCTTAAAGTCCAGAAACTGATGGCTTACCGGGGAGAAATCCCATTCGTGAAACGTTGCGTAGCAAACGACTAGGGAGACAATCGCCTCTGCTATGGATAGGCAACTTGAATATGTCACTGAACCAGTAACAAGAATCTCTCAGCATACCCGTTAGGGTTGCTCGGAGAGTATGTCAAGTTCTGGAATTCTAAGCGGATTTTACTTGTTCAATCACCCAATCAAACTTCGCTAAAAACGTCTTTAGTGCCTCACTATCGGGAATGGTGGATAACTGAACATTGGGTAAACGGCGCTCATTAGGATTGACAGGTAATGCTAAACCTACCCCACTTAACTGACCGCGTAATTCATGCCAATGGGTTTCCTCGTCAAAGGGTGGCAAGGCTGCATAGACATCCGAGGCAATTTGCAACATTCCATCAATCCCGACAAAGAATAATTCAGCCATCTGACCATTAACTTCTAACTTGGCGGCAAAACCACCGTAGGAGTCTCCAATTCCCCACTGCACTTGTAACGATGATTGATGATGACGCACCCACTCATAAATGTCCTCGACTAAGCTGGCCTCATCTTCTCCGTAGCGGACTTGATATTCTTCTAAGAAAGAGCGCTCATCCCACTGTCTCCGTTCTCGGGCTGTGCTAGATTTTTTCTGTAAGGCCTCAGCCGTTTGACCAATCACTTTAGAAACTAAGGTTTTCAGCCCATCCTGATGGCTAATATACTGTTTAATCTCAACGGCTAATACTTCAGCCGGATCCATTTGTTTGTTCAAAAACTCTACCATGCGCTGTAATTCTGGGGAAATCCGGTCAGCCACAAAAATTAGGCGAATTTTGCCAGCCTGCATATTAGTTTTGACTTGTTGCCAAAACTGTTCCTCGTCACCGTCTCCCCCAAAGAATTCTTCAAAAACCTGTTCGGGGTCACGATTTTGACGATGACAGTTCACCTCAAACTGATCTAAAATCGACTCGACTGGCCAGTAAATTCCCACATTGGCGGCATAATCTAACATCTGACCAATCATTTCCTTGCGCAAGCGACTGTCCCCATCCCGTCTCACATCGACTAAAGTTGGAATGGCCTGTTGATCAAGAAAGAGGTGATTAATCGACCAACGTTCTGCACCGAGATCATCCGTCGGTAAGCTCCCAATCCGTTGTACAACCAACCAATGACGGACAGTTCTATATTCAGCCCCGTGTAAGGCTAAAAGATTCGGATAGCGTTCTAGCAACTCTTGCAGGAGTGTTTCAGAATCATAGGGGCGTTCGGTCATTTCTACAAGTTGGTCATCTTCTTGGACTAGGTATATACCTCCACTCACTGGAATCTCCCTTCGTTTAATCGATACTATGGTTTCCTCTCTTTCCCATTCTCTACCAAAATGGGAAGTTTGCTGTTTTCCCCTGCTACAATCCCTAAGTAATCTCGGCTCACTGATTACATATAGACGGTCATGGTTCAACAAGTCGCTCCTCAATATTCTCTTGCTTGGCTGCACAAGATGGCGGAAATCCCCCAAACTGAATGGGATGCCCTCGCTCAACCTTTGGCTACTCCTTTTTTAGAGTGGGAATGGCTGAATAATCTTGAAACGTCGGGTAGTGCAACGGCAAGGACGGGCTGGCAACCTTGCCATTTAACGGTATGGCGCGATCGCCAACTCATCGCCGCCGCTCCGTTATACATTAAAGGTCACAGTTACGGTGAATTTGTCTTTGACCATCAATGGGCTGATTTAGCTTACCGTTTGGGGTTAGAGTATTACCCCAAATTATTAGGCATGACTCCTTTTACCCCTGCTGTGGGGTATCGTTTTTTAATCGCTCCGGGGGAAGATGAGGATTTTATTACCGGGATGATGGTGGCGGAAATTGACCATTTCTGTAGCCGAAATCAGTTATCGGGCTGTAATTTTCTCTTTGTCGATCCTCAGTGGAAACCTGTGATTGAACGGCAGGGTTTTCAGGGCTGGTTACACCATAGTTACATCTGGGGAAATCAGGATTTCCAAACCTTTGAGGACTATTTAAAGATTTTTAACTCCAACCAACGCAAAAATATTAAACGGGAACGGAAATCTGTCGATCAAGCAAATTTACAGATGATGGTTCATGAGGGGGCGGAGATTCCCCATCACCTCTATCCCCTGATTTACCGTTTTTATAGCAGCACCTGTGATAAGTTCTACTGGGGCAGTAAATACCTCACGCGCCAGTTTTTTGAACAGTTGTATCCCAACTATCAAGAGCGAGTAGTGCTGTTTGCGGCCTATTCAGGCGATCGCAACCCCGAAAAACCCGTTGGCCTCTCCTTCTGTCTTCGCAAAGGAGACAACCTCTATGGTCGCTATTGGGGCTGTTTAGAACAATTTGACTGTCTCCACTTCGAGGCCTGTTACTACCGCCCTGTTCAATGGGCTATTGAACAAGGCATACAAATGTTCGACCCCGGCGCAGGAGGACGACACAAGCGACGGAGAGGATTTCCCGCCACCCCCAACTACAGTATGCACCGCTTCTATGATCACCGGATGGCGAAAATTCTCAAGGCTTACATCGGCGAGATCAACGACATGGAACAGCAGGAAATGGATGCCATTAATCAGGATCTCCCCTTCACCAAAAAAGAAATTGTCTTTTAAACCTGAGTTTTCCCAACTTTTTCACGTTGTTTTTCTAAGATTCTAAAGTTGAAGCCTATCAGATTGTGCCTTGTCTCACTATGACCCCTCCAACTTCTACCTTGAATCTTCTTTATTCCCTGATCAAAAAACTTGGGGAGACAACAGCCACAGGTCAATTAGTCCTCACTGCGCAAAATAAACGCTGGTATTTCTTCTTTTACCAAGGCCAATTAGCCCATGCTACCACCCAAACCCATCGCGTTCGTCGCTGGTACCGGGCGTTACGAAAACATGACCATTCATGGACTCCCACAGAATCTGATACTTTCCAACGAGAACCTTGGGAATATCGTGTACTTTTGCAAGAATATCAGCAGCAAAAACTACATTACTCCAAAGCTAAAGCTATTTTAAAAACCATTTTTCTAGAGATCCTGTTTTCTCTAAGTCAAGCGCAAGATATCACACATAAATGGATTAATGGCTGGTCTGTTGAAAAATATAATCAGCCAGAGTTTACCTTTGAACGGTCAGAACTTAAACCCCTTTTTAAAGAAGTCAAAGCCTTAAGTGAACAATGGCATTCCTTTAACTTTTTTCCCAGTCTTTCTAATCAAGGTATCCTCTTAAAAACTCCTCCCCTTTGTTCTGCATCTAGTAAAAGTCTGTTATCCCTGCAACCTTTACTCAACGGAAAGCGCACATTCTGGGATATTGTCGTAAAAACAAAACAATCCCCCACCATTTTTACCCGCACGTTATTTTATTATTTGCAACAGGAACTCATTCAATTTAAATCCCTGCCAGACTTACCGAATCCCACGGTAAATAAGGCGTGTGAGTTACCGCAACAACACCGTCCTCTAGTGATTTGTGTAGATGATAGTGCAAACATTTGTCATGAAACCGAAAAATATTTAACTCAATTGGGCTATCAATGTATTTGTATTCAAGATTCAACCCAAGCGTTACCCATCCTCTTACAACATAAACCGGATTTAATTCTCTTAGATTTAGTCATGCCCGTTGTCAATGGTTATGAACTCTGTACCCATTTACGCCGTGTTCCTCATTTCAAATCCATTCCTGTTGTCTTAATGACAGGAAATAAAAGCATTATTGATCGTATCCGGGCGAAACAAGTTGGGGCAACGGAGATTATTCTTAAAACAACGGAAAAAGCTGTACTTGCTCAAGCCGTCAACAAGTATCTGCGCCCCTCACATTCAACGAATCAGGCTGTTCCTATTCTGCAATATAGTTTAACCTGAACAAAAACTGTCTCTGTTCTGAAGCACTACATTGAGCCGCAATATTCCCCCTATAGTCTTTAGGAATCCACCTAATGGACATCAGAATATATCAGTATTTCTTATGAATTACAACTGGTTTGGGATTTCTCAGCGAAGGCGGCAATGTTTCCCGTGGTACAATTCAACGGGATATCGAAGCTCAAAGGAAAACCCGACGCAGCCTAAAAGCTGCCGCACTACACCCCACCTTTAAAAGAGGGTGGGATGTACCATAGGGGATCTATAATGATGTCAAAACACCCGCTTGAGCCATCCAGCCCAGCACTGTCAGTACAAAATTTCACATTCAAACGAGATATGACCCAAGGAAAAGGACAAGGATTCGGTTTCGGTTTAGGCAAAATGAAAGAACTAACCGAAGCATTTAAAAAAGCCCAACAAGTTCAACAAGGGGCGAAACAACTACAAGAAGAACTCGAACAAATGGAAATTGAGGGGCAAAGTAATGATGGTTCAGTAAAAGTCATCGTCAGTGGCAACCAAGAACCTCGACGAGTGGAAATCTCCGAAGCCGCTGTTGCCCAAGGTCCTCAAGCCCTCTCTGAGCTAGTGACAACAGCTATGAAAGACGCTTATGATAAATCCACAGAAACCATGCGTTCCCGCATGGAAGAATTAACCAGTGGTTTAAATCTGCCCGGGTTATAAAATTTTTCCTTATTGCAACTTATACAAGAGGTCAACATAATATTGACCTCTTTTTTCCGTTTTACAGAAAAAGGACGAGAGCTTGAAAGCCACGTCACTTTAGTGTGTGGAGGAAAAGCGAACGGGCGGTTTAAACGGCCTGTCAGAAAACGTCAAAAAAACTTGTCATTTTCCTGTTTGTAACGTTATCATTTTAGCCTAGGCTAAAACGATAACGTCATTTTCCTCTCAAGTTAACTTTTTTGCCCCCCCAAATCTTGTAAAACCACCGCAACCTGATTTAATAATTGAACCGTGCCTTGAGTCTGACTAATCCCCACAACCGTTTCCTGCGCACCCTGATTAATATTATTCATCGCTAGCATCACCATTTCAATCGCCTTAGCTTGTTGCTGTGCCGTCAAAGCAATTTGTTGATTTGTAGCAATCACATCTGCAACTGATTCGGAGACACTTTTGAAAGCATCCGCCGTTTGTTTTGATAATTGAATCCCCATGCGAGCATTGGTTTTGCTAGTTTCAATACTTTTGAGAACAGGCTGCATCACCCTTTGAGTTTCTGCAATCAAATTTGTAATTTTCGCCGCCGACTCCTTACTTTGATCGGCTAACTTGCGAATTTCAGTCGCCACCACCCCAAAACCTCTCCCCTCAGCTTGCGCACGAATCGCCTCCACTGAAGCATTCAAGGCTAACATATTAGTTTGAGTCGCAATATCAGTGACTAAGGCACTAATCACATTAACTTGTTCTAGTTTTTGATTTAACTCAAGAATTCCTTCCACAATTTTTTCTACATCCTCTGTCGTTTGAGAAATCCCCGTTAGTGTCTCTCCTACTGTTAAACTACCGACTTGAGCAAAATTCAAGACTTGTTCGGCATTTTGTAATGCTTGATTCGCTTGATCTGCTGATTGATTGGAGGCGACTTCAAGTTGATGAACAGTGGTTGTAGTTTCATTCACTGAAGCCGATTGAGCCGCTAGCACTCGCTCCTGTTCTTCAACATTCACACTTAGTTGACGGACGGAAGAGGCAATGGTTTGAATTACTTCTAACAAAGGCTTACTAATCATTCGACTTAATACAATCCCCAAAAAAATGGCTACACAAGGCGCAACAAAAACACCAATTAAAGCCCAAAAGATTGATAATTTTTGTTCGGACTGTGCTTTTTCTTGAGCTTGTCTAGATAGTTGTTCATTTATTCTAATTAATTCAACGATTTCTTGAGAAACTTGGTCAAACAGAGGTTTCTTTTTATTCTTTTGTTGCTGACTAATTTCTGTCCAGAGACGAATTGAATTATCGGCGGCTGTTATTCGCTCTATTCGAGTCTCCTCCGCTTGATTGAGAGCATTTAGTTTAACTTCCCAAGGATTGGTAAAACCCAAACTATGATAAGTGTTTTCCATCCTTAAGAATTCTTGATGGGCTTGTTTCCAGCCTTCCCAATTGGCTAAAAATCTTTGATAAACTTGCTCTTCTTCTAGAGTGCGTGGGGTTGCTTGGTAATTTGCTAATCCTTCCTCAATTTGTTGCCAGGCTGTTCGGATTCTCCCTAAAGCTTCTTCCCGATCTTGTTGTTCTAAACCCGGATAAAGGAGTATTCTTTCTGAAGCCTGAATTTGGGTTGTTCCTTCATTGATTTTCCAGAGTCCATTGATACTGGGTAAGGTATTTTCAGTAAAGATTTGAATGACTTCATTTAAGCGATTGACACTCAACCAACCCATACCCGCCACAATGAAAACAATCAAACCCATGACTGAAAAAGAGCCAATCAGTTTAACTTGTAAACCCGATTTATTGAACATAAGTTCCCTCCCAATTGGGAATAATTATATGAACCGGGGATTGACTGTAATTTTAAAGTTATACAATAGCCCAGCTATATAGGTATTTAAAGTTCCAATGTATAAATATAATGCCTAGATGAACAGTCATAATATTTATACTCCTTCTACACCTATTATTGTGGGCAGTCAGCCCCCATAAACTATACTGATCAAAACTAGGCTAATATATGAGCCGGACAAGCCTCTTAGAGCGGATTTAGCCCCTAGAGTGAGTAGCAAGACAAGTTCCAATGACACAGGCTTGTTCAAGATTAGCTCCAGTTAAATTACTGCCTAAAACCTCAGCACAAAGGAGATTTGCACGAGCTAAATTGGCTCCGGCTAAGTTAGTGCCTCTTAAATCGGCTTCTTCTAAGTTGGCTTCACTTAAACTCGCCCCTTGTAAGTCAGCCTGAGCTAAATTTGCTCCTTTTAAGTTGGCACTATTTAAATTCGCTCCTCGTAAATCTGCCCCGCGTAAATCCACCCCTTGTAAGTTCACGCCTGTGAGGTTAGCTCCACTCAAAAACGCCCCGGCTAAACTAGCTTGCACTAATTTTGCACCCATCAAGTTAGCACCCCGTAGATTACTGCCTCGTAAGTCAGTTTGGGTGAGATTCGTTTGCATCAAATTCGCACCGAGTAAGTTAGCTCGCAAGTCAGCTGCCTTTAAGCTGGCACCCAACAAGTTGGCACCATCTAATCTCGCTCCCCTTAAATTGGCTCCTGTGAAGTTTGTCCCCACTAAGTTAGCTCCAGCTAAATTAACTCGCTCTAGTTGGCAGTGGTTCAGGTCTTCATCTTCTAGATCAATTCCGGGGAAATTTTTTTGAGAACCGGAGCGAATCGCTTCAATATCCATAGACCATCTTCAGACTATCTTTGCTTGACAAAAATTCTAGGTGCTTGTAATAATTCCAAGGGAAAACAGAAGGTTGGGTATGGAAGGGTCTAAAGACTAGCCCAACAACCCTAGCCCAAAAACCCGCCAGCCCAAAAACTGGCTAAAAACTTTAGACTACTTAGCGACAAGGGTTCACTCACAACAGGTTCAACTTACAACAAGCCCAACTTACAAAGGGCAAATGCAAGGGCTGATGAGGGCAAAACCATTCACGACAAACTGTTAAAATAGTCAGGGAGAGCTATTTAGCTAAGATTCCCTGATAAACAGACAAATGCTAAGGGGAATGTAAAGATTCGGAAATGCTTTATTCTAGATCATCCCTGTATCATACCATGAACAATAAGCTGTATGGCGATTTTATATTTTTATAACGCGCTTGATAACAATTCTTCACTACTCTAGGTTCAGAAGTGTTAACTTTTTGTCGGGCTAGGGGCTTTTTCCTTCACGCATAGCCGCAGAAAAAAGCCCCTCTCTTGGCTGATTTTGGGCTGTAGCTGGGGGATTGGCTTGATGAAGGCTGAAGATTCTTGAGCATCCTGTTGTGGAGTTTACAGTCCCCAAAACTAGCTGAAGTTGAGCCGTTTGGATGGGGGGTTAATCTTCTTCTAACTCTTCTCCGCTTACCCCAACTTGTTTGAGATGAATGTGTTTCCGTCCTAGGGAAATTTCAAACTCATCACCGGGTTCTAAGCCCATTTTTTTGGTGTAGGCCGAACCAATCAGTAGATTTCCGTTGGACTGAACACTAATGCGATAGCTGGCCGAACGTCCTCCTCGTCCGTTAGTGCCTGTTGTACCATCTAACTCAATGCCTTCCGCATCAATGAGGGCGTTGAGGAATTTCATCATGTTGACTCGTTCGATCCCATTTTTGGTGAGGGTATAGTAACCGCAAGCTCTGGCTTTTTCTTCTTTGCTGAGGTTGCCCAGGGCTTTGACTTTTTCTACCAGTTCTTGACCAGTCAGGGGTTCGGGGTTTTTCTTTTTATTCATCAACTTAGGTCTTAAATGACTGCCTTATTTGTTGTGCTTGCTGATTGTCGGGTGACAATGTAACAACGACAATGTAACAACGACAATTTTACTCTGCGTTCACCAACACTATCCATCAAACTATAAAACCTGTCCAAACGTCAATAAGACTTTAAACTAATTAAAGGAATGGTGGAAACCAATCGGAGGGGAGGGAGACATTTAACCCTTGACAGTGGATGGTTAATAGCTAACAAATTTGCTAGGATAGCAGTCTGGTTTGAGGGATGGCTCAAAATTTGGGGGTTTTAGACAGGAGGGGAGGCTCATTTTTGGTTTTGAACCATCAGCCATCTATCGGTCAGGAGGATAGTTAGACTTGAAGGAGAAGCCGTAAGGAGAAGCAATGGATGAAACTAACAACTCGTGGTCATTACAGTGTAAAAGCTTTGCTTGATTTGAGTTTACAACCGGAGGATAAACCTGCTTCGGTTTCTGCGATCGCACAACGCCAAGATATTCCGGCAGCCTATTTAGAAAAGTTATTGATTGAACTGCGTCGAGCGGGTTTGGTGCGTTCCATTCGTGGCGCCCAAGGAGGATATCAACTCAACCAAGAACCCGCCCAAATTTCCCTAGGACAAATTTTAGCGGCTGTAGGAGAAAGTATTGATCCTTTACCTCGCCATACTCCCGATACCTCTCAGGCGGAAGACTGGGTAACATTTAGTCTTTGGCAAAGACTTCATGACAAATTGAAGGAGGCTCTTTATAGCATAACCTTAGCGGATCTTTATTATGATGCTCGGAGTTGGCAAGCCGTACAAGGGGAGGAAACCCGTTTTATTATTTAGGTTGTTGGGAGTTGTTTTGAGGGGGGGGTGGAGCGGGAAGCGTCAAAAATCTCGATAAAATCAACGCGAGAAGTGTTTAGACTATATAACATAAGGTGTGAGGGAAGGGAATTATGAAGAAAAATCAAGGTTCAAAAGGATCAAGGATTGGGGTTCGTCTGGCTCTTTTGGCTATGGGAATGATGGGGATTTGTTTAGGGGTGGAGAAACCTGTCTTCGCTCAAGCGGCTTATGGGAGTTATGTGGGTGTTGGGGGAGGTTTTGGGATGACGAATGATCAGGGGGGTAATGGGCAAGAGGTGAGTGGGGTGGTGGCTTTTCGCTATAAGTTTTTAGAGATTCCGGTGTCGTTACGGGCGCAAGCTTTTGTGGGGCGTTCTGTGGCGGTGGTGCCAACGGTTTCCTATGATATTCCTCTGAATTGGCAAACGGATCTTTATATTGGGGCTGGGGCGGCTTTTGGGAGTGGGAGTAATGGGGTGCCGTCTGCGGTGGGGGATAAAACCAGTTTTGCGTTACAACCGGGAATTGATTACGCGGTGCCCAATAGTAGGTTAGTGATTTTTGGCAATGCGGTAATAGCCTTTGATGCTTACCGCAATGGGGGCGGAACGGCGGTTTCTGTGCAGGGTGGGGTGGGTTATCGATTTTAAGCTGTTATGGGAAGGGGTATTGGAAGAAAATGCTGTTTTGGGTGGTGGGTTTTAATTGCTTGTTAGCATTGGTGAATTTTTATGTGGCGTGGAAAATTTGGCGCTTGGGTCGTTCTTTGGCGGGGGCGGCTCAGGTGATGACGAATTTAGAACGGACGATTCACAATATTTTTTACCCGGCTCCGATGGTGATTATTAAGGGACAGGTGGGAACTCGTGTCTTTCGTCTAGCTTGTGCGAGGTGGGGCTATCAGGTGGGGCAAGTGGAACGAATTCTGCGGTTGTTAACGGGGCTACCCCAGTTGTGGCGTGGGGTTTTGGGGGGGTATCGGCGGCGGAAGTGATGGGGGGTTTGAAACTGTAACGTAATTGTTGGACAGAGTTACCCATTGCTCCTCAAAAATGGGTAGCTTTTGTCTTGCCGTCAGATTTGGAGACATCCCTTAAGTAGTCGGACATTTTGGCAGGGGGACTAATTTTCGTAAATATACTAGAAGCCCTTGTGGCACAATAATGACTGGATAGCTGTTCGGGGCGCTTGCCCTCCCCCTGATCTACGTTTTGGCTGATTAGAGATTCAGGATACAAGCATAAAGAACGTGGTAGAAATGTGGTGATTTATCTCAAGGATGCGATCTCCTCTCCACTGCTATATCAAGGGATTGTCAAGTTATCTCAGACTAATATTGAGTTGATCACCGAGGCGAATAATATAAACCAAGTACGAATTGTCCCTAAACTTGACCACTATGTAATTGAGATTGTTTACACGGTTAGCGAGCCAGATAAATTTGATGGTCAATATCTAGCTGGTGTAGACTTGGGTTTAAACAATTTGGTGGCTATAACATCCAATCATCCCGGTATTAGACCTCTGTTGATTAGCGGTAAGAGATCATGGGTTATTGATGGGGTGTGAGTGGTGATTTTTGGGGGAGGTGCTTGTCCTCCGGCAAAGTTCCGATAGAATTGGGATAAGCGTAACAGACCAAAGCTATGGCAAAAAACAGCACTGGGGCATTTATTGGAGGAATCTTACTTGGGGGGGCGATTGGTACGATTGTCGGGGTTTTGGTGGCTCCCCGTTCGGGTCGAGAAACTCGTCAGATTCTCAAGAAGTCGGCGGATGCTTTGCCGGAGTTGGCGGAGGATTTGTCTACGACGGTTCAGTTCCAGGCGGATCGTCTTTCGGAGTCGGCGGTTCAGAATTGGGAAGGGACGTTAGAACGTTTAAAGGAGGCGATCGCAGCCGGATTAGATGCGAGTCAGTTAAAAGCCCAAGAATTGAACGAAATGCGCAATATTGCAGCTAAACCTACAAGTTCTTCAGAGCAGCGTGATTGACCCTATTTTTTGGTTAGGACTTTCTTTATTATTGGTGGCCGTTAGTTTAACGGCGGTTTTGGTGGCGGCGTTTCCGGCGTTTCTGGAATTGGCTCGGGCGGCACGGAGTGCGGAAAAGCTGTTTGATACTCTCCGGCGAGAATTCCCCCCTACGTTGGAGGCAATTCGACTCACGGGGCTAGAAATTAGTGAGTTGACGGATGATATTAATGAGGGGGTCAATAGTGCCAGTGGGGTGGTGAAACAGGTGGATCAAAGTCTTAGTGATGTGCGTCAGAATGTGCAGAATGTGCAGGTGAGAACGCGCAGTGTGGTGGCTGGGGTACAAGCAGCTTGGCAAACTTTGAATCGTCCTCCTTCGTCTACTCGTCGTTTGAAAAAGCCCCGGCCTGAGAGGAGTCGGGAATAGGTAATAGCAATCTTGACAAGTTAAGGCTCAACGTTAGAAGTCAAAGGAACAGGGAACAGGGGACTTGACAAAATGCACACAAGCTTAACTTGTCAAGATTGGGGAATCGGGAATCGGGAGTCGGTGTGGGGGCGCAATGCTTGCGCCCTAGGGAATCGGGTGTCGCGAATAGTCAAGAGTTTTAGCTATTCCCCTGCTCCCCTGCCCCCCTGCTCCCCTGCTCCCCTGCTCCCTATTTACTGCCAACTTTCCAAGGCGCTGAAGAAGGTTTTCTGATCGGGTAGAGAGGGCTGTGCGCCGTTTTTGGTGACGGATAATGCCCCGGCTACCATGCCCCAGTGTAGGGCTTCTGATAGGGGCTTACGGGAGGCGATCGCGGCGGCTAAGGCTCCATTAAAGGCATCTCCTGCCG
Organism: Spirulina subsalsa PCC 9445; assembly: GCF_000314005.1. Lineage (NCBI taxonomy): Bacteria > Bacillati > Cyanobacteriota > Cyanophyceae > Spirulinales > Spirulinaceae > Spirulina > Spirulina subsalsa. The sequence goes on from NZ_JH980292.1 coordinate 1,342,884, forward strand.
CTACGGTATCAATGGCGGTGACGGGGTAGGAATCATACCATAAAGAGCCTTGGGAACTTTGCCAGAGCGCGCCCTGTTCTCCTAATGTAATAATCACATTCTGAACGCCTTTTTCCTGTAAAATTTGGGCGGCCTGTTCGGCGCTAGGGCGGTCTTCGACGGGAAAGCCGACTAAATGACTGGCTTCTACTTCGTTGGGGGTCAAAATATCAATCAGAGGATAAAAAGAGTCGGGTAAACCATCGGGGGCGGGGGCGGGGTCTAAAATGACTGTAACTCCCAATTCGTGGGCGGCTTGGGCGGTGGCGAGGACAACAGGGAAGGGGATGCCTAATTCTAGGAGTAGGACTTGAGTTTCCGGGAGATGCGATCGCACAAATTCCACCTCGACCTCATCTACAGCCCCATTTGCCCCAGCCGCACAAGCAATAGTATTCTCCCCCGTTTCACTCACCACAATGGAAGCCACCCCCGAATGGAGTTCGGGATGAGTGCGTAGCCCGCTAATATTCACTCCGGAGGCTTTTAACGCCAAAGTCAAGGTCTGACCAAAATCATCGTCTCCCACTTGACCGACAAAAAACACAGGCACCCCCAATTTAGCCACGGCTACCGCTTGATTAGCACCTTTGCCCCCAAAAGCTGAGAAAAACTCATGACCAATTAAGGTTTCCCCCACACTCGGCAAGCGCGGCACCTTAACCACTAAATCCATATTGATACTTCCAAGGGCAATGACACTCATTTTGATCTCCAGTTGTAGAGTATTGAGGATTAGGGAAGACAGAAGGGAGTGGTTAATATAGAGAGAGCATCCTTGTAGTTGCACATCCCCTTACTTTTCGTCACCATGATTGCTCATCTTGTTTATTTTAGCCCCCAAGAGTATCTAGAACTTGAACACAATAGTAATATTCGCCATGAATATCAGCAAGGTTTAGTCTATGCCATGACAGGTGGTAGTGATGATCATGATGAATTAACCCTCAATTTTCTTGAATTAATGCGCCAACAAGTCCGCAATCAGGGCTGTTCGGTTCGTTCTGGCAATGTAAAAGTAAATTATGCCGATGATTTTTTCTATTATCCCGATGCCTTTGTGACTTGTGATCCAAGGGACAGAGAAGATCGCTATATTAAACGCTATCCGAAATTGATTGTAGAAGTTTTGTCCCCTTCTACTGAAACTTTTGATCGAGGCACTAAGTTCACTAATTACAAAAAACTGGCGACCTTAGAAGAATATGTTCTAGTCTCTCAAGACCAGATGGAGGTTGAATGTCGCCGCGCTCAAGGGGAACTTTGGGAAACGGTTATTTATCGGCAAGGGGAACAAGTGGAACTGGTCAGTATTGGCTTAAGGTTTCCCATTGAGGTGTTATATCGGGGGGTGAGTTGGGGGGAAGAATCTTGGTTTTGATTTGACTGTTTAGGGTTTTGTTGGGTTTCGCTGTCGCTGCACCCAAGCTACAAGCCTGACTGATGAGGTGTAGTGTGTTTTTCATTCATCACGATTTTTGCAAACCCAAATCACGGTACTATTTATAAAGTGATTAAACCAAGGAAAGGGGGAGAAAATTTTACGGGTGATGGTGAGTCTATTTTGCAAAATTCGCTCAACTTTTTGGTAATTAAACCCTTTATGTCCTTTCAATTCGGCATCTAAACTATGGGAGGAGGGAAAGCTTTCTACGTCCCAAAGAATGGCGGCGGAAAAGAGTTCTTTCGGGGTGTAGCGTTCATAACCGTAATTCCCTTTTAAGTTAGCAAAGTAACGACCGATTTGTTTAAAAAGTAAGGATGGGCCAACTTCGAGGGGAACGGAAATAATAAAGGTGGCTTGGGGTTTACAGTAGGGTAAAACTAAATCAAAAACCTGTTCTATCTTGTTAACGTGTTCTAGGGTTTCTGTGCAAACAAAGAGATCACAACTTTGGGGTTCCAGAAATTGGGCTAGATTGTGGGGAAAACAATATTGTAAATCGGCAATGCCTTGTAAATTTTCGGCGCAGGCGTTGAGCATATAATCATCTACATCAACGCCAATCCCAGTTTTAATCCGTTGTTGTTCGTAGGCGGTTTTTAACAGCCAACCATCTCCACAACCATAGTCTAAGGCTTTTTCATAACAAGTCTCTTCTAAGAGGTCTAAGACTACTTTAAACCGGGATTGATGGGCTAAACGGGTGAGGGATGTTCCCTGTTGGAGTAGACGCTGAGAGTAGGACATGGGGAATAGGGGATTAATAATTAATCAACGGGGGCTTAAATGGTTACGGTTGGGGGAGGGGTTGGTGCTGAATAATGGCGTGATAGGCTGTTAATAGAGATTCTGCGATCGCCTGCCAACTGTAACGGGATTGTCCGAGATGGCGGCCATTGGCTCCCAAGGTTTGACGCAGGGTGGGAGAGGCCAGTAATTCGGCGATCGCACTAGCCCAAGGTTCAACGGCTCCAGATACCACCCGCCCGGTGTTTCCTTGGATAATATCGGGGGCAATTTGTACCTCTGGGGTGACAATCACAGGTAGTCCATGCGCCATGGCTTCGGCTACGGCAATGCCAAAGTTTTCTGAAAATGAGGGTAACACAAATAAATCGGAACCCTGAAGTAATAATTGTTTTGCCTCCCCAGTTACAAATCCGGTGAAGGTGGTACAGTCTTGTAGTTGTAAGTCCCGCACCTGTTGTTTAATCTGATTTACATAGTCCTCATCTCCTGATCCGGCGAGGAGTAAATGGAAGGGAGGACGAGGGGCGAGGTGATGGAGGGCTTCTAGGAGTAATTCTGGGCGTTTTTTGTAGTGTAAACGGGATAAAAACAGGATAATGGGGGTTTCTGGCGGGATATTGTAGGTTTGACGGAGTTTTTCCGGGGCATCGGGCCAGAGGGGGGGAGATTCTACCCCCAAGGGGAGGGTGAGGGTGGGGGCGGTAATGCCGAAGTTGCGCACGTCTTCCACTTCTCCGGGGGAGGTACAATGAACGGCGGCGGCTTGGTTGAGGTTGCGACGTTCGAGGAGTTGGGCGTACATTTGTTTTTTGCGGCGACTTTGGGCTAAAGCCCAAGGTGCTAATTGTCCCATGCTGCGGACGGTGTAGGGAATTTTTTGTTGACGGGCGATCGCACCTGCACAACTGGAGCCGTAGGAAAAGAGATAATGGAGATCCAGAACGTCGTAATGATGCAGGTTTTGCCATAACCACCTTGTCCAAGCAAGGGAGAATAAAAACCCCCGATCTCCCCCTAAACTCACTTGAGAGAAAGGACTACTAAAGCGGGGGAAAAACCACACCGGAACTCCTTCATAGTCCACCCGTTCCCCCAGCGGCACCTCTAACACCCCAGGGCCATGATCATTGGTGGCGGTAATTTCGGCTTCTACTCCGCGATCGCGCAAAGCCCGCACTAAATTTAATGCTACAGCCGTCGGCCCCCCCCGCAGGGGCGATAAAGAGGGGATGACATGGAGAATTTTGGTCATAGCGACAGGGTACAGGCAGGAAAAAAAACATTGTCGATTATCAAATCTCAATTGTCAAACCGTTGTATCCAGTTGTATCAAACGTTTAAGCTTCCCATGGGACTTGAACCCACAACCTTTCCATTACGAGTGGAATGCTCTGCCAATTGAGCTAGGGAAGCAAAATCACGCCAATTCCCGCACGAACCACAACCTGCGCTGAACTCAGACTTAGGTAAGCCAGATATTCATTGCAGTTTTTCACTATAGCAGATTCTGGGAAATTCGTCGAGATTGGAAAACCCATCCACAATACAGAGTAGACTGGGAGAAAGTACAAGATAACAATTTTTTCCCCACTGTTCCCGAATCGGACCCCAATCCCCCCAAACTCAGACGCTGACCACAAATTAACCCTTTCCTAGTGTTTCCTATGACCCATCCCCAACGTCCCCCCATCAGTCCAGAAAAATATGCACGCCTCAAGGCAGAAGCGAAAGCACCCTATCGAGGTTTACGCAAATTTATTTATTTCGGATTGGGTGCATCCGGGTTAATTGGGGCGTTTATCTTTTTGACGCAACTCCTAGCAGGTCGAGATGTTGGTGCTGCGTTACCCAATTTTGCTCTACAAATCGGTGTGGTTGCGTTGATGGTCAGCTTGTATCGCTGGGAACAAAGAAAAGAGCATAAATCTTAACCAAAGGGTTTTAATCCTTTCAGCATCTCAAGTATTGCACGCCAAAAGAACCTATCCCAGAACAGAGGATTGGCAATGGGGAATTGATTCTTGATACATTGGAAACATACCCCCTCTTGCCTTTTCTCGTAATCTACGATTTAGCGGGGCTTCCATCTCATGAATCATATTGACGAAAAACTCGGCCTCTATCAAATTTTTCTCAAGCTGTATGAACAAAATCGAGGGTTATTGGATGAAATTCTCAACCTCGAAATTGCGGGAGATTCCGGTTTAGCTACTTGGTCAGAGAATCATGTAATTGCTGTGATTGAACCCTCCCAAACCTATTTAATGAGTAATCTAGGCTGTGGGGTGATGCAGAAATTTTTTCAAAGTGAGGGCATTTGGACTATTGGCAGAGGTCAGGATTTAGTCTTATCCATTCCAGACGAACATCTGTCTCGACATCATGCTGCCATTCAATATATCCCGACGGAGGGGTTTTATCTCTACGATCTCAACAGTACAAACGGGACGTTTGTCAATCATGAATGGGTGCAAGATCGGGTTTTATTACGAGAGGGGGATCATATCCGTTTAGGGAGTTTAGTGTTTTCTTTCTTTGTTTGTCGGGAAGAAAAATATTTACCTGCTGTTTCCCCTGATGTCGCCAGAATGTTGGAACAGAGGCACATTATTCATAAAACCGCTTGTTGCGATCGCATCCCCAAAACCAAAATCAAAGATGAACCCACAAATCCCTTGTTTGACCAGTCGGATATGATGGGCTGGGATGATTACCTCCCCCCTACCGCCCCCGGTGGACTCACCCCAGAACAACAGGCCGAGTTGTTAGACCGTTTTTATCATGACCAACACGAGGGGAAAACGTTAAGTGAAGAGTAGGGAGCAGGGGAGCAAGGGAGCGGCAATCTCCCGACTCCCTATTCCTCCTCAGCCCCTCCCTCACCATCATCTCCCCGTTTCGAGGACTTTAGGGAGGTAGCATCAATAGGAACCCCCACCTGTAACTGTTCCCGCACCTCCTGTTCCACCTTCGCGGCTACTTCTAGATTTTCCTCCAAATATTTCACCGTGTTATCACGCCCTTGGGCAATGTTTTCCCCTTTGTAGCTGTACCAAGCCCCTTTCCGGGTGACAACGTTGGTTTGTTCGGCAATGTCCAACATACAGCCCATGCGGGAGATGCCATGACCAAAAATAATGTCAAATTCCGCGACTCGGAAGGGAGGGGCGACTTTATTTTTCGCCACTTTCACCTTGGCACGGATGCCATATTCCCCCTCACTCCCCTTTTTCAAGGTTTGAATCCGCCGAATATCTAAGCGGACAGAAGCGTAAAACTTCAGAGCATTTCCCCCCGTCGTGACTTCTGGACTGCCGTAGGTGACACCAATTTTCTGGCGCAGTTGGTTTAAGAAAATCACCGTCGATTCTGATTTCCCGACGTTTCCGGCGATTTTCCGCAAGGCTTTACTCATCAAGCGGGCTTGTAACCCCACTTGAGTATCCCCCATTTCCCCTTCAATTTCTGCCCGAGGAACTAAGGCCGCCACCGAGTCAATCACGACGACATCCACGGCCGCGGAACGCACCAGTTGATCGACAATTTCTAGGGCTGATTCCCCAGTATCGGGCTGGGCGACTAATAAATTCTCAATATCCACCCCCAAAGCCGACGAATAGGCCGGATCTAGGGCGTGTTCTGCATCCACAAAGGCGGCAATTCCCCCGGCTTTTTGGACTTCAGCAATGGCGTGTAAGGCTAAGGTGGTTTTCCCAGAACTTTCAGGCCCGTAGAGTTCAATAATCCGCCCTTTGGGGAGTCCGCCCCCTAGGGCTAAATCAAGGGTTAACGCCCCGGTGGAAATGGTTTCTACCCGCATCCGCGTTGCATCCCCTAGCCGCATAATCGCGCCCTTGCCAAAGTTGCGTTCTATTTGGCTCAGGACGGCTTTCAAGGCCTTGTCTTTCTCGGGGTTTTTGGTGATCGTAGCCATTAATGCCTCTGTGACAAACGTTCAAGTTCTAGCAGTCAAGTTCTAGTAGTTTCGCCTCAATCCACCCAAGGGGGGCGAGAACCACCTTGGGCTTATTGTGACGAAAATTGACTAAAAAATCAAGACCTAGAGAACTTTTTCTAGAAACTGTTGAGCGCGATCGCTTTTGGGGGAACTGAAAAACTCGTCAGGGGGCGCATCTTCGGCAATTTTCCCCCCATCGAGGAAGAAAATCCGGTCGGCCACTTCCCGCGCAAAGCCCATTTCATGGGTGACAATGGCCATCGTCATCCCACTTTCAGAGACTTGTTTCATCACGTCGAGAACTTCCTTGACCATTTCCGGATCTAGGGCGGAGGTGGGTTCATCAAAGAGCATAACATCGGGTTCCATCGCTAAAGCGCGGGCGATCGCAACCCGTTGTTTTTGTCCCCCAGACAGACGAGAGGGAAAGACATCCGCCTTTTCCTCCAAACCCACCCGCTTTAACAACGTCAGGGCTTTCTGACTGGCCTCCGCTTTGGGCATTTTCTTCACCTTAAGGGGGGCATACATCACATTTTGTAAAACCGTCATGTGGGGGAATAAATGGAAATGTTGGAACACCATGCCCACATTTTGCCGAATCCTCATCACATCCACATTAGGGGCTGTAATTTCCTCCCCATCAATATAAATCTTACCCGATGTAGGCATCTCCAGCAGATTTAAACAGCGCAAAAAGGTAGACTTTCCACAGCCCGAAGGGCCAATAATGGCGATAACTTCCCCTCGCTTAATTTCTGTGGTAATTTCCCGTAAAACCTTCAAACTCCCAAAGGATTTATACAGTCGATCCACTTGAATAGCAATCGATTGCTCCGTTGTAGCTTTAACCATTTTTTCCCTCCCTTAACTACTCCGGCGTAACTGATTTTCTAAGATGACGGATCCCACCGTTAAGATCATCACCATGGCGTAATAAATCACCGCCACTAATAGCAACGGTTCAAAGTAGACATACTTTTGCGCCCCCACAATTTGCGCCCGTCGTAATAAATCCTGCGCCCCAATGGTAGACACCAAGGTTGAATCCTTCAACAGGGCAATACTTTCATTGACCAAAGCTGGCAAAATATTTTTAATTGCTTGGGGTAAAATAATATCTAACATCATAGGTTTATATCGCACCCCTAAAGACATCGCCGCCTCAGCTTGTCCCCGATCTACAGCTAAAATACCCGCCCGAATCACCTCAGAAATATAAGCCCCAGAATTGAGGGTAAAGGTAATGATCCCCGCTTCAAATCCAGAAATGTTATAACCTGTTAATTGGGGCGTGGCAAAGTAAATCAGGGAGAGTGTCACCAGCAAAGGAGTTCCCCGAAAAATGGAAGTGTAACCCATGCCAAACCAGTAGAGGGGCTTAAAACTGGAAATTTTAAATAGGGATAAAACAGTCCCCCAAATAAACCCCAGAATGGCTGAAATTAAGGTAAATTGTAAGGTGACATTCAGCCCGGTCAAAATAAATGGGATGGACTCTGCAATACGAGCAAAATCAAGATTCATTTGTGCTAAAATTAAACTCGATGGCATTAGTCCATTCACTCCCCACAAAATATTATTCATCAGACCTATTGATTCTCCCCTGCTTCTTGTTCGGCGAAGTAATCCTCAAACCATTTTTGAACCAGTCGGTCTAATTCGCCACTTTCCCGCATTTCGGCTAAGACTTCATTAAACTTTTCCACTAACTCTGAACCTTGGGGGAAGGCAATAGCTGAACCGGCGGCCTCTTGATTTTCAATGGTGGTAAATTCCAAATCTGGGTTATTTTGAATATAGCCCTTGGCTACGGTATCTTCTACAATCGCCGCGTCAATGCGTCCCGCTTTAATTTCTTGGATTACTTCACTTACTCGGTTTCGGGATTCTACCGTCATGGTGGGAAATTCTTTAGCTTGTTCTTTGGTGGTTTGTTCTTGGGTAGAACCTAACTGTACTCCGACCCGTTTTTCAGCTAAATCTTCAAAGGTTTTGAAACCACTCCCGGCCCGAGCAACAATGGTGTTTTTGGCTTCATAATAAACATCAGAAAAATCAACACTTTGTCTCCGTTCTTCTGTGGGAGTCATGCCAGCCATAGCAAAATCGGCCCGCTTGGACTGTAGGGCGGGTATAATACCATTAAAGTCCATGTCGTTGATTTGTAGGCCATAACCCAGCTTATCGGTGATATATCTGGCAATATCAATATCAAAGCCTACAGGTTCGCCTAAACCCCGCCCAGTTTCGTAGAATTCATAGGGGGGGTAGTCGGCAGAAGTGGCCATAACGAGAATGGGTTTCCCGTCTTCGGTTGTAGCGGTTTGATTGGTACATCCGGCGATCGCACCAATGCTCAGAGAAGCGGCGAAACCTAGGGTAAATAGAAATAATCGGCGTTTCATAACGATTTGGGTCAAAGTGAATACTTAAGAATATATCCAATCTCCCATTTTGTAGAAGGCAACGGCCAGAATTTTCGGCGATTCGCTATAGATAGCCGTGAATCCCTCCCCGATTAACTCCCTAAAGACTCCAGTTGTAATAACCACTGGTTGAAATGAGGACATTTGTTCCGAATAGCTGACAGCCCAACTTTTTCAGCTAACTGTGGTCCGAAAGTAGATTTCGCCTTGCCATAGCTAGGGAATTGAGCGATAATCCGCTTGCTAGGCGCTGTTTCCTGCCCGTCGTTGATGAATTCAGGGCTTTGATACTCCCTAGCAACCCTTTGAAGGGTTTTAATCCCTTCTGGATTGCTCTCGTTCAGATACTCAAAACACTCTGGATCAGAAAAAAGATAGGCTTCATACTCATGTAACTGAAGGTAAGGAATGAAACGTTGATCATCAATATCTTTAGCAAATCTTTCCTCTAAAAATTCAACTCGCTTTACTGGATCTTGTCGTATACGTTCAGCCTCAGCTAATCCGGGAAACTGGGGAGAAATAGCATATAAATCAATCATAGTTGTGAAGAAAACATCAGAAGACTTTTCCTGCTTAAGAAACCGCATAATGTCATTCTTCATAGGCGTATACTGACGACCTCCTCCACGATGGACACGACCCTTTTTTTTAGCATGAGCAATGAGGATCGGATTATGCAAAAATACTTCATACTGAGACAGGTGTGATTTGATTAAGTTGTCCGCAAAGGTTTGCTCAGTTTGTCCTTCAGCAAATAGATAAAGACGCACCATTAATGAGGGCCTCCACCAATAACATTTTTTTGCCAAACTTCACCTAAACTATACTCATTTAGCCAATCGTCCAGTTCTTTGGAGGTTAATCGTTTGAATAGAGAAGCTTTACCCTCCCTATGCACTGTGATTACATCATCTGGATCAAAATTATCTAAAAAAGAACTAGATTGAGTGCTAATCAGTATTTGTGTGTGCAGTGCCGCCTGACTAAATAAATCAGCTACAATATTTAAGGCATAAGGATGAAGTCCTAACTCAGGTTCATCAACTACAATGAGTTCCGGTAGTTCGTCCTCTGGTTGTAAGAGCAATGTGATCAAACAGATAGCGCGTAAAGTCCCGTCTGAAAACTGGTGGGGGCCAAATACCCGATCTGAGTCTTTTTCTCTCCAGTTCAGCATGACACGATTAGAGACATCTGGCTCTAGAACAAAATCATCAAAAAAAGGAGCAATCAGACGAATTGTGCCAATAATACGCTGATAAGCTAAACTTGAATTTTCTGCACGAAATCTTAAGAGCAAGGCGGCTAGATTCCCCGCATCAGGTTTTAACCATCGATTATCCCCAACATAACAAGATTGACGAACATCTGCTGTGGATGAGGTGTCATGAAAATGATAGACGCGGCAACGGTTCAGTAAATATCTAAGGGTTTTAGCTGTTTGTTCGCCTTCCTCTGCTGCCTTGATCAGTTTGGTTTCTTGATGACCTGCCCCTAATTCATCAACTCTTGGCTCTGCCCAACCTGTTGCTAAAAAACTCAAGGTTTCTTGAGCAAAAATTAGCGTATCCCCGGCGGCATGAAATAATCGGAGGTGGTAACTGTCCAGTCCATTTTCAACCTGAAATTGCAGCTTTGCCTCAATTTGAGGTGTTATTTTGGGGCCAAAATGTAGGAGAGACTGGGCGCGTCCTGATGTTCCAATGTATTGCTGAAAGCGACCTGCCATCATCTCGTTCAGCATTTTAAAGAATGAGATAAGATTACTTTTACCCGCCCCATTTGCGCCAATTAATATATTTAAAGAATCCAGTTGAAGATCCATCTCTTTAATGGATTTGAAGCCATTCAGGGTTAGTCTTTGTAATTTGTTCAAAGGTCAAACTCCCTACTGTAAAATCGTATTTTTGTGGTTTAGATTAATGGACAATTCTATCATTTTTTTCATGTTTACCTGCCCCACAGTGACAGAAAAGAGATATCAGTTTCAATAAGTCCACATGAACCTGCTACCGCGTTGGACGGTGGTCACTTCCCTTCCTTCCTCTCTTATCTAGTACAATGGAATTTGCCCAGAGGAGGAAACTCTGAGTCAATCGTCCTTCAACCGGAGAACCAGTCCACACCTAGGTTAATTTGAGATTGCCCCAAGAACAAATTGACAGCGCCTTGCGGATTAGTGTGGGGAAATTTACCACCCCAGCTGAGATTGAGGAAGCGGCTGCTCTTTTAATTCAGGTCGTCGGTCAACTTGCACCTCTCATCTCTCAGCACGGTCATTCTCAATTGCTAGTAGAGGGTCAAGATGCCTAGGGTAGAGTCAGTGATTAAGGTTTGAATATCTGCCGCTTCGCAGGATTGTTTCAATGTCTGTGGTAGAGCAGTTGCCACGACGAATCCAAATTACTTTCGGGGGAAAGCCTCTTAATGTGAGGAGTTCGTTGTAATCGCTGTCTTTGGTGACGATAATGAATTCATCGTGCTTGGCATAATCCCAAACCTCGCGATCATTGGAGTAAACGTGGGTTGATTCAGGAAACAGGTCAGCGAGTCGTTGTACTAGCCGAGGTGAAAGATTGTGGTCAAATAGCAGCTTCATGCTTGCACCAGTAGGGTTTGTTGTTCCCGATGGGCGGCGTAACTGAGGCAAGCCAAGATATCTTCTTGGGTGAGGTAGGGAAAGTCGTCTAAAATTTCTTGGTAAGTCATGCCAGAGGCTAAATAAGATAGCACATCATAAACAGTGATCCGCATACCGCGAATGCAGGGTTTACCACTGCGTTTACCCGGTTCTAGGGTAATTCGTTCTCTGTAGTCCATTGGCTGTTCCTCCTTTTGTGGTTTACCGGGAAGGATTTTATCTAAGGATTCGCTGTCGCTCAGTTTATTACTGGGTTGCTATCCCTCCCCTCCCTGCAAGCGAGGAAGGGGAATTCCGCAACATTTTTGTTAAGGCGAGTTCGCGATGATCATAGCTCACTTGAGCAATCATATGAACTTTGGGTTCAGTGGAGCGGAAAAGGGCTTGTTCTAAGAGTTGGTCAAATTTTCCGGGGAAGATGGCAATAACCTTTTTCCCGACCTGGGCTAATTTGACTTAGAACAAAAGAACCAACAAAAACCCCTTAGACCGGGCTTAATCCCAAAAATATGTAAAATTAAGCGGTTTCTCTGAACTAACTTTGCTAAAGTGATTCAGCACCAATGATTGCGAGGCACCAGAGGAGTCTGAGAATTATGTCACTCATCGTTCAAAAATATGGGGGAACTTCCGTCGGGACAGTAGAACGGATTCAAGCGGTGGCAGAACGAGTCCAGAAGACGGTACAAAAGGGAAATTCTGTTGTGGTGGTGGTGTCGGCAATGGGTAAGACCACCGATGCTTTGGTCAAGTTAGCCCATGATATTACGGACTCTCCCAGTCGTCGAGAAATGGATATGTTGCTTTCGACGGGGGAACAAGTTTCTATTGCTTTGTTAAGCATGGCGCTGCAAACTCTCGGACAGCCTGCTATCTCCCTCACGGGGGCGCAAGTGGGCATTGTGACGGAAACTGCCCACAGTCGGGCGCGGATTTTGAATATTAAAACCGAACGGATGCGCAAACATCTGGATGAGGGCAAAGTGGTGGTAGTGGCTGGATTTCAGGGCATTACCGAAGGGGATGAGATGGAGATCACCACCTTGGGGCGGGGGGGGTCGGATACTTCGGCGGTGGCGTTGGCGGCGGCGTTACAGGCCAGTCAGTGCGAAATTTATACCGATGTGCCGGGGATTTTGACCACTGACCCCCGCATTGTGCCGGAAGCCCAGTTAATGGATGAAATTACTAGCGATGAGATGCTGGAGTTGGCCAGTTTGGGGGCGAAGGTGCTACATCCTCGGGCGGTGGAAATTGCCCGCAACTATGGCATTCCTTTAGTGGTGTTGTCCAGTTGGACGGATGACCCCGGAACGCGGGTAGTGTCGGGCTTACCCCAGCCTCGCTCTTTGGAGAATCTGGAAATTACTAAGGCGGTGGATGCTATTGAGTTTGACCCAGCCCAGGCGAAAATTGCCCTGTTGCGGGTGCCAGACCGTCCGGGGATTGCGGCCAAGTTGTTTGGGGAAATTGCCCGCCAAGATGTGGATGTGGATTTAATTATCCAGTCCATTCATGAGGGGAATAGCAATGATATTGCTTTCACGGTGGTTAAAGGGATGTTAAAACAGGCGGAAGCGGTGGCTGAGGCGATCGCACCTGTTTTAAGATCCCACCCCTCCAGCGCCCCCGATGAGGCGGAGGTGATGATTGATCGCACTATTGCTAAGGTGAGTATTGCGGGGGCGGGGATGATTGGCCGTCCGGGGATTGCTGCCCAAATGTTCCAAGCGCTGGCCCAGGCAAAGGTGAATATTCGCATGATTTCCACCTCAGAAGTTAAGGTGAGTTGTGTGATTGATGCGGTAGATTGCGATCGCGCCATCCAAGCCCTCTGTCAAAGTTTTGGGGTCAACACCTCCCCCGTCCAACTCACCCCCCCGCCCCCAACGGCAAAACCGCCCCCCCGGTGCGAGGCATTGCCCTAGACCGCAATCAAGCCCGTCTCGGCCTGCGCCATGTCCCCGACCGACCGGGGATGGCCGCCCAAATTTTCGGCCTCCTCGCCCAAGAAAACATCAGCGTAGACATGATTATTCAGTCCCAACGCTGTCGCATTATCAACGGCACACCCACCCGAGATTTAGCCTGTACTGTCGCCCAAGGGGATGCAGAAATAGCCCAGCAACTCCTTGCCGCCCAAGTCTCCCAGTGGGGCGTTGGGGAAGTTTCGGTGGATCGTGCGATCGCCAAAGTGAGCATCGTCGGGGCAGGCATGGTCGGTCATCCCGGTGTCGCCGCCAAAATGTTCGAGGCCCTCGCCCAACACCAGATCAACATTCAAATGATTGCCACCTCCGAAATTAAAATTAGTTGCGTCGTCGCCGAAGAACAAGCCGTGACCGCTCTCAAAGTGATTCATGAAGCCTTCGGCCTAGCCGGGAAATCTAAACTAGAAGTTCCCGTCTAATGAATCTGGTAGACCTCCTGCAAATCCCCGTTCACCAATCCCCAGAAACCATTGCCCTCTGGGATAGTTCCCTAAAACGCCCCCGTTGTCTCACCTTTGCCCAACTTGATGCCCAGGTGCAACGGGTGGCTATTTTTTTACAACGCCAACACCTTCAGCCCGGCCAAGGCGTTCTCATCCTCCACCCCCTCTCCGCCGAACTCTATATCATCCTCGGTGCCCTCTTTCGTCTCGGCCTCGTCGCCCTCTTCCTCGACCCCGCCGCAGGCATCCCCCACATTAACCACTGTTGCCGTCTCTTCCCTCCCCACGCCCTCATCGCCACCAGTAAAGCCTACAGTCTCCTCCCCCTCTCCGCCCCCCTACGTCGCATCCCCCTAAAAATCGCCATCGGCCCCCCCATCCCTGACACCCTCTCCTGGCACCATCTCCCCCCACCCGACCACAAAACCCCCGCCCCCGTCGATTTAACCCCCGACTCCCCCGCCCTCCTCACCTTCACCAGTGGTAGCACCGGACAGCCCAAAGCCGCCCTCCGCAGTCACGGCTTTTTACTCCACCAGTACCACATCCTAAAAGACATCCTCACCCTCCAACCCGGACAAATTGACCTCTGCACCCTCCCCATATTCATCCTCGCCAACCTTGCGGCTGGAGTCACCAGCATCATTCCCCCCGGAAATTTGAAGTTTTTGGCGAAAATCGACCCTAAGCCCGTCCTGCGTCAAATAGAGCGGCATCAGGTGACGCGATTAGTTGCCTCTCCCGCCTTCCTTGACCGCCTCAGCCACTATAGCCACCAGCACCATCTCACCTTCCCTTCCCTACAAAAGGTCTTTATGGGAGGTGCGCCCATTTTTCCCCCCACCGTCCAAGCCCTCCAACAGATGGCCCCCCAAGCCGCCTTAATCGGTCTATACGGGTCAACGGAAGCCGAACCGATGGCGAGGGTGGATTATGGCACAGTTTCCCCTCAAAACTGGCAAAAAATGGCCGCTGGGGGAGGATTACTGCTAGGAAAGCCTGTCCTGAACTTGGCCATCATCCCCCCCCGTTGGGGAGAACCCTTGGGGCCTTTCACGGTGGGGGAATTTCAAGACCACTGTTTACCCCCCCACCAAGCGGGGGAAATTGTCGTCAGTGGGGATCATGTTTTGGGGGGCTATTGGCGCGGGTATGGCAATCCCACGACGAAATTTAGGGTCGGGGAGCAAGTATGGCACCGGACGGGAGATATGGGTTATCGGGACAACGAGGGGCAGTTATGGTTATTGGGGCGCTGTGTAGGCTGTGTGGCAGATGAACAGGGCATTCTCTATCCCCTAGGGGTGGCGGGGGTTTTGGCGGAATGTCCGGCTGTGGTGCGTTCCTTCCTGCTCTCCCGTCGGGGGCAACGGGTGTTAGTGTTAGAGTTAAGCCCCAAGGGTTGGGGTTTAAAGTCTTTCCTCTGGCGACTGTTATTGTCCTTTTTCCCCCGCTTCGGTATTATTTCCCGCCACCAGTCCTCAGACTGGCCCCCTCACCCCTTACTCACCCCTTACTCACCCCTGCGCCCCTTCCTCGCCCGTTTGGACTGGGCGCATTTCCAGCAAGTCCAAATCGTCCCCC
Organism: Spirulina subsalsa PCC 9445; assembly: GCF_000314005.1. NCBI lineage: Bacteria > Bacillati > Cyanobacteriota > Cyanophyceae > Spirulinales > Spirulinaceae > Spirulina > Spirulina subsalsa. The sequence goes on from NZ_JH980292.1 coordinate 1,358,166, forward strand.
ACATCCCCGTTGATCCTCGACATAATGCCAAAGTAGACTATGGTCTAGCCTTGAAAAAGTTTTGAGTTGACACAGACGATACGTTATTTCAAGCAAAAATGTTGCGAGAAAAAGATATGTATTAGAAATTATGTTTCAATACCTCATAGGCATTATACGTTATTTCAAGGCAGACACAATCTATCCTCAAAAGGGATAAAAGGTTTCAATACCTCATAGGCATTATACGTTATTTCAAGCTTTCCCTACCCCCTCACCAACGTCTGGATGGGAGTGTTTCAATACCTCATAGGCATTATACGTTATTTCAAGATAACAACCGTTGGGAGTCACCCGAGGAACGAACGTTTCAATACCTCATAGGCATTATACGTTATTTCAAGTTTTTGGAAAAAGAAGAAAAAATCAGGATTGAACATCGAGTTTCAATACCTCATAGGCATTATACGTTATTTCAAGGGGATGGGAACGTAAAGCCCAGAAGTGGATCAAAGTTTGTTTCAATACCTCATAGGCATTATACGTTATTTCAAGCAAAGGAGATGGTTTTTCGGGGTTGATTGCAGTCCGTTTCAATACCTCATAGGCATTATACGTTATTTCAAGTTGGATAAGGTGATCGCGCTCGCTCTCTTGGTCCGTTTCAATACCTCATAGGCATTATACGTTATTTCAAGATTTGCTCCTTATACTTGGGGAGGAAGTCCTCCTCCGCGTAAGTTTCAATACCTCATAGGCATTATACGTTATTTCAAGGCTACAGCCACGGTCACGGTTACGGGTCTCACAGAAGTTTCAATACCTCATAGGCATTATACGTTATTTCAAGGCAGAGTTACAGGCTAAAGCCCTCGCCGACCAGAAAAAGGCGTTTCAATACCTCATAGGCATTATACGTTATTTCAAGACTTGCCAGACTTCACCGCCAACACTCCCAAAAAAGTTTCAATACCTCATAGGCATTATACGTTATTTCAAGCCGGCTTGAATACCCAGTTGGGGGGAGTTACCGTGTTTCAATACCTCATAGGCATTATACGTTATTTCAAGTGTACTCCGAGCCGTCAGGATGTAAGTACAAATTGGTTTCAATACCTCATAGGCATTATACGTTATTTCAAGCCCCATCTATGCAAACATAAGGACAACCATGAGTACGTTTCAATACCTCATAGGCATTATACGTTATTTCAAGTCCCTGATTCCGTTATTGCCAAATCGTTAGGGGTGTTTCAATACCTCATAGGCATTATACGTTATTTCAAGCAAGTTGTTGTCGATGTCTTGCAATATACGGGATTGGTTTCAATACCTCATAGGCATTATACGTTATTTCAAGAATTGGCATCATGATATCTTCTAATCTCGTGTTATTCTCTGTTTCAATACCTCATAGGCATTATACGTTATTTCAAGTGGCGGAATCGGAGGCTTTAGCCTTGCCGCTAGGCGTTTCAATACCTCATAGGCATTATACGTTATTTCAAGCTGACTTGGACGATGACCTTCAAGATGCAATGATGGGGTTTCAATACCTCATAGGCATTATACGTTATTTCAAGATTAGTATAATCGTCGCACGCCAGATCAACCCGAGTGTTTCAATACCTCATAGGCATTATACGTTATTTCAAGAGGAGGATTCACAGGCCTGAAAAAAACATTATCCGTGTTTCAATACCTCATAGGCATTATACGTTATTTCAAGTCCGCAAAAATCCTTTAAAGTGTAAGCTCCTCGCGTTTCAATACCTCATAGGCATTATACGTTATTTCAAGAAATACAAAGCACGATAAAAGCGGAAAAGAGCCCGTTTCAATACCTCATAGGCATTATACGTTATTTCAAGTTTGTTAGTGTGAAACTATTGTCTCAATATAGCGTATCTGTTTCAATACCTCATAGGCATTATACGTTATTTCAAGTGCCTTTCCGTTTAGCCATGTCCTTTGTTAGTAGTGTTTCAATACCTCATAGGCATTATACGTTATTTCAAGTTAAAACCTCGCACTACTGCGAGGAATACTTAAGCGTTTCAATACCTCATAGGCATTATACGTTATTTCAAGGAAATCTCCTGCAAGGATGCGGCCTACCGATGTGTTTCAATACCTCATAGGCATTATACGTTATTTCAAGAGCGGCACTCTGAAACCGTTACCTAGTGGAACTTTCCCGCTTGACTTGCGCGACACCCACCCCAAAACTATAACACAGCCTCCGGGAAAAGACAAGAAAAGGCTGAAACCCTTGCCCTGTAAGGTGCGCGACGGTCTCTGAACTCAAGAGCCATTCAAACCCAGACCCTCCTTGAGTTTCAGCCATTTTCCCCGATCCCCTCAAAAAAACACCCACCCCGTCGCGCTAATTGTAACAGGGGAGTATCAATTGGTGACGCCATTAACCACGGGGCGAATGCGCTGACTCCCCCCAAACGGATCCGGAGTACCAATCCAGTTAAAGTCACCAATCCGAATCTGAAAAGAACCCACAGCCAACGTAGGGTTATAGCGCAACATTAAACTATAGGTGCGACGACTATATTCTAGAGAGAAATCTGTACTAATTTCTTGCCCGGTGTCCAAGTTAACCGAGGACTGCACCCCCAAACGGAACGGCCCATAAATTTGCTGCACAATGCCAAAGGAAAGGGTTCGTTGGTCGGCAATGCGGTCAAATAAGAAGGGGGATTGATTGGTAAATGCGGATTGAGAATAACTCACATTAAAGCCCGTGTAGTCAAAGAAAGGACGGGAAAAATGCCCCACTTGCCCCTGTAAACCAACAGTACCACTCAAGGATTCTTGACTGTCTCCATTACTGTATAAACTCGCTACTCCCGTGACACTGGTAGAGAGTTGAAGATAAGGCTGCACGGGGGTTCCGGTGTAGCGCAGTCCTTCTTCTGGTGTGGGAGGTAGGGCTTCCCCTTGCCATAACATAAAACTCCGACTGAGTAGGGCGGCGGTTTGATAGCGGGTGAGGGTAACGCGGTTATTTTCCCGCACGGGAGCCAGTAAATCCGCTCGGTCGGTGTCTGCGTTGATGATTTGAATGGCTCCTTGATAGGTCAAGTTAATTCCTGTGTCCCCTAAAACATACACGGGGGAGGTTAAAACAGCCCCGAGGTTACTTTGTACGGTTTGGAAGCCTAATGACCCGTTAAAGAGTTGATCTCGATAGCTATATTCTAGGGCGAGGGTGTGGGGTTTATTAATATCCCCAATCAGATGATTTAAGCGCGCACTGGCGCGAAAACGATTTTGATAGTTTTCGAGGTCTAAACCCGTTAAACTGGCGTTGCCTCGGAATTTGGTGCGTTTGCTTAGGTCGGCGGTGAGGGTACTTCTGACCCCAAACACAGAGGGGTCTAAAAAGCCTTCTTCAAAGATGGCGCGCTGGAGATAGTATTCTGGGCTGACTTGCCAGAGAACTTGAGGGGTTTTGATGATGGTAAAGGTGCGGGTGAGGTAAAAGCCCCCTCGTTCTGCTCCATCAATGCCAAAGGTAAATAAACCCTCTCCTCGGTCGTCGGGACGGCGATCAATGAGAATACGGTCGAGGAAAATAGGGAGGGTGAAGCCTTGATCAAAGACTAGACGGGAGCGACTGGTGAGCAGTTCATCTTGAAATTCATTGAGGCGATTGAGTCGGGCGGTATCTGCCCGGACTTCTAACTCAGGGGGGGAAAAGGGGTCGTTGGTGATGCGAATATTGGTCGCTCGCCACCCTTGGGAGTCGAATTCTACAAAGTCGGCTTCAAAGCGCAGACGGTTGACTTGTCCACTGCCTCCGGGGACCGGGACGGATTGCACAATAGTATCAGGGGTGGGGTTAATGTTGCTGGTACTCCCGACCCGAATTCCCCCAATAACGAAGGTGTACCCGGTGCTGGTGGTGATGCGTTGTAGGGGTTGTTGGGCTTGGATGCGATCGCTCAAAGGCCGTTCAGGTACAATGGCCGCGGCTTCGGCCGGGGAGAGTTGAAAGTCTAAATCCCGCCCAGAGGTCGGTTGATAGATTTCCCCTCGGGCTTGACGAATAATCCCCTGATCCTGCACTAATTGATACTCGAACTGTTCCCCCCGCAACACTTGATCCCCTCGCCGTAGGGCTACATTGCCCTCGGCATAAACTACCCGGTTGGGCAAACTCACTCGTACCCGGTCGGCGGTGAGAACAGCCCGGGAGAAGCGCAGAATTACGTTTCCATTGGCGAAAATGACTTTTTGGTTGTCGTCGTAGGTTTGACGGTCTGCATTGACCTGTAAGATGCCTCTGGGGTCAGGGGTGGCGGGGGGGGGTGGGGCAACGGCGGGCGGCGGGGAAGTGGGGGCTAGTTCTTCGTCGGCTTCGGTTTCTCGTACTCGGTTTCGGGGCTGCCGTCTGGGGGCGGGGGGAATTTCGGGGGTCACATCCTCCACCGCGTCATCGATGGCTTCATCTAGGGGGAAATCATCAGTAGTCTGGGGGGCGTTGAATTCGTACTCAATCACCTGACCGTCCTCATCTTCAATGCGCAGATGGGTAGGATCAACGTCTTGAATGGAATCTAAACGGGGATCCCCATCTTCTGACCATTGGAGGGGTACCGGCTGATCAAAAACAATAGTTGGGGAGGGAGTTTCCGCCACGGGGGGCGAATTTTGGGGGAGTAAAGGGGCTTGGCGGTCTGAGGGCAGGGCAAAGGTGACTTGAGGGGGGCGACTTGTCCGGGTAATGGCTTCCCCGAGGACTTCTGAGGAGTTATGGGTTTCGGGGTCGAAGCGGTCGGGAGGGGAGGGGGCGGCAGTCGCGAGGGGAGAAATGGGGGAAGTCAGTTCATCGCTGCTTTCCACGGGGCGGTCGGTCGCTTCTAGGGGGAGAGAGGCGAGGGTTAGGTTGGGGGTGGCGGGTAGATCAGAAAGGAACATTAACCCAAAAGAATCATAAGTGTCCAAGGCATGGGATTCTGGATGGGTTTGCCGACCGAGATGTTCCCCAGTGGTTACTTGACTGAGGCGGGAGAGAGGGGGAAAAGGCTGCCAAGGCTGGGAGTTTTGTTCTAAGGGGAAAGACTGGCTGGTCTGTAGGTCTGAAGGGGTGAAGACGACCTCGGTTTTGGGCTTTTGGGCAAGGGGGGAACAATCCACAACAACCCCCGGACAGGGCATCTGGGGGGTTGCCGCCTGAGCGGTGGCAGGAGACTCTGAAATCAGTTGGATCGGGGGGATAGAAGGGGGTATCACAAATTGAGGCATTTGTCAAGATTTAGAGACTGTCAAGATCCAAAGACAGAGGGGGAGGAGTAGAGTAGGCAATCCTGACTTAAGCCACGGCTTAGAAATCTGTGGAATGGGGCAAGGTGTGACTTGCCCCCATGAGGCATAGTCGCCGATTTTGGGCGGTTCTCTTGTAAGAATTGGGCGGATCAAAGGCTGATATTATTCCAAATCCCGACGACTCGGAGTCCGAGAGGGGTCATTGGAGAGAAAACCGAAGACGAACAAGCTGACAAAGAAGGCAACCACTAAATAAACAACAATCTTGAGAGTTAGCATTTATTAATCTCCTAAAATTAAAATGGCATTGCGAGCAGGTGTTCAGGCGGGGGGATTCCCCAAAACTAAGACCTGACAATATTTACAAATGTTATCATAATCTAACATCCTGTCGGCAGGTTAGGATAAAAAGAACACTGGTTATTTAAGCCGTGCCTTCGGTAACGCCCTTTCTCTATCTATGTTGACCCCAAACCAGCGCGATCGCGCCATTGTTAAACAGGGACTCACCTCAGAACAAGTTGAACTCAATCGTCAGAAATACGGACGCAATGTCTTGACCCCCCCGAAACGGGATCCGTGGTGGGTCTTGTTTTTGGAGAAGTTCGCTGACCCGGTGATTCGCATTCTCATGATTGCCGCCATTATTGCTTTGGTCGTGGGTGGATTCCAAGGGGAATATGTGGAAGGCCTGGGGATTATTATGGCCATTGTCTTGGCGACTACCTTGGCTTTCATTAATGAGTACCGCGCTAATCAAGCCTTTGCCATCCTCAATCAGTATGTAGATGATGTACAGGTGCGGGTGATGCGCGATGGACGTTTCACCACCATCCCCCGTAAGGATTTAGTCGTGGGGGATGTGGTCTATGTGGAACAGGGGGAGGAGATTCCCGCCGATGGGGAACTGTTGGAAACGGTGTCGTTGTTAATTGATGAGTCGAAGATTACGGGAGAGTCAGAAACCATCCAGAAAATGACCCGCACGGAAGCGGAAGAACAGGGAGTCCATGAGGACACGTATCCGGTGTTTAATGTGTACCGTAGCACGATTGTAGACCAAGGGAATGGTCTATTTGCCGTGTCGGCGGTGGGAGATCAAACGGAAATCGGTCAACTGGCCACGGCGGTGGCTACAGTGCAATCGGGGGATGAAACGCCCCTCAATCAGCAGTTAGAAAAACTGAGCCAACTCATTGGCTTGGTCGGTTTATCTTTTGCGACGCTGATTTTTTCGGCTCTTTTGCTGCGTGGCCTGTTGACTCGTGAATTAATCCTGACGGCACCCCAAGGCTATTTTCTAGGGGTTTTAATCCTCAGTGTGGTGGTGTTTTTAACTCCTGTTTGGGGTCCGGTGGTGTCCGATGGCTTGAGTTTGATGGATGAGGATTGGGAGTTACCCTCTGGGTTCACTGAGGATGGACTGAAGGCCTGGCTCAAAAGTTTGCTCTTAGGTCTGGCCGTTTCGGGGGTAGGGGTAGCGATTGGCTTGCTGTTGGATTTCTTGCCTACGCTTAAAGATGGCTGGTTGACGACGGAGGTCAGTAGTTCTCTGTTGCAATATTTTATGGTGGCGGTGACGATTATTGTGGTGGCGGTGCCGGAAGGCTTGCCCATGAGTGTTACTCTGTCTCTGGCCTATAGCATGAAGAAGATGGCCGCTTCTAATAATTTGGTGCGGCGGATGCACGCTTGCGAAACCATTGGGGCGGCGACGGTGATCTGTTCGGATAAAACGGGAACGTTGACCCGTAATAAAATGATGATCCATGAGGTGAATTTCCCCAGTCTCCACAGTACGAAGTTCACGGATTTGGAGTTTAATCGCCGTTTGATTGCGGAGGCGATCGCCGGAAATAGTACGGCGGACTTGGATCTGTTGGCAGATGGGCAAGTGGAGGCCATTGGCAACGCCACGGAAGGGGCGCTGCTGTTGTGGTTGGATCAGGAAAAGCTGGATTATATGGACTACCGCCGAGGCTTTCATATCCATTTTCGGATGTCTTTCTCAACCCAAAATAAATGGATGGCGACCTTGGGACGTTCTGGGGTGACAAGGAAGGATATTCTCCATCTTAAAGGGGCTCCGGAGGTGATTTTAGATCGCTGTTCCCATATCCTGACGGAATATGGGGTGTTCCCTTTACACAATAAGGAACCGATTTTGGCGGCGATTACGGCCTATCAAAAGCGGGGAATGCGCATTCTCAGTTTTGCCTATCAAGACCTGCCGGATAATTTACTAGAGTTTGACCTAGATGATATGGGGCATTATCTGACCTGGCTGGGCTTTGTGGCCATTGAAGACCCCCTACGGACGGAAGTTCCGGCGGCCATCCAAGCTTGTCGCCGTGCGGGAATTCAGGTCAAGGTGGTGACGGGAGATGGCGCCCAAACGGCTCAAGAAATTGCCCGTCAAATTGGACTCTGTGAGGATGACAAGACTTGGGAAACAGGCTGTTTAACGGGGCCTGAATTCCGCCAGATGCCTGATGAGGAGGCGAGGGAACGGGTGAAGTCTTTAAAGGTGCTATCCCGTGCGGTGCCGTTGGATAAACTGCGTTTGGTGAAACTGCTGCAAGAACAAGGGGAAGTGGTGGGAGTGACGGGGGATGGCACCAACGACGCGGCGGCGCTGAAACAGGCGAAGGTGGGGCTAGCAATGGGCAGTGGGACGGCGATTGCTAAGGAAGCAAGCGATATTATTTTGTTGGATGATTCGTTTCAAAGTATCGTTAACGCGATTATTTGGGGGCGATCGCTTTATGAGAATATTCAACGCTTTATTCTGTTCCAACTCACTATTAACGTGGTGGCTTTGGGGATTGCTTTGTTGGGGCCGTTCATCGGTGTTTCCCTTCCCCTGACGGTGACTCAAATGTTATGGGTGAATTTGATTATGGATACTTTCGCCGCCCTCGCTTTGGCGACAGAACCGCCCCATGATAGTGTTCTGGACTATCCTCCCCGTCCCCGCGATGCGTTTATTATTTCGGGCAAGATGGGTCGGAATATTTGTATTAGTGGGGTGATTTTCCTGCTGTTTTTAGTGGGCTTTTTGCGCTATCTACAACGGGATCATCTGATGACGGATTATGAACTCTCGATCTTTTTTGCGGTGTTTGTGATGTTGCAGTTTTGGAACTTGTTTAATGCCCGGTGTTTGGGGCTGAAACAGTCGGCTTTTCACAAGTTAAGCGAAAATTGGAGTTTTGTGGCGATCGCAACGACTATTTTAGTCGGGCAGGTCGTGATCATTCAATTTGGCGGGGAAGTCTTCCGCACAGTCCCCCTCTCCCTAGAAGATTGGTCTTGGATTATTGGCGGAACTTCGGTGATTCTCTGGAGTGGTGAAATCTGGCGTTTTACCCAACGATTACGGGAAAGTCGGGAGTCCGAAGTCGGGAATCGGGAATAGTCCAAACTCCTGCCTTTTGCCTCTGACCCCGCTTTGATAACTAATAATTCATAATGGATCAAAGCCACATCCTGCTAAAATGGGGGCGGGGAGTGCTTTGAGAAACCCCGCTGAACAAAAGCCCTAAGCCTAGGGCTTCATCGCTGTCTCTGAGGATTGGTTATTGTGTCATTGATTATTGGTGGCTTGCTCATTTTGTGTGCCTACTTATTGGGGTCAATTCCCACGGGGTACTTATTAGCGCGCTGGCTGAAAGGGATTGATATTCGGGAACAGGGTTCCGGATCAACCGGGGCCACCAATGTTTTGCGCCATGTGGGGAAAAAAGCCGCCCTCGCTGTCTTGTTGATTGATATGCTCAAAGGGGCGCTGGCGATTGCCTTAGTTCATCTCATCTATAACCTCCCCAGTCTGGCCGTAGAATTGCCTCTCGCGGCGAAACCTTGGTTAATCACCCTCGCGGGCATTATCGCCATTATTGGTCACAGTAAATCGGTCTGGTTGGGTTTTCAAGGGGGCAAGTCTGTAGCTTCGAGTTTAGGAGTCTTGCTCGTGATGAATCCTTGGGTCGCACTGGGTACCTTAGCGGTGTTTGCTCTCGTCCTAGGAATTTGGCGGATTGTGTCCTTGGGGTCTATTTGTGGTGCGATCGCCGTTAATCTTCTCATGCTCCTCCTCGGCCAACCCCTCCCCTTCTGTCTCTTCGCCGCCCTAGCTGGCCTCTACGTGATTATCCGCCACCGCAGCAATATTGAACGCATTCTCGCCGGAACAGAACCCACCATCGGCAATAAATTGCAACAGAAGACCGTAGACAGTTGATCATTACCTCTCCTCTGTAGCATGGTCAGGATTTTGAGATTAGAATTGGGATGGGGAGTGTTCAACAGCAAAAAAGCGGGATTAGCAGGTCTTGATATCCCGGCTTAACTCCCACGCCGTCTGCTCATGAAAGCAGAAGAGAAAACCGAACAAGGGTTAACGACAGAAGCCGAAAACTTACCCAACATTGGCAAAATATCGGTTTTGTGCAGATACTCTCTAATCCGGTAGATGAGGATTGAACTCATGGACGTTATTACAGTTTCTCGGTTCTTGATTCCCTGTGTCCCCTTTCTGGTCAAAAAAGCCGGGGAAGTTGATGTGGGGGATGTGATGAGTAAGGTGGGGAAGAATACATGGGAAGTCAGCCAGAAAATCTGGGCAGTGTTACAGCCGAAAATTGATCTCGAAGCGGCGACTAAAGCGGTGATGGAAGAGTTGGCGAAAAAGCCGGATGAAAAACTCTGGCAAGAAGCCTTTAAGCAAAAACTCACAGAAATGTTAGAAAATGATGCGGAATTGAGGGCGGCGCTGGGGAAGATTAAAGAAGGCTCAGACGAAGCTCAGGGGAGTGAGTCAGTTCAACAAACCATCGGTCGGATGGATAGGGGACAGGCGATCGCATCAATGAAGGATAGTAAAGCCGCTAACGTGGATATTAGTGGGAGTGGCAATACTTCCAACATCACCCAGTCATGAATGAGGATATGAACCAGAAAACAGAAGGCTAACTGTAGGTTGGGTACAACGACAGCGAAACCCAAAACCCGACAGTAGCCAACCTTTCAGCATTTCATATTCATTTAACCCCGTTCCTCATGAGAACTAAAGTTCTCTCACGCCTCTAGCGTTTGTCGTGCAAACTTTAGTTCTCTCCTATTGCTGCTCACTATCGGGTTCTCCTGACGTAACTGGAACTTCTAAACTGAGTCGGGTCAATGGTCACACATCAAGCGACAGCTTGGGGGAATTGTCATGGAAAATAATCAGATTAGCCAACGAGTGGATCACGCTGAGAAAAGCCAAATTATCAGCAGAATGCACCACAGCATGGCGATTAGTTTGTCCCTCGATGGCACCGGAAATCAGGTGATTATTTATCCAGATCGTTCTCCAACGCTGCCGGAGAAAACCACACCTTCCCCGGAACTCGGACCGAACCCCTATAAGGGATTGCTGGCTTTTCAGGAAACCGACAGCGATCGCTTTTTTGGTCGAGAAACCCAAGTCGCTAAACTGTGGGAGCAACTGCGCACCCTTTACGAAAGTGACAGCCAATCCCGAATTTTAATCGTTTACGGGCCTTCAGGCTCCGGGAAATCCTCCCTCGTGCGTGCTGGACTCATTCCCCAATTAGTCCGGCACCCGTTACCTGTACAAGAGGGGGTGAGGATTGCCACGTTAATTCCGGGAACTCATCCCCTCAAGGCTTTAAGCGATACGTTAGCGAGGGTAGCGACGGATGATCCTTGTCCGGCAGCGAAAAGTCAGGAGTTTCTGGATCTGATCCAAAAATTGGGCAAACGGCAGAATGAGGATAAATTTAGGGGATTATGGCAGATTGGGGCGATTTTACCGAATATTAAGACTTGTCCCTTGATTGTGTTGGTGGATCAGTTTGAGGAAATTTACTCTCAGTGTAAATCAGCCGAGGAACGGGATCTATTTATTGGGAATTTACTTTATGCGGCAGGTGATGGGGGTAAACAGGTGAGTGTGATTCTCACGTTCCGCAGTGATTTTTTAGGGGAATTACAACAACATCCGGCCTTATATCGACACTTCTCCGCCCCGGAACATGGGCATCTCATCCATCCCATGCTACCGGATGAGTTGCGACGTGCGATCGCCAAACCCGCCGAACTTGCCAATCATCCCTTAGATGAGGCACTTGTAGACTTATTACTTGAACAAATCGAAGGACGAGAGAACGCCCTCCCCCTCTTGCAATTTGCCTTAACACGCATTTGGGAGGGCTTAAAAGCGGGCATTCCTGCGGTTAAAACCCTTGAAGAAATTGGCGGAGTAGGGGGTGCTTTAGCCGGAGAAGCCCAGCGTTTATATGAACAATTAACCCCCGCCGATCAAATCCTAGCCCGTCGTATTTTCTTAGGCTTAGTGGAAGTGGGAGCGGGTGGCACTGACACCCATTACAGTCGCCGTCGGGTGTTATTTTCTGAACTGGTTGCTCAACGGGAAGAAGAGGAACGAGTGCGGGCAATTATTCGCAAATTTTCTGAACCCAATGTGCGGTTTTTAAGTGTTTATTCTGATCCGAAAAACTGTGACACAATTGAGGAGAAGAAACGCCATAACACGATTGAAGTTGCCCATGAGGCCTTAATCCGCAATTGGGGTCAATTAGGAGACTGGTTAAAGCAACATGAGCAGAAGTTAGCCAGAAAGCGACGCATTGAACAACTGGCTCAAGAATGGTTAGATGCAGGCAAGGTGAGCGGTTATTTGCTGAAGGATCGACCTTTAGATGATGCAAAAAAGTTTATGATGACTTGTGATGTTGAAACGAAATTATCAAGTTTAGCTCTGGAGTTTGTGGAGAAGAGTAAATGGAAACAAAGAACTCGTTTTTGTACGCTCTTGAGCTTTTTATTTTTGGGAATATTTGTGCCATCTGTTTATGCAATTCATACACAAAAACTGAACGAAGCAACCCAGATTTTAAATACACCAGAGGACAGTTGTCCTCGTAACCCTAGAATAGTGGGAACTTTACAATACCTTAAATTCGCCAGCTTGTTTGATCGTAATCTTTTAGACCGACGTCGATCTAACTTATGTCATGCTACTATTGCTAAGGTAAACCTCAACAAATTTATATTTATTGAGTCTAACTTTCAGCGAGCTAATCTACAAGAAACTCAATTAAGAGAAGCCTTATTAGATAGAACAAGGTTTGAAGGAGCTTTTCTAGAATGGACTAATTTTCGGGGTTCTGTTTTAATTAGGGCGAAGTTTGATTGTCTCAGTAATGATTGTTCTAATTGGGATAACATAACGCAATTAAGTAATGCAGATTTACGGAAAGCAAATCTCACAAATACAAGTTTTAAAAATGCTGTAATGTATAAAGTAAAATTTGATGAAGCAAAGTTATATGGCACTGATTTAAGTGGAGTTGAAGGGTTAATCACTAACCAATTAGATGGGGCTGAACTTTGTCAAGTAACCTTGCCTGATAATTTGCGAAATACAAATCTTGATCCAGACCGTGATTGTGATGACGTTATTCGATTAATGATTACATCGCTCAAGGATGAATAAGTTGCACCTAAATAGCGTAACTTTTGTAACTCAACCTTTCACAAGTTAAAATCTAGCAGATGTTTCAATTGTGTATCTTTTGTGAGGATGGTCATTTGGATTTATAGGGTCGTCTTGATACAAACAATCGAGGAAGATTTTGACAATTTGACCAAAGTTAGATAAAATGAGAATATTATTTTTTCAACCAATCTCCTATTTAACAGAAATAAGAGCTTTTGGGTAAGTCATCTCTGAAAATTAAACAGTTCTGCATGGAGATAAATAACTATGCTTCCCCTAGAAATAGCCATCCAAAAAATTCAACAATTGCCTCCTGAGCAATGGCAAAAGGTACTTGAATTTATAGAATTCTTAGAATACCAATCTATGCACCAGCAAAAAGCAACTAAAACCCTAGAAACTTCTGAAATTTCATTTGCAGAGGCAGCTAAAGAATTTATTGGCTGTCTCGATAGTGACTTAGAAGATTTGTCCTATAATCCTAAGTATTTAGAAGGATTAGGTCAAGAATGAGTCCAAAAATTATTGTAGACACGGGAGTTTTAATTGCTTTTCTCTTGCCCAAGGATAAATTTCATTCTTGGGCTGTTAGCCAATTTTCAAAAATTACTCATCCTGTCATCACCAATGAAGCGGTAATCACAGAAGCCTGTTTTCTAGCCCGAAGGATTTATCAAGGGCAAGCCACTATTTTAAAATTAATCAAACAAGGATATCTGGTTATACCCTTTACCTTAAACCAAGAAATAGAAGCGATAGAGAGCCTCATGCAACGCTATATTTCAGTCCCCATGTCGTTAGCCGATGCCTGTTTAGTGAGAATGAGTGAAATGTATGAAGATAGTAGAATTATAACCCTAGATAGTGATTTTACAATTTATCGAAAACACCGAAACCAAACAATTTCTATCATTATGCCACCGGATAATTAAGCCGACTCGTAGAAATGTGAATAGACTCTCCCCTAGTATTAAAATTAGGTTGTTATGAGCAAAAAAATATTGTCAAAAAAAGCCCCTAATTTAGCAAAATAGAAGCTTTTTGTCAAGTTACTTTGTAAAATTCAGCATTTCTGCTGGCGAGAGTCTACCTGTGACCACTTTTCCTTCCCTTATAGTCTAAACTTAACAAAGTCCGACCACCGATTCTTGCCCGTTAGAACTTTTAACATGAATTTGGGTTATTAGTAACCACGGATCTCCTGGTGATTTTCGATGGTAATTTTTACCATTAGGACAAAAAGCATAGTCTCCTGTTCCATTTTGAGTTCGATATAGAGTACAGGTTTGATTCACTTCTGAAGTAGTGAATATATCTATATCACTTTGAAGACTATAGGGGACACTAGAAGGTGAGGTTGAATCAAAGCTATAAATCTCAGCACTACATTTTGATAAAGCACTAATTGCCTGTTCCCTAACAGTACCCGTTCCATGCTCTACAAGCATTGTTAAAACCTTGATCGCTGTTCCCTGATATCGTCCTAACTGTAGTAACGCTTGCGCTGCCGCTACAGCATTTTCTTGAATAGCCTTGGTAGCATCTTGTGGATCTGGCTTTTCCTGACTTGCTGCTTTTTTAAACGTCAAATAATCTTCTAAAGACTTGCGCAAGGAATAGCTTAAACGAGTCACTTGAGAACGGGGCGAAAAGTTCTGTAATCCTAGTTTAAACTCAACATCTTCAATCTCACTGAGGTCAAATTTTGCCCGGATCAGTTGATCAATTTCCCATTGAATCTCTTCCCAATTTGCCCGCAGTTTCGGATAATCCGTCATGGTTTTTTTCCTCATAATAGGACGATGAAAAGCTGGAAATTCCCTAGAATCTTCAATAGCACCCGCGAAAGTCTGGATTTCCCCTGTATCCTGAAGAAAGGCGATCGCCTTTTCCCCATCCACCAAACCCGCACCCGTTGCCCTATCGACACCTGGCCGCGCCGGATAGCCCCCAGAAGCTGGGTTACAATACCCCTTGACAATATCCCGCGCCGTTTCCCGTAAAATTCGCCTAATCTCAGTTGGAGTCAGATTCGGTTGCACTTGCCGCAATAAGGCACAAATCCCCGCCACTTGGGGAGTGGCTACGGACGTTCCACTAAAGGCCGCCCAACCATCTTGGGGGCAGGTTTTGTCCCCAATGGCGGCATATTTGCGGTCAAGCTCACTGCCGGGGGGAACAGGTAACAGGATATAGTCGCCATAGGGAGCTTTCCCCACTAAACCACAGACATCCGGAACCTGACGCTGGGGATACACCGCACTAACAAAACCACTGGTTGCGTCACTGGCTTCTAACTCGGTTTCGGGGCAGTCTTGGGGATGCCAATAAACCCCCCCAATGGCAATCACATCCGGATGTTGAGCGGGAAACCCCCAACCCCCATTTCCCGCCGCAAAAAGTACCACAATCCCCCGATGGACGGCATCGGCAACGGTGGCCGCCAATACCCGATCATGGGCGGAAAGTTGATCCCCCCGTAGGTTTGACCCCCAACTACAGGAGATAATCTGGGGATTGAGGGCAATGGCGCGTTTTAATCCGGCGATACAGTTAACGTTTTTGCCCGGTTCGTTCTCTCGGACTACGATATTGGTTTTAATCATAGTCAGTTGAACATCGGGTGCGATCGCCAAAAGGTTAGCAGAAACCCCTGTACCGTGACCATTCTCGTCCTTCTGGGGTTCATCCGCCCCCGGACTGAGTAGCACATTCACCTGATAGTTTTGCTGCTCAAAATAGCGGTGTGCATACCATCCCGTGTCAACAATCACCACTCGGATTCCCTGCCCCCGGATGCCCTGTTCATGAACTCTCTGGACATTGAGGCCTCGTCGGAGATCCTCTGGAATCCGGAGATAATCATGGCTAACGGCCGGGGGAAAGGGGGAGGGGGTTTGATACTGGAGATAGGTGAGAGGTTCGTTAATGGCAATGCCATCTAAAACATCCTTTAAAGCAGGAGTTTTAGTGGTATCAATGCGCCCAAATTGTTTGGTGTCGAGGGTGTTGATAAAGTTAGAGGTGGTGATCACTCCGGGAGTATCCATCACAGGTCGCTCTAGGGAGATCAGGGAGGTATGGAGGGATTGCTCATAAACCTCCGCAGGGGCGGCAATGGTGAGGGAAAATGACCCCTCTTCTAAAACCTCAAACCCTAACTCAGATAGGCGTTGGCGGGCTGTTTCTAATGCGGTGCGATCGCCATAAAAATCCTCTACATTGTCCTGCGTGACCGCCTCAGCGCTAGAAAGCAAAGACTCCCCACTCTGAGAACGAATCACAGCCTCAGCATAAATCCTAGGTGGAAAGGGTTTAGACAAGAGCGCATCGGGAAGCTCGGCATCAGACATAGTATTTCACCAGCCTTAACACTTCCGGTTATAGTTATAAATACTTAGGATGTCACGGAATTGGATCAAAACTTCATAGTAGCGTTTAGTTTTCGTGACATCCTCCCGACACCGACCCTAGGGGTACGGTGCGGGCTTCCCCATATCACTGGACAGCATACCAACCCGAAGCTTTTTTAACGATCTGAACTTGTTTAACTACAAATCCATCAGGTATAGGGAGGTTTAACACGAATAGTAGCTTATTGACATGAACCTATTATACAATATCTAGGGATAAATGGTCACTCCCTAGTAAATGATTGTTGGTTAAGTTTCGGGGCATCGAACCCCTCAATTAACCGTCTTTCATCCCGACACTGACATTTGCTACGCAACGCTTTGCTACGCAACGCTTTGCGTTCACTTCGTGACGCTTCGCGAACGTACAGTGCGGCGCTTCCCGACGATGAGCTAAATCCACTGTAAATAGTGCATCAACTGCGCCACCTGCTCCCCCTTTAACCCTAAACGGCGCTGAAAATCCGCCAAATTCCGATAATTCCCACCCCTCACCCGCTCTTGTACAATCCGTTCCGCTAACGCCCCATCCAATAGGGGAATCCGGGTTAACTCCTCCAACGGGGCTAGATTAGGATTACACCGTTGGGGACTCTCTAGACTGTCGTGATCATAAAAATAAAAGCCTAAAATCGGTTCGAGGGGGCGTAAACGAGCCACCGGGACACTTAAGGCCGCCGCAATATCATCTAAACACAAAAACTGAACCCCCATCGTCGTTAACTCCACCAGCGTCCGCGCTTGGTGGATAGAAAGTCCGGGTAAACGTAACCAGTCGTCAATACTAGCCCGATTGACATCTAGGATAATCCCCAACTCCGCCGCGATCGCCACCTCCTCCAACGACTGCAACCGATAATAGGGATCCCGCAATATTCTCCCCCGTTTCCCCCCCCGATTAAACCCCAACACTAAAGATGCTCCAACAATTGACGGCGCTTTTGTTCAAACTCATATTCCGACAACAACCCCTCCTGACGCAACCCCTCCAACTGCCGCAACGCCTCCGCCACAGCCCCCACCCGTTCCGGTTGACTCCCCACCGTCACCCCCCCCAAACCCCCATTAAAACGCTGCTCAAACTCCTCCGACGGCAACAACAAATACCACACCGCCTCCACCGCACTCGCCACATGGGGAATCGGCGTAGCAAACAACAACAAATACACCACCCCCCAACCCGGTTGGCGCAAATAAAACTTATGTAACCCCACCAGAGGAACCACCATCGGCATCACCGCCCCCACCAACGCCAACAACACCGCAACCTTTTGATTTCTGGGTTGTTGCCCAAGACTCTCTAACACAGAAACCCCCTTATTTCTTCTGGCTTGCGACTCACACCTTCCCCCCCTTGACGGATACGGAAAACCGAATTGTCCCCAGACTTTGCTCTGCTTTAAAATATTCTCTAGAGAGACTCTTTAAAAAAAGTCATTCGGTAAACCCACTATAACAACCAACGCAGAGGAATCATGGGATTTTTTGAATCCGAAGTTGTGCAACAAGAAGCCAAACAACTCTTTGAAGATTACCAGTCCTTGATCCAACTCGGCAGCGAGTACGGCAAATTTGACCGCGAGGGCAAAAAAATCTTCATTGAGCGGATGGAAGCCCTGATGGAACGCTACCGCATTTTCATGAAACGCTTTGAACTCTCCGAAGACTTCATGGCACAAATGACCGTTCAACAACTCAAAACCCAACTCGGTCAATTTGGCATCACCCCCCAACAAATGTTTGATCAAATGCACCTCACCCTAGAGCGCATGAAATCCGAAATTGAGCAATGATAAAACCCGCCCCACAGAGCAGCCTTTTCTGCTCCGTTCTAGCGGGTTTTCACTTTAACCCCCAGAATCCTACTGAGGACGACGGAATTGAGAAGCCGCCGGAAACTGCTTCACCGGCTCATTCCTCAGTGCTTCCAACATAAAATCACGCCAAATCGGTGCCGCATAACCGCCCCCCGTTACCCCTTTCCCCAAAGGACGGAAATTATCGTTACCAATCCAGACCGCCGTCGAGAGTTGGGGAACATAGCCCACAAACCACACATCCCGCTCGGCGGAAGTTGTTCCGGTTTTCCCGGCGGCTGGGCGGCCAATATTCGCCGCCGTCCCCGTTCCCCCTTCAATGACTCCCTTTAAGACAGCATTCAAAGAAGCTGTTGCCCAAGGATCTAACACTAATTGGGGATTAGGCGTATTATCTAAAATCACATTACCCCGGCTATCCGTCACCCGTACCATAATCGTGGGTTCTGAGTGCCAGCCTGTACTGGCAAAAGTGGCATAAGACCCCGCCATTTCCAAGGGAGTGACCCCAATCGCCCCCAGAGGCAGAGAAACCACCGGATCCAAGGGGCTTTTAATGCCCAAGGTACGACAAACTTCAATCACATTCTTCAAGCCCACCATTTGACCCAACTTCACCGCCGGGACGTTGCGAGATTGGATCAAAGAATCCCGTAAGCTCATCGGTCCAGCAAAACCACCGCCGTAGTTTCTCGGGGAATAGTAAGCCGCACCATCCCGATAACGAACTGGACTATCATCTACTACAGAATAAGGAGTAAACTTGCCACTGGCAAAAGCCGCATAGTACACATAGGGCTTAAAGGCCGACCCCGGCTGACGCAGAGACTGAATCGCCCGGTTAAACTGACTTTCCCGGTAGTTCACCCCCCCGACCAATGCTTTGACAAAGTGGGTGCGAGGGTCTACAGCCACCAAAGCCACTTGGTCGGCATAGAGTCCACGACCTCTTAAACGACGGTGAGCGGTGGCGACCTTTTCCTCCGCCATTTTCTGAAAGTTGTAGTCTACTGTCGTTTGAACCCGCATTCCCCCTTGTAAAACTGCATCTTGACCAAAGCGCTGCTGAAGTTCACTAATCACCGCTTCTGTCACATAGGGCAGTTCACTGGCTTTCCAAGCCGTGGGACGACTCACTAACAAGGGTTCGGCTCGGGCGGCGGTTTCTTCTTCCGGGGTAATCCAGCCCAATTCCCGCATCCGGGTTAAAACCATCCCTTGACGGCGTTTGGTTTCCTTATAGTTAATAAAGGGGCTGTAATCTTCTGGGGCTTGAATTAACCCCGCCATAACGGCCGCTTCAGCCAGGTTAATCTCTGAGGCGGATTTCCCGAAGAAACTCTGGGCGGCCGTTTCTGCACCGTAACTGTTATGACCCCAATAGATGGTATTGAGGTACATTTCTAGAATTTGGTCTTTGGTAAAAATCTGTTCGACCCGAATGGCTAAGACCGCTTCTGCCAGTTTCCGGCTGACGGTTCTTTCCCGGGAGAGAAAGAGGTTTTTCACCAACTGCATGGTGATCGTTGACCCCCCTTCTACAACCGAACCTTGCCGCCAGTTGGCCACTAATGCCCGGGCAATACTGTTCGGGTTGATTCCTTCATGAACATAAAAATGACTGTCTTCAATCGCTAAAACAGCACGCTTGAGTTCAGGTGAGATTTCATCGAGTTTAACCACACTTCGGTTATACTCGCCGTGCAGACTGTCTAGTAACTTGCCTTTAATATCGTAAATATAGGTGGTTTCGGTGGGAACATAATTCCGAAGCACCCTCACATCGGGTAAATTCCGAAAACTGACCGCTAGCCCCACGAGGCCGCCTGCCACAATTGAACTGGTCAGCATGGTGATCCCAATTAATGTCCCTCCAGCCACTTTGGCTGTGCCTAGGGCAAAGTCTAGGCCAGGAGTTCTAGGGATTCGTTTTTCTGGTTTTTGTCGAACAGTGCTGGTCGCCACGGTGATTTCACTTCCTCACTCAAAAAAAAGATTAAACGCTCTGAGGAGAGACAGAACTTTACAATTGGTCTAGGCAGTTATCTATGAAAGTTTAGCTTATTGTTAAACAATCTTGGGTCAGAGAGCATTTTTTATATTGTGCCAATTTAACAAATTTAGGCTGGGACAATATGGTTTAAATGTACCATTATTGGGCTGGGTGTTTTTGACACTATATAATACGAACCGCAACAATTTATGATCAAGGGGGGGAATTTTAATCCTCTCGGCTTGAATTGGGACTTTTAGACTGTACATTAACATGACATTGGATTTTTTGACTTCAGACCTGAATTGGCTAGAACGGGGAACCCATGAAATTTTCCCCAATCAGCCCAATTCTGGGGAAATTGAGGAAAATTTAGCTTTATTCCTAAGTAAAGTTGATCGGCCATTGCGGGTCAAGTTGGGAATTGACCCCACGGGGGCGGATCTCCATTTAGGACATAGTATTCCTTTCCGCAAGTTAAGAGCGTTTCAGGACGCAGGTCATACCGCCGTGGTTATTATTGGAGATTTTACCGCACAGATTGGGGATCCGACAGGAAAATCTGAGGTGCGCCGCCAGTTAACACCAGAGGAAGTCAAGGCTAATGCTCAGACCTATTTAGACCAATTGCGTCCGGTGTTGGATTTTGAGACGGCGGGACGGCTGGAAATTCGCTATAACTCGGAGTGGCTGGGGGGTTTGGATCTCAAGGAGATTATTGGACTGTTGGCTCAGATGACGGTGGGGCAAATGTTGGCAAAGGAGGGATTTTCAGAACGCTATGCTCAGGAAAATCCAATTTATCTCCATGAGTTTCTCTATCCGTTGATGCAGGGCTATGATTCGGTGGCGGTGCAGGCGGATGTGGAGTTGGGGGGAACGGATCAGAAGTTTAATCTTTTGGTGGGTCGGGATCTTCAGCGCCATTTTGGCCAGAAACCGCAGTTTTGCCTGTTGTTGCCGTTGTTGCTGGGCTTTGATGGGGTGAATAAGATGTCGAAGTCCCTCAATAATTATGTGGGGCTGACGGAAGATGCACTCACGATGTACTCGAAGCTAGAAAAAACGCCGGATGCTTTGTTGCCAGATTATTTCACGCTGTTGACGAAGTTAGATATTGCCCAGTTGCCGGAGAATCCGAGGGAGCAACAAAAGTTGCTGGCGCTGGAGGTGGTGGCGCAATATCACGGTCGGGAGGCGGCACAGAAGGCACAGGAGGCGGCGCAAACGCTGGTCAAGGGACGGGCGCAGGAGGCGGAAGCGGTGCCGGAATATTCTCTGGCGGGGGTGGAATTCCCGGCGAAGTTGTTCTATATCTTGGGAGCAAGTGGGCTGTGTAAGAGTAGTGGGGAGGGCCGCCGACAAATTCAAGGGGGGGCGGTGCGTTTGGATGGGGAGAAGGTGACGGAGGTAGATGTGGAGTTCTCTGGGTCGGAGGATTTACAGGGGAAGGTGTTACAGGTGGGTAAGAAAAAGTTTGTTCGTCTGATTGTCTAGTTTTAATTTAAGTTCTCATGTCTCCAAGTGACCGGATTATTGTGCCTTTAGATGTGCCGACGGTGGAGGGTGCGATCGCCCTTCTGGATAAACTGCCCGAGGTCACATTCTGGAAGGTCGGCCTTCAATTGTTTATTGCCGCCGGGGTGGAAATCCTAGACCTGCTCACACAACGGCAAAAACGCATTTTTTTAGACCTCAAACTCCACGACATCCCCAACACTGTGGCCGGGGGGGTGGCCTCTGCCACGACTCACGGGGTCGATTTACTCACCCTCCACGCCACCGCCGGACGCGCCGCGCTGACGGCGGCCGCCCAAGCGGTGGGGGTGCATCCCCGGCCGAAACTGCTTGCTATTACCCTTTTAACCAGCCTAAACGCCCGTGATTTAGCCTTTGACCTCAAAATTCCCCTCGAACTGCCGGAATATGTCTTACAGATGGCATTACTGGCGAGGGAGTCGGGGATTGATGGGGCGGTTTGTTCCCCCCAAGAGGTGGCACAGTTGCGGGAGTTGTGCGGGTCGGATTTTTTGTTGGTCTGTCCGGGGGTGCGCCCCACTTGGGCGGAAGCGGGAGATCAGCGGCGGGTGATGACTCCCCGTGCCGCCCTAGACGCGGGGGCGGATTATTTGGTGATTGGTCGTCCCATTACGGCCGCGTTAGACCCGGTGGCGGCTTGGCACAGATTGGTTGAGGAGGTGGCACAGGGTTCATGAATAGAGGGTTTTGGGGGTTCGGTGTGGTCTTGCTCACCCTTTGGGGTGGGGTGGTTCCGGGGGTGGCTCAACCCGCCCGTTATCGTTGCCCAACGGAACTTGAGCCTTTGGTGGAGTTAATGTTACGGGACTTACCGAGTTATGCCAACCGGGTGATCAGTCGTTCCCGGATTTTGTCGGGTCAGGATAGCCGCACATCGGTTATTTTGGCAGGTCGCCCGGAGTTTGACCCTTTAAGTTTGGGTTTCGGACAACCTCCCCCTCCCCCTAGGGCTGACCCTCAACAGGTTTTTTTCACGACGTTAGAACGCCAATACTATCGGGATCGGATGGTGGAGCGTCAGAATTTTTACTGGTTATTTTTGACGAAAACGCCCAGTGGGTGGCGGGTGGCGACGTTGCTCACTCGTTTGGGGACGACTTCGGAGAAGGATCCTACACCCCCTCGGGAGAGTCATGAGGGAATTATGGGTCAAGCGGTGGCGTTGTGGTTGCGGGATTGTCGCGCTGGGGCGGTCAGACCTTAAAGGGAATAGGGAATAATTCTTGATTCCTCGTCTCCCGATTCCCGACTCCTGACTCCCCATTTCCCGTTCCCTATCAATACAAATAACTAGAACTTTGATTGGGATCTCGGGCAAAGGCTAACCAGAGGGGGAATTGTAGGAGGGACAAGTTAATTAGATCCTCGGTTTCGTCCATGATGATTACCGGGAGTAACTTGTCCTCAACTAAACGTTCTGCTTTCTGCACGAGGGCTTCTGGGGACTCAAATAAACCGATGCCTCTCGATGGACCGAAATCACTACGGGAGATGCCGAGACAGTCCTGTAAACCGCGCCGCCATTCTCCGAGGCGTTCTGGTGTGTTGGCTAACACTAACACCCGCAGGCGATCGCGATAAAGACTGTGCAACACCCCAATCACCGCCGAGGCCACCAGTATATTCTGTAAGCGACTGCCCATCGAACGAATCGCCCCCCGTCCCCCTTGTTTAAAGAACCAATCCTGCACCCGTTCCGCGTGGATGGGTTCAAAGGTCCGGCGCAGTTGCCAAGGGGGGCCGTAATAATCGGGTTTCATGCGATATTGATCCAGAATGGCCGTCACTTGTCGCCGTTGGTCTTGGAAATTCTGCTTGGCAAATTGGGGAGTCGGTGCTTCTTCGGGCATTTCCCCTCGGGGGGAACGTCGCCCGGTGTCGGGTGGGGTTTCCCGGTTTTGATAGTTGGGTAAGTCTAACTGTTCGGCCGCGGCCGCTAAGTCTTGTAAACTGCCCACTAAATACTCTTTAAACCCTTGAACGCGAATAGCGATTTCTTGGGAGGTTCCGGCAAAAGAACGGCGCATTTCTTGGGAGATGCGATCGCGCCGTTTCTCCAGTTGTTCGATAGACGCTTGTACAGCTTGTTTCTGGCCTTCTAATTCCTTCAACCCTTCCCGCATCATTTGGTCAATGACCTGTTGAATCGGTTGGGTTTCCTGTGCTAACCAGCGTTGTTTCTCCGCCCGCAGTGCCGCCACTTCTGCCTCTAGCTGGGCTTTTTGCTGTTCTAAGTCCCGCACCTCCTGTTCTAACTCTGTGGGAGGTGTGGGGGGTGTAGGGGGTTCGGTTTGTTCATAAACAGCCTCTAAATCCATTTCTGGGGATTCTGACTCAACCGGAGGGTGGGGTGCATCCTCTAAGGGGAATTCTCGATCTAGCTTGGCGAAATCCTGAAGCGGCGGCTGATGTTCTCCACCTTGGGGTTTCACACCCGAAGGGGTTAACTCCGGCAAGGGTTGGAGATTTTGAGATCCTGCACTCTCCTCCGTAACATCCGGTGTTGTCTCCTCGTACAACTCGGAGTCAGACAGAGGTTTAGGAATTTGGGTTTCGTCAGAATTCATTTTGCTGGTTGGTACTGATGGATCAAAAACTAGGCCAGATGGGGGAATAGGGGGAATTGATAATTGATAATTATTTCCTTTTGCCTCTTGCCCCCCCACACAGGCAGACATTCTCAGCCAGCCCTCATCAGATGCGGGGTAGGGGTTGGAGACAATCTTTTAGGGCTTCAGGATCAAAAATAATCGGCAAAAAGTGAATGCTTTTCACCTCTTTGAAATAAAACAAAATCGGAACACCCGGCCAAAAAACGCGCCAGTTTTGCCAATCTTCATAGGGAAAATGACGGATTAGAGTCTTGCCCCGGTACACATCCAGCGCCGTTTCTGTAAAGACTAAACGCAGCGTCGCCGTTTGAATGGAGAGGAAAACGGCGAAAAGTGCGATCGCCCCCCCTAGCCAAACTTGCAGCCAAAATAACGGGATTGCCCCCACCAACAAAAACAACGGTAAACGATAACTCGGTGATAGTTCAATTGTATTGTCACGAACAACAGTAGATCCGGTATTACTCATCAGAACAATTGGGTTTGCAACTCCGTCCCCGATGGTTTTGAACATCAAAGAGTCGAGACAGTGCCATCAGGTTCACCATCTCCCCTGTATTCTACCTGAAATCGACCCAGAACGCCCCCACTATAACTTTAGTTGGGTCAGAGAGCCTCAATATTCAAGCGCAACCCTTAAACTAAAATCTCAATCGACTCAAGGTTTTTTTCAACGCATCAGGATCCACAGGCTTAATTAAATAATCATCCGCCCCCAACATCGTCCCCCATGTTTTATCAACATCCGTCCCCTTAGTCGAACAAATGACAACCGGAATTTGTTTCGTGTCGGGACTACTTTTTAAAAAACGACAAAACTCAAAACCACTTTGACCCGGTAGAATCACATCCAAGAAAATAATATCCGGTTTACTTTGACCTAATTTTCCTTGCGCTTCTTCTACACTTCCAGCCGTCATGACCGTTAACCCCGATTCTTGTAGTTGACGGGTTAAAAACTCCCGATCTGTCACACCATCTTCAACAATAAGCGCCATCTTCATAAAAACAACAGTTTCCTAACGATAAAAAACAGAGCATGACATCATCCAGCAAAAGGGACTAGAATTCTACCGTTGCAGCTTCATCCACTTTGTGACATCCTCTCGACACCGACCCTAGGGGTACGGTGCGGGCTTCCCCATATCACTATGAGGCTTTCGGTGCTTCTACGGGAGGCTCTAGATATCTTTTTAGGGACATCCCCGATAACCTCTTCCTCTACAGGCAGCTTGACCCCCAGTGCGGGGCTTCCCGACGATGAGCTAAAGGCAATATAACCCGTGAGGGGGTATCCAAACCGGATAAAATATGTAATGTAATAATCTGCCCATCCATGAACTCCGGGATTCCTCTCCCTTCTCCTTGACCACTATTAACCGGATAGGCCGGGAAACAAGCCCCACTGATACTTAAACGCAAACCATAACCCTCCGGCACAAAACAGGCCGTCTCCTGTAGGGGAATTTCCAGAGGACTGGCCGCAGGCTGAGTTATGCGTTTATAGCCTTGGGTGATATTATACACAGTTCCATCCGGTCGCACCTCGGATAAAATAGCACACAAATCAAAGCTTTCCCCATCCGTTTCCCAGTAAATCAAGACCCGTCCCTCACCAACAATGTGACACCCTTGGGAGAGAGGAGGAGTCGTATAGGTAATCACATCACTACGACCGTCAAGAGCGCTCCGTTCAAAAGACCCCGCCGGACTAGCAGCATGACCCCCCAGCGCCGGAACAGGTCGCCAAGGGTCATGAACAAGGCTATCCTGTTGAAGAGTATCCGGGGGCGTAGTCAGGAGTTGCCCCCCATCCTCCCGCAGGTTAGCTAAACCATTGCTGTGGCAATAGTACACTTGGGGGGAAAGTTGCGGCAGCTGCTCAAAATCTTGCCATTGGTTGCGCCCCATAATAAACAGACGCACCGGAGGCTGTGCTAGCTCTCCAGTATCTCGACCTTTGAGGTGATAGTCAAACCAACGGATTTGTAGCTCATCCACCGGACTGGCCGCCTCTGCACCATAGTCTAAAGCCCCCACACGGCGACACCAAGGGAGATGTCCCCAAGGCCCAATGAGCAACCGTTGGGCAGCCTTGCAGTGGGTCAGACTGTAGCGATATAAGCGCAAAGTGCCGCGCAGGTAAGAGTCAAACCAGCCCCCGATGTGGAACATCGGCAAATCCACCCGGCTTAAATCCGGAGTGAATTGTTGCCAGTAGGGGTCTTGGGGGTTGGGGTGATGTAACCATTGCTGATAGAAATTACTGGGCGCGTATTTATTCAAACTCTCCTTAAAACGGGGAGAAGAGTCATAAAAAGGGAGGTCACCGGAGGCACTGTAGAGGACTTTATAGGCCGTGGCATCCCCTTTTAAGCGAGCCGTTTCCGCCGCCAACTGTACCGCCCAGCCCAGATTCCCCTGTAAACAAAACGCCCCATTTTCATAAGCCCAATCCTGATAGAGATCATAGGCCAACATCGCCGGACACAGCGCTTTCAGGGCAGGGGGTTGATGTTGCGCCGCATAGAGTTGGGTCATCCCCTGATAGGAGAACCCATACATCCCCACCACACCAGAACTCTGGGGCAACTGTGCCGCCCAGTTAACCGCATCTTCGCCATCTTCTCCCTCCCGGGTGAATAGCTCAAACTCCCCCTCTGAAGTTCCCCGACCCCGCACATCTTGAATGGCCACAATATAGCCCCGGGCTGCATACCAACGGGGATGAGCATAAACCACCGTTGAGGCAATTTTTCGACCATAGGGTTGTCGCATCAACAACACAGGAAACTCCCCGGACTCATCAGGAGTATAGACATCTGCATCTAAGCAAATGCCATCCCGGGTGTACATAGAAACAGTTTTCTGGATAATCTTCAAGGGTTTTGAGCGTGAGAGGAAAGGATTGGAGCGGGTTTGTATCTAGTCTAACCAAAATTGAACTAGCTAGAGCTTGCTGAATAACTCTGCTCCGGGTGGAAAACAGGGAACGGGAAGGAACAGGGGGAATAGGAAAAAGGCAAGCTTTTTTGATGATTTATCCCTAACACCTTGCAGTTTCTCGCTCCTAAACCGCCAAAAGCCCTACTAACACTGATTAGATGGATATTCAGCAGACCCTAGCTAGAACTTTGTTAGGGTGCGCCAGCGAGACGATTAAGTTCAATCCTCAGTGTTTCTCGACTGCACACCCTCATCCAATTAGGGCAAGTTTCAATTATTGTTCGCGCTCAACAAACGACCAATAGTTTTATTATTCGCCGTAAACGTTTTACGCGCCACTCGTTGCACATCTGCCGCCGTCACAGCCGAAATGCGCTCGATTTGTTGAAATAAATTCCGCCAGTTTCCTGTTTTCACCTGATAACTGACTAACAATTGTGCCATTCCCATATTGGAATCTAGACTGCGCAATAAACCCGCCCGGGCTTGGGTTTTCGCCCGATCTAATTCCTGTTGTGTCACAGGTTCTCGTTTCATTCGTTCAATTTCTACTTCTAAAGCTGTCGCTACATCCTCGACGGTATGATCGGGCGCAGTTAGGGCATAAAATAGCAGCAAATTGGGGTATTTATCCCCCGGAAAACCATTAAATCCTTGGGCATTTAAAGCCACTTGTTTCTCTTCTACCAAGGAGCGATAAAGCCGAGAGGTTCGACCATCACTGAGGATGCTAGTCATAATTTGATAGACGGCATGATCTCGGTCTGTAATCGCCGGACGGTGAAACCCTTCTAAATACCAAGGTTGGGATTCTAAGGTGAGGGTGACTTCCCGGGTTTCCTGTTGGGGAGGTTCAACTAAGGTCATTTCAGGCGGTTGTGGTTGGTTTGGATAACGCCCAAAATAAACCTCTGCCAACTGTTGCACCTGATTCGGGTTGACATCGCCCACAATGGCCACCGTGAGATTATTGGGGACATAGTACAGATCAAAAAACGCTTGAATATCATCCCGTCTCATATCGCGTAAATCGTCTTCATAGCCAATGACAGGATGTTGATAAGGATGGGTGGTAAATGCTTCCCCTAAAAAGGCTTCCACCATTTGACCAATGGGGGAATTATCAACCCCTAAACGGCGTTCTTCTAAGATGACTTCTTTTTCTTCAAAAAATTCCCGAAAAACAGGTTCTAAGAAGCGTTCGGATTCTAAGGACATCCAAAGTTCTAATTTATTCGAGGGGAAGCTGTAGAAATATACCGTATAGTCCGCAGAAGTGGCTGCATTTAAACCCACTCCTCCCTCTTTTTCTACAATCTGCCCGAATTGGTTTTGAATCGCTACATCTTTGGCTTGAGCATGAATTTGATCAAAATCTGCTTGCAGTTGAGCGACTTTTTCTGTCTCTCCTGCTGCTTTAGCGGTTTTGAGTTGTTCAAACAAGTCATCTAGCTGATCTAATAAAACCGCTTCTTTTTCATAGTCTCGGGTGCCGATGCGTTTTGTGCCTTTGAAGGCTAGGTGTTCAAGGTAATGAGCAAGACCTGTTTTGCCTTCGGGTTCATCGGTACTGCCCACATCGGCATAGGTTACAAAGGAGACGACTGGGGCATCATGACGTTCTAGGACGATGAATTTCATGCCATTTTCAAGGCTAAATTCCGTCACTTGGTTAAGCACCCGATCTAGATAGGGTTGAATGGATTGGGCTTGGTTTTGAGCCAAAGCCGGGGTTATGGTGCCAGTCCAGATGATCAGTAGGGCAAAGAGTCCAGACAGAACTTTTAACCACTGCACAGGACGGGATGCTGTTTGTTGACGCTCCATTGGTGTTAAACGCAGAGTTAGACGATGGTTTGTTCTTTCCCATCTTAGGCGGAATAGGAAGGACTCGCCAAACTCCTTGGCTTTTTCCCCCTGTGGGGTGTGGGGAATAGGGAGGGTGTAGGGGAAATCATGAATTCCCCCTACCGCGTTTTCTTGAGCCATTTATAGCGGGTCTATCTGGGTTGTGAATCTCTTTTGGAGGAAGAATGCAGGAGTTCAGAAACTCAGAAGTCAGTAGGGGAAGAGCTTTGAGCCTCTAATTCAAAAATCCAGGGTTATGTGATCGCATTTCATAATTGATTGAGGCTTGCTATATTCTATAAAAACGGACTAATCTACGTTTTTATAGAATAAATGTTTGCCAATTTGCACGGTGAAGGTAGCCCCTCGGGTCCAAGTGGGACGCGCAATATAATTAGCATGATAATGAGTGGCTCCCCCTGTGGGATCAGGGACGGATGCTGTTAACACTTTTTTGGCATTTTCTCGACATTGATTAAAAAGTGTATTTCCTTCTTCTACAGATTTAATAATGCTATTGTTGGCATCATTAGGGTTCCAACAGGAAAATTGCCAAGGTTTTAAACAAACTTCTTTCACGGTGCGACCATACCATGTTTTTTCCCCGACTCGGTTTATAATAACCCAACCGACCCCTATTTGTCCTAATTCGGACTCTCCTCGCGCTTCCCCAAAGATGGTTCTTGCTATAATATCAAGGTCATCTCTGTTACTCGATAGGCTGCTAGTATACAGTGAGGGTAGATGAATGACATCATCAACTTGAATAATATGGGGGTTCCTAATCTGGGGATTCAGGGCGAGTAAACTGGGTAAGGATAACCCATAGTCTCGCGCAATTTTAGATAAACTGTCTCCGGTTTTTACTCTATAGTGAGTGAGCATTGATCGTCATCCTTATTGATCTGATTGTCATTTTTACTAAGGTTATGCTTTTTGGGTGTTGCGCTTCGCTGTCCCCAAGCTACACATACCATGATGGAAATACAATTAAAGAAATAGCATGATTTTTGCTATTTAGTAGCATCTATGTTTTGGCCAATAAGTACTTTATGGGTTTACTCAAAGGCTAAGGGTTTCGTACAGTTTGCTATGGCGCACGATATAGATTATTTTGTTACCCTATCAGCAATTGTACTAAATTTACTTATAAATTTAGCGGTTTCTTAATTGTTTTTATATAGTTTACAAAAATTTATATTTTTTGAAAAAATCTAAAATTTTTCGGAAGAATTAATTAAAGGTTGGAAGCGTTAAAGTTACTTGTTTTTGGGTGATTATTGTTTAAATAACTATGCTAAATCCGGTTCAACAAAATATTTTAGTTCTGGCTGTTTATGGGATTGTCTTGGCGTTTGTGTTTTATCAGATGTGGGTGGATCTGGATGAGTTTGTTTCGGTGAAGTTAGATCAAGAGGCGTTAAAAAGGGATTTGGAAGGGCAAAATTTAGAGGATTTGGTGGAAATTGAGTCTAAATTTGACGATTTGTATAAACCGGAACAGTTAAAGGCGATCGCACTCACGATTAAAAACAAGTGTCCGAAGGAGACGCTGTTTATCAATTGGGAGCGTAGCACGCTTAATGATCTCAAGGGGGAGTCGCGACGGGTGATCCGGATGGTGCCGGGGATGAAGGTGGATCTTTCTCAGCCTCAAGTGTTCGGATTGGTGGCACCTGGACAAACCTTGAAGGAAAAAATCACGGCTGAACCCTGTTTAAAACCCAAAGGAGATGGTAGTTTAGAGCTTGCGAAGCCGTTATTTAAGGCAGATGGGTTATTAAAGGCGGCGAAAAAGGGCGATCGCGTCACCCTGCGTTTAATCCTTGAATTTAGCCAACCGACGGTAGGGGTTCACAATACCAGTCTACATCCCATCTCCTGTCAATTTAAGTTCAGTAAAACGCCCCTTGCTCGTGCCATGTACTGGGAGGGAAAACCACGCAAAAATCAGAAAGGCAAGGGACAATGAGGGAGTAAAATCTGCCCCCCAATCCCGACCAATAAAATGCCACCTAAGACCTTAAACTGACCTTGAAAAATCGCCCCAAAATGATGGCCAACCCATAACCCCAGTAAGGAGAAAGCCACAGTTACTAAGCCAAGAATCGTCATTAACTGAACAATCCCCATTTCTACTCCGGCTAATCCAACTCCCACCCCTAAACTATCTAAACTCAACACAAAGGCTAACCCTAACAGGGTGAAACCATCCAAGGATAAATTTTCGGGTTGTGCCGCATTAGAAACTATCCCATCGTAAAGACTTTTTGCCCCTAAAAAGGCTAATAAAATCCCCGTGAGTTGTCCACTAATGACGGTTAAATCAACCCCTAAATGTTGACCAATTCCCCAGCCCACTAAGGGCATGAAGACTTGAAACAGTCCAAAACAGAAGGCCATCCTGATGGCTTGCTGCCAGTTGAGGTGAGGGACTTGTAAACCACTAGATACAGATACGGCGAAGGTATCAGAAGCTAGTCCTAATGAAATGAGTCCTAGGGTGGTCAGAGTCATAATCACTCCTCTCGGGTCAGCGATTCAAGGTACTTATTTCTTCAGAAACTCAGCCATGATTCCGTATACTTCATCAAAACCTTACATAAATCTTTTCAATGGCGGATTATTTTCTGAGTTCTATTGTTTTAGAATCGTTCGCAGAATGTGATGTTCCCTAACTGGATGTATCTAGGCCAAAACTCTGATGGGTACCGGGATTAATCACGATTGCGCCGGAAACCGGGTTTCTGGTGGCTAGGTTTCCTTATGAGGCAACCTGAAAGAAACAAGAATCCCCAACGCAAGACGTTGGGGTACTTCAATCTTCAAACGTGAACTACCCCACCCTGCCTAGGCGCGAGGATGGAGCTTCCTGATTCAATGGGAAGTGCTTTCCATACCGAAGTATAGCGAGTCTTATCTTCCCTCCCCAGGCAGAAGTCCTAGTTCCTAAGACCCAAATTTTCTCTTGCAACACAGCCCTTTTTAGCTTGGTTTTCGCTTTGGGAGTTAGTGGTCAAGATGTATTTATCTTAGCATGGATTCGCTGTCGCTCAGTATATTGCTGGGTTGCTATCCATCCCCTCCCTGCAAGCGAGGAAGGGGAATTCCGCAACCAACATTTTTGTTAAAAATGGCTCGGGGCAGATTTGAACTGCCGACCTTGGGCTTATGAGTCCCCTGCTCTAACCAACTGAGCTACCGAGCCGTAAAATTTCACTCGCAGTTATTAATCCTAACACAGAATTTTCAAAAACTCTACTAAATTTTTTGGAAAATTGGGCGGGGTTTAGATTTCTCCTGTCCCTAATTTCGTGAGTTGTTGGGTTGTGTTGTTGCTTCACTCAACCTACGGGCGCTGTGATTGGTTTGTTGGGTTGCGCTTTCCCTGTGCCTAACCTACGGATCGCGCAACCTAGGGGTTCTATTCTTTGGGCTGGGGTATCCTCTGGCAAGGAAAAGCCCCGTTCAATGCCTCAGCATTGAACGGGGAAACTCAACAGGATCGTATCGGTAAACCGCAGGCAATTTCTAACGATTTCTCGGTAAGAACGCCATAGGATTCACAGCACCGCGTCCAGCTGGGTGGACTTCAAAGTGCAGGTGAGGCCCGGTGCTAAAGCCTGTGCTACCCATCAGGGCAATTTTCTGACCTTGCTCTACGCGCTGACCGGGACGCACTAACAGGCGGCTGTTGTGAGCATAACGGGTCATGCTGCCGTCGGGGTGGCGAATATCGACTAAGTTTCCATAACCGCCAGAGTTCCAACCTGCGGTAATGACTTCTCCGGCGGCGGCGGCATAGATGGGGGTTCCGGTGGGTGCGGCAATATCAATGCCTCGGTGCATCCGTCCCCAACGAGGACCATAACCGGAAGTCAGGACACCGCGAGCCGGCCAGATGTAGCCGTTGAATTCGGGAGGCCGTTCAGGCAAGTATTGATCCCGATCCTGTAAGGGGGGCAGTTGAGGTTCAACGGCTTGACCCGAGGGCAGTTGTAATAAACGGTTGTAGCCTTGTACCGGAGCGGGTGCGGCGGCCACAACACTAGGCTGAGGATTGGGACGCTGTACGGTAGTCCGGGTTAATTGAGGTTGACGGACTTCTTCAGCTACAACGGTGGTGGATGGAACTGAACTGGTGCTGGCTTGGGTGCGTTGACGCTGCCATTCGGGGTTAACCGGAGCGGGTTCAGGAGTTGCTGCCACTTGAGGGCTAGACTCATGAGAGCTTTCGGTATAGTCGCTGGAGGTTTGGCGATCGCGTTGAGCGCGATACTCTTCCCGCATCCGGCGAATTTCGTTGGCCATCCGCTCTACATAGGGGTTAGCCGGATCTTCGAGGTTAGAAGCCACGGTTGCGGCAGGTGTTTGAGCCACAAGAGTGGATTCTGAATCACTCGTTTCTTCCCCACCGTTATAAATGACCGTTGGGGTTTGACTCACTAAGGTGCGCACCATTTCGGAGCGAGGAATCCGCAGTTCCTGATTAATTTGCAGGTTATGAGGATTACGGATGTTGTTGGCCTGCATTAATTCGGCGCGAGATACACCGTAGCGGTTGGCAATGACATCTAAGGTGTCACCGGGTTGTACAAGGTAGACAGAACCCGTAACGGCTGTAGGGGGGACAAAGACAGAATCACGGGAGGTTGTAGAACCACCGACTTGAGTTGCCGCCACAATCACGGATTCGGGATTTTGGGCGACGGGTTCTTCTGCCGTTGTTTCTACAACGGTTTCGGGAATGACTACGGAATCTTCTGCCGGGCGTTCTGTTTGGGTGAAGGCCTCGGTGTTAAAGGAAAAAGTAGATGCAGATTCTGAAGAAGAGGAGGCGATGATTCTGGGAACATCCCCCTCACGGGTTCTAGTGTTGGTGTCGCTGGAAAGGGTAGGGGTTGTGGGAGAGGCTACCGCTTCACCAACGGATAAAGACTCAAGGGGTGCTGCTTGTTCCTCTGTTGCTACTTGAGGAGAGATTAAGTCGAGTTCGGACGCATCCTGACGCGGGTTGAGGAGATGATCAAGGGTTCCTGGGACTACCACAGAATCTTCTGAGACAGATTCGGGAGTGGAGGAAACCAAAGCACTGGCATCAGGTTGATGACGGGCAACAAGAGTTTCGGCAGGTCGGTCATCTTCGCTGGCAGCAATCCCGTTCACGGTGGGGATTTTCAGCGTTTGACCAATGGCGAGAACCGATTCAGATTGGATGGCGTTGGAAGCGGCGATCGCTTCGGGGGTGAGACCGTAGTCTTGAGAGATGTCCCAAAGGGTATCGCCATCCTTAACCCGGTGTTTGATTAAAGCCGGGGTAATCACAGCCGGAGTAGTATTGGCGGTGACGGATTCCTGAACCACTACACTGTTGGCAGCTACAACGGAGACAGCATCTTCTGTGTCGGAGTTCGTTGGGGCTTTGGTGGTAATGGGCAGGGTATTCAGGGAAGATTCTGCGGCAAGGGCTTCTTCACCTTGGCTGGGGAAGAAAACACCTGCGGAGAGGGCAGCAATTCCTAACACCGTGGCACGAGCGCGACGGGCGACATCGTTGTTCAGTTTAGAAGTTGTCTCTTCCTTTGCCGAGGGGTTGGTCAGGGTCTCAGGGGAGTCTGCTAGGCAGGGAGGAATAGTTTTGTTTTGTGTGAGTGAGCGTTTCAACAACGACCTCCTAGTGTGTAATAAGCGATTGACTGTCTAGATTAATCTGCGTTTGATGTTACTCCATGATTTGGGTTTTGTAACTGAACGCATTATCGCAAGTGACGACAATCACTGACAGTAAACTCACAGTGAGTAACCTAGGTAAGATTACTCTGCTTTTCCAATTTAGACAAGTCAATCGGAAAAAAAAGTTGATTTGAGAGTGAAATTCCCTGATTGAGTTGCTCAGATTGATCAGGATTAACCTGCAAACAGCCAGCCAAAAAACCCAGCCCCAAAACTTTGGTAGGCCTGAGATTTGGGATCTGTGTGCGGTTTAGGATCAGGTGCAACTCTTGGAATAACATACGACTACAGAATGTGGGCTTCCGGAATGACTGACAAACTCAATCGGAGATTATGGAGTGAGATTGTAGCACTGTTTTGAGAGGGGAGGGTAATACTGAATTTCTTGATCCCTGATGGCAACGATAAGCAGAAACAATCAAGAAAGGGGTAAATGTTGATGGTAGAAAAAGCTGCAAACTGAGGGTTTTAAATGCTTTCCCACGGTTCTATATTTTAAAAATAGTTTTTTTGAACTATAAAAAAAGGGGTAGGTGATGACTCCTAAAGAGAT
Organism: Spirulina subsalsa PCC 9445; assembly: GCF_000314005.1. NCBI lineage: Bacteria > Bacillati > Cyanobacteriota > Cyanophyceae > Spirulinales > Spirulinaceae > Spirulina > Spirulina subsalsa. The sequence goes on from NZ_JH980292.1 coordinate 1,393,407, forward strand.
GTCCGTGATGATAGAAATTTCTTATCAGGTTTCTCTGATTTTGTAACTTGGATAACTTAACTCCCCTTGAGGGACACATTCTCTGTAGTTAGGTGCAAAGAGCAGGGGAGAAAGGGAAGGCTAGAAGCCTTAAAAAATCTAGTCTTTCGGGCAAGAGATGCGGGGGGTTTCTAGGTGGCCGAGTTGTCGCCGCGCTTCAAAAAGGGCGACGGCGGCACTGACGGATAAATTCAGACTGCGTACTCCTGTTTCGGTCATGGGAATATAGAGGGTGCTGGTGCATTGCTGCAAAATCTCGGGGGGCAAACCTTGGGTTTCGCTGCCAAACATTAGCCAGTCGTCTTCTTGAAAGGTGTATTGTACATAGCTCTGGCTACCACGGACGGAAAAACCCAGTAAGCGCCCGGTGCGAGTTTGGTGATAGCTGAGGAAGGCTTCCCAGTTTTCGTGATAGTGCAAATCAACGTGAGGCCAATAATCCAGACCAGCGCGTTTGAGATGGCGATCGCTAATTTCAAATCCTAACGGCGCGACGAGGTGGAGAGGCGTTCCCGTGGCGGCACAAGTTCGGGCAATATTACCTGTATTCGGGGGAATTTGAGGATAAACGAGGACGACATTGGGCATAGCTAGAGAATGGGGAAATGTCCTATAGGGTACGACAGTTTGGGGGCGTTCGGGCTGGGGGGAGACATGACCTATACATTTTTCTGATATCACAGAATGCCCCTCCATTGATTAGTTTTTATTAACTATTGTAAACAGAACCGATCAATTGGGTGAGCGGTTAATCCTTGAATCGGGAGTTGGGTTAAAGCGGAAAGAGGGGATTCAGACAACTAGGAGAGGCAGGATCAGAAAAGAGCAAGATAGAATAAGGCCAAATTGTGAAGAAAATCTAAAACGCTCACGATCACAGAAGAGGAAAAATCTCCGTCAAGGCTGACTAGCCTTGCTTTTCAACGAGTCAATAGGAGGACACTCAGGACATGGATGTACCGAATCCCATCGCAAAATCGAGAAAAAACTCTGCCTTTAAACATCTCATGACCGTCCACTGGTGGATGGTCGCCTGCTATGTAATTATTTTCTCCCTAGGGATGATCATGGTGCAATTACCCGCAAATTTCGATATTCGCAGCCCCATGTATAGCGTCCATAAATCAATGGGCGTGTTAACCATGGCCTTGTTAACTTGGCGGATTTTAACCCTCTTGCAGGTGTGGTGGAAGAAATACACCCGACGATTCCCTAAACTGACGCTTCCTTGGTTTAAAACGGTAATTTTGCATACGTCACTTCATCTATTTATGTGGGCGGTTCCGATTACGGGCTATTTCCTCTCCAACTCTTTCCGCAGTAATAATGTCCAATTATTTGGGCTACCCTTACCGGATATCTTCCCGGTGGATTCCAGCGCCGTGGGATTAGCCCGTAATTTGCATTTCTGGCTGAGTTATACGTTTCTGGCCTTTATTGTCTTACATAGCCTTGATCAATGGAAGGTTGTCCGGGCTAATCTCCGCCGTTTTCGCAGTTTTCTGACCAAAGACCAGAAAAACCTAGATTGAGCAGGTTAGCTTGCCCCCCTAATCAACCCATTCCCGACGGGGTTTAAAGGACTCAATCCCTCGTAACTTCTCATAGAGTTCTTTTTCTTCGGGGGTGATGGTTTTGGGAATGACTACCTCAATTTCGACTAATTGATCTCCCCGACCTTGATTTTCCGTGGGGAATCCTTTTTGGGCGAGACGCAGAAGTTGACCGGAACGCACGCCACTGGGGACATTCATCTTGACTAAACCATCCAAGGTGGGAACTTCCACCATGCCCCCTAATACGGCCTCGGTGGGGGTGACAGGGACGCGACAGAAGATGTCGGGGCCTTGGAGTTCAAAACGGGGATGGGGTTCAATGGAGATTTTTAGATACAAGTTGCCCCCTTGAATACCTTGACCTTTCAGACGGATTTTCTGACCGTCTAACATTCCGGGGGGCATATCCACTTCTAGGGAGCGGCCATCTTCTAAACGAATGCGTTCCCGTCCTCCCCGATAGGCTTTTTCGAGGGGGAGGGTCAAACGGGCTTCTACGTCTCGGGGGCGGTCTTTGACGGCGGTTCGACCTACGGAATACTCGGTTTTGGTGCGGCCGGGGCGGAAAGCGTCGGGGTCTTTGGGGTTTACACGGGTGCTAGTGCGGGGGGCAGACCGGGCTTTTTCCTGACGTTTGAGGAGTTCTTCGACAAACCGATTAAAGTCGGGGTAATCTTGGGGGTCTAGGTCAGGACTGGGGGTTTTGCCGTTGCGTCGGACGGTGGTTTTCCCTTTGCGCTTAAAGCCGCTTTGCTGCCAAAAACGACTGAATTGGTCATATTGCGATCGCCGATTTTCATCAGACAAGACCTCATAGGCCTCGTTAATCGCCTTAAACTTCTCCTCCGCGCTTTTATCCCCCGGATTCAAGTCAGGATGGTAGCGTCGGGCGAGTCGGCGAAAGGACTGCTTAATATCCCCATTAGGGGCATTAGGGGCAACTTCTAAAATGTCGTAATAATTGCGAAAATTTTCCATAAGTGCATCGGGAACAGGGCATAGGACAAGGGGAACAGCGAGCCAGCTTACATCTGTCCCCTAGGACAGAATTTAGAACCAATCATCATCATCTTCATCCCAGTTATTTTCATAAACGGGACGAGTGGGACGGCGCTCTCCCCGATTATTCGCCCGGTCATTATAGGGATCTCGTTCCGGCCGCCCCCGCTCATAGGGTCGAGCCTCATAGCGTCCTTGTTCGGTCCGAGGTTGTTCATAGGGGCGGGCTTCATAACGACCGTAGTCTCCCCGACCTGATGAGCCATAGGCGGGCGGTTCTGCCCCCCGTCCCGGACTATTGTAGGGGTCATAATCATAATAGGATGACCCCCGTTCATCTCGTTTTTTATCTCCCGAAAAGGTGCGCTTAATGGAGCCAAAGAAATCATCATCCTCCTCGGCCGCATACTGAAGGCGTACCTCCCGATTCAGTTCATAGAGGGCATCTTGTAAATCGGCAGCCGCCCGGTCTATCCCCCGTTCGTCCTCCCGTTGCAGGCTTTCCTCTAACTCCCGAATCAGGGAGTCAATTTGACGGCGGTAGTAACTGGCGAATTGGGTACCAAAATCTAGCGCCACCTCTTTTAAACGCCGTTGAGACTGATCCACTAAGGCTTTCGCCCGATTGCGTTTTTCCACCCGTTCCCGTCGTTCCCGGTCTAACTGGGCGAAGCGTTCGGCTTCCTCAATCATCTCGTCTACTTCGGTCTGACTTAAGGTAGAAGCCCCTTGTACGACAATACTCTGTTCTCGTCCGGTGGTTTTATCCATTGCTGTCACCTGTAGGATACCGTTGGCATCAATATCAAAGGCGACCTGAATCTGAGGAATGCCGCGAGGGGCCGGGGGAATTCCGCTTAACTTAAAGCGTCCCAAGGATTTGTTATCCCGTGCCATTTCCCGTTCCCCTTGCAGGATATGGACTTCTACCATGGTTTGATTGTTTTCCCCGGTGGAGAAGATATCGGAACGACGGACGGGGATGGTGGTATTGCGGGGGATTAATTTTTTCATCACCCCACTAACGGTTTCTAAGCCTAGTGAGAGGGGGGTAACATCGAGTAAGAGGATGTCTTTCACATTCCCAGCTAAAATTCCCGCCTGAATCGCCGCACCGACGGCTACCACTTCATCGGGGTTAACATTTTGGTTGGGTTCCCGATTGATTAGATTGCGGACTAAATTCTGCACCATGGGAATCCGGGTGGAACCGCCCACTAAGACCACCTCATCAATTTGCATGGGGGTGAGTCCCGCATCTTTGAAGGCGCGTTTCACCGGACGACGGAGACGGGCGAGTAAGTCTTCACAGAGAAACTCAAATTCTGGGCGAGATAGGCTAGTTTCAATGTGTTTGGGGCCGTCTTCGGTGGCGGTGATGAAGGGTAAGTTAATTTCTGTGCTGGCAACTCCAGAGAGTTCTATTTTGGCTTTTTCGGCGGCTTCGGTTAATCTTTGGAGGGCTTGGCGATCGCTTCGTCGTAAATCAATGCCCTCGACCTCTAGAAACTTCTCCGCTAGCCAGTCTACAATTTTCCGGTCAAAGTCATTCCCCCCTAACTGGGTGTCCCCACTGGTGGAACGCACCTCAAACACCCCATCGCCCACTTCTAAAATAGACACATCAAAGGTGCCGCCCCCCAAATCAAACACCATAATCGTCTGATTTTGTTGGCGGTCTAAACCATAGGCCAACGAGGCCGCCGTCGGCTCATTAATAATCCGTAACACTTCCAACCCCGCAATCCGCCCCGCGTCCCGTGTGGCTTGCCGTTGGGAGTCGTTAAAATAGGCCGGCACCGTAATCACCGCCCCCGTCACCGATTCCCCTAAATAGCGTTCCGCCTCTTCGGCCAGACGACGGAGAATAAAGGCCGACACTTCTTCTGGGGAAAAATTCTTTTCTTGGCGCGGACAGGGGATTTTAATGTTCCCTTGTTCATCTCGACGCACCGTATAGGCCACCCGTTTGGATTCAGGGTTTAATTCGGCATATTTGCGACCGATAAAGCGTTTGACAGCATAAAAGGTGTTTTGGGGGTTTAAGACGGCTTGCCTGCGTGCCATTTGCCCGACCAGTAAATCCCCATCCTTATTAAAACCAACAACGGAGGGGGTGGTTCGCATTCCTTCGGAATTGGCGATCACGATCGGTTTCATGCCGTCCATTACGGCAACTACCGAGTTTGTTGTCCCCAAGTCTATGCCAACTACTCTACCCATGCGTGCTGTCAATATCCTTAATAAATGTTAAGTCGCTGTTCTCATTGTATCTTGCCAGATGTTTAACTCAAGAGGGGAGAGCAAAGAGAAAAAAGAGACTGCAAGGGAGAGTGGGATCACGCCGACTTCCTTCGTTGCTCAAGGCTATCGGGTAGGGCAATTTTAGGGCTTTCTGCCAGTAAATAGTCTAAAAAGGTCTGAGCAATGACCGATAGCTGTTTCCCGCGTAAATAGCTGGCATACCAATGAGTTTGGATGGGGAAGTGTTGGACATTGAGGATGGCCAACTCACTGCGATCGCCTTCTGTGTTCAGGGTATGCTGAGACAGAATGGAAATTCCTAGACCTCCTGCGATCGCCTGCTTAATCGCTTCATTACTCCCCAACTCTAAACGCACTTGTACATTAATCTTATATTGATTAAACAACTGTTGAATCGCACGACGAGTTCCCGACCCAGACTCCCGCATAATAAACGGCACATTCTGAAGTTGTTTCAAGGCAATATGGGATTTTTTCGCCAGAGGATGATCACGATGGGCAATCACCACTAAAGGATTTTCTAGAACAGGATGAGTATTTAAATCAAGATCCGTCGGAGGCTGACTGAGAATATAAAGATCATCCAGATTCTCCTGCATTCGGCGAACTAATTTCTGGTGATTCGTCACTTGTAGCGCAATATCCACATCAGGATACCGTTGGCAAAAAGACCCCAACACCCGAGGGACAAAATATTTCGCCGTCGTCACCACCCCCAAACGCAAACGCCCCCGCTTAATGCCTTGTAAATCAGCCACTGTCATTTCAAACTGTTCGAGGCGCTCAAAAACATCATTGCACGTGGCTAACAACGCTTCTCCCGCTTGTGTTAAATACAATTGCTTGCCAATTTGTTCAAATAAAGGTAAACCCACATGATGGCTCAATTGTTTAATCTGACTAGATACTGTCGGCTGAGTAATCAGTAGTTCTTCAGCCGCACGGGTAAAGCTACCATGATGAGCAACCGCTTGAAACACTCGGAGTTGATGAAGAGTAGCTTGCATAATCGTTAAGTCAGGGCATCAACAATCCACAGAAAGGAGTCAAAAATCGTAATCACAAGACATCTGCAAGACCCGCTTTGGCTAACGGTGGGATAGGCGTTTCCCCCTGATTCCCAGAGATGTCCCCCCCATTATGGATTATTTCTCCATCATACCCCAGTATCCTAAGAGAGATTCACCTAGTCCCATCCCCCCAAGGCTGACAAGTTAAACCCACTCCTCAATTCTATACGGATTTGACAGACTTTGACAAAAGCAATATTTCTGGAAATCTTCTTAGATGTCATTCATGTAACCTCCTTCCTCAAGTTGATCAATCCATTGAATAACTTGCGGATTGGGGCGTTTGGCAACCAGTTCTGAAATAACATTAGTATCGAGTAAATATTTCATAAAACTAGCTCACCGCGATCAGGACCTGCATCAAGGGTGAGGTCTAGTTCCATACCAACTAGGGGAGATTCCTTGAAAAAATCCGAGAGTTTCTTTTGCGTTAGGAGTAGTTTACGATAATCAGCACAGGAAAGCACAATCGCTGTTTCAGTGCCGCGTCGTGTGATCACTTGAGGGCCATCAGTTAAGGTCGCTTCAACAACTTCAATCAGTTTGTTTTTTGCTTCCTGTAGTTGCCAAGTACCACTCATCTTCAACCTCCTAAACAGCTAGTCTGTCTAGATTGTAGATCAACTTCATCGATGGCGGCTTTAGTACCAATCCACTATCAACAATCCCTCAACTCTTTGAAATTCCCGCGTATTGTGCGTTACCAGTGTTGCCTGCTGTGTTAAAGCGGTTCCTGCAATTAGGACATCGAAAGGGCCAATAGGCTGTCCTCTTTGCTCTAACTTAGCCCGAATATTGGCGGCAACTTTAGCCACCTGATGGGTGAAAGGTAGCACATTGACACGACTAAGTAAAACATTGAGTTGCTCACGACGCTTATCAGCCTCGGTAGATTTTTCCAGCCCAACATAAAGCTCAAAAAGGACAATCGTTGGAATTGCAATTTCACTAGCTAATGTATTTTCTAGATGGGTTTTGACTTGCCCAATACCCTTGAAATAATAGATCACTATATTAGTGTCCAAGACATACATTACAAAGTCTCCCTTCCTACATCTTGAGTTAAAACCCCTCGTAACTCTTCAGCCGTTGGAAAATCTGGCCAAGCCCCCGCCAACTCGCCAACCAATTGTCGCCAGGATTGCATATCTTCAATTGTCGTCATACTAGATAGACCATCGATCTGCTCTTCCTGATTCTGGACAAACTGGGCAAATACCAAAACCATCTGAGATTTTTGCTCAGGCATAGATTTTACCAGTTCATAGATTTGGTCTGCTGTACTCATCATGCCGCTAACACCTCATTCATCTCATCAATAATCCCATCCATCCTATCGCCAGATTGCAGTTACACAGATTGAGCCAATTTAGCCCTCAAACCAATGACCGTTATCCCAACCACCTCCTGAGTTTCTTCGTCATACCGCAAGACTATTCCATCGCCAATATCCACCCCAACAGCAGGGCGCGCAGTCCCTAACGACAAATATAAAACATCTGCTTCTTGGTGATAGTCCCAATTGGCATGATCGGATCTCTGTAAGATTTTTAGCGCTTCCATAGAACGTTCCTCCGTTGTGATGAATGACCAGTGAGATAAGCCGTTAAAACGAATCCGTCTAATTGACTAACCTCCCAATAAGCAACAACAACATTATAATTTTGAAGATAGAGGGCTAGGTTGGCGATTATTCACAATATCCGCCTTATCAATGCCTTCAGCAATCAGCACCTGGGTTAGACCTTCCTCAAAATTATCCTCCTCAATCACAACCTGATTACCGACCAAACGGGCATGAAATAAAATCGTATCCATCCATCGCTGTTTATCCCACCCCGTCGCCAAAACCAGAAAGTGACCCGACTCAAGATCACAAACAGGATAAAGCCTAATCGCTTGGAGACGTGGTTGATCCACTGTAGCAATTTGCACAGTCTTCTTGAGAATGTCAGCATAGCTTAACCTTAAGGCGTGATCCATTGCACAATAACCTCCTGAAGTGGTTCGTAAACTAATAAGTTAATTTTATTACGCTGAAGGACTAACTGAAAAATGGGCTTTTGAAAATGGTTGATTTAAACTTCTTGACTCACTGCCAGGAATAACTGGCGATCAGGTTCTTGTTCCCCCAATGCCCACTGGTAAAGTTGTAATTGTCCCATCGTTTTCTCTAGTTCACTAATTGGGGAAGAAGTATCAAAATCCTTTACCTCAACAGCAATTTTGCGATTAGCCTTCTGCGCTGTAAAAAACTTTTCGGCTCCTAAATCAGCCTTTAAAAGGGTTTGCTCTAAGACCAAAACTAACGGATCATCTGTGATTGTCCATCCATCTGCTTCTAGAGTATTGCGGAGGGAAAAATGTAAACTATCTCGCCTTGACATTACGCCGCTAACGCCTCATTCATCTCATCAATAATCCCATCCATTCATTATGGAGTAAACTGGCGTTCCAGATATTGACGAATAATACCGACCATCAACTGAGGAACAGAGGTTCTCATCTTTTGAGCCAAAGAATCCAGCCGTTTCATATCTTGCTCAGATAGCTCATCGTTCACCTCAGCCCAAAGATTAAGTTGTTGTTGAGCATAGATTTGATAGCGTTGTATTGCCTCTCTGGAATTTGGAATAGACCGCCACTCCCCACCTTCTACAGATGCTAACAAATCCCGCTCTTCCTGATCTAATGTAGACATTGCTCTAATCTCCTAAGTATTGCTTTTTCATTTAAAGCTCCTTTCAAGGTTGAACTACCCCCCTCCCAGAAACCCGGTTCAACCTATCAACCCTAGACTGGATCAGGTAATGGCTCAAAAACAATCTCTTCATAAAATTCCTCGATCGCCCCACTAAAATTAATACTGGCTAACTCGACGCGATCGCCCCCCCGATAGCTGAGAAGCAACCAATCCCCCGCCTCATTTTTATGGTAAATATCAATCGCCATCTCCTCAGAACTCGCCAACACATAATCCACTAAATTCGGATTACGGCGATATCTTTCAAACTTCTTGCCACGTTCGCGTAGCGTTTCCGAAGGAAAATCATAGGCCTCTGTACGGGGGGATAAAACCTCCACAATCAAGCAAGGATAAGTGATATACTGAGTGGTAGAATTATCTCTCTGATCACAAGTAACACTCAGATCCGGATAGGTATAGTTGCAAGTATTGAGAATATTCACACGACAGTCAGAATTGTATGTTTTACAACCACTTCCCCGCAAATGAGGCTTAATAATCGTTAAAAAGTTTCCTGCAATATCACTATGATTTTTTGTCCCCCCACTCATCGCATAAACCCGCCCATCAATTAGCTCATGCTTTTCTAGCTGCTTTGCTTCCCAAGCAAAATACTCTTCAGGGGTAAAGTACGACTCCTGTTCTCTCGCTACAATCATGAGAATCTCCCATTCTACAAGTTGTAATACCAGTTTAAACCTTATAAGTCACATTCCGCAGGTTAAGACTGATTATGTGAGTAAATAGTCCGTCAGGCCCCCCATATCATCATTATCCGGTCTGAGGGAGTCTACGCAAATCTTCATCTGGTGGATTAACGCCATAGTTTATTCATCAAATTTAACCCGTTTGTAAAGGTCTGAGAGATGAAGCTGAAGGTTAATTATTTCTAGTTCCACAATGGCATCTTTGCCGATAAATTCGGTAAATAACCATTGACGCTCACCGACTTTTCTGTAAAGTTCGACTCGATGGGATTTTTGGTCAATCAACAAATACTCTTGTAATTGGGGAAGGGAACGATAGAGGGTAAATTTTTGACTTTTATCAAATCCGGCAGTAGAAGGGGATAATACTTCTGCGATGAAACAAGGATTGGTTACGGCCATTTGTTGATTGTCGGTAAATTCAGGTTCTCCTTCAATCACCATCACATCGGGGTAAACGTAGCTCTGAGATTCCCCAATCCATAGCCTCATGTCACTGACAAAAATTTCATAATTTTGCTCTCCCCTTTGTAAGGGAAGTAAACGACTTAAGTTTAAGGTTAACCGATTATGATTAGCTGAAGCACCCGCCATTTTAATGATTTCTCCTCGAATCCATTCACTTTTATCAATTGCTTTTTCCTCTTGTTTTAGATAGTCTTCAATGGTGATTGAGGGTTGCTTAATGATGACAGCCATAGTTTATCTTTGATGTTAAGTGAACACAGGTACAGCAATTTTGAGGAAACCCCTCCCCCAATTTTGACAAGTTAAGACCCAAAGTTAGGGATTGAGGGAACAGGGAACGGGGAGTTGGGAATCGGTGTAGGGGCGCAATGCTTGCGCCCTAGGGAGTCGGGAGTCGGGAGTCGGGAGTCGGGAATCCGGGAACTCTCCCCCCTGTTCCCTGTTCCCTGTTCCCTGTTCCCTAAAATAAAAGAGTTTCGGCTATTCACTACCCACTATTCCCCTGTTCCCTGTTCCCCGTTCCCTGTTCCCCTAGCAGGTAACGTTTGCACCGTGACCACTTGGGGGGGCGTTGCATCGGGGGGATAGAGGAAATTAAAGCCAACGGTTTTGGTTTCTTGGGGGTCTAAATTCAGGGTGACTAACGGCACTCCCTGCTGTCCACGACGCTGGACGAGGTGGAAATGACGGGTTTGGAAATTCCCTGTTGAGTCGGGATATTGCACTTGGACGGTTCCCCGGAAAAAGGTGGCGGTGGGGAGGGGGTCAAAAAAGCGCAGTCCCCCGTCTAATTCATTTTGTTTGATGGGAGTTTCTAGGGTGATGGTGACGGTTTTGGGTTGGTCGGAGGGGTTATGGAGGGGTAAGGTTAAACGGTATTCGATGCCGTAGTTGCCATGGGCTTTATAGGCTGTGTCGGGATAACGGACTAACATGGGGGCGCTTTGAATTTGTCCGGTGCCGAGGGTGCCTCGATCTAAGGTACTGATGCCGTAGGAGAAGGCTTGACCGACTTGGGGAATGGTTAGATAATCCCGGTCAGGATCGGTTAGTCGGGCTTGCCATTGGGAACCTTGGGCGACTCCGGCCACGCGACCATAGATAAAACTGCCTTCGGTGGAGTCGGGGGGGGTGGGGGTGCGATCGCGAGGTGTGGCTAACTGTCCATTGACTAACAATTCTTGCCACTCTTCTAAGGTGGGAGAACGTTCCTCTCCCTGTTCATCGGTGGGGGCAAATTGCGCCAAACTAGCGACGTAGACTTTCCCGGTACTTTCTAAGCGAAAATAACTCGACCGTCCATTTAAGGGGGGTTCTAGGGTTCTTACGGGGATGGGGAGGTTCATCAACATTCGACTTTCTCCGGCCGGGATGATGATTTGGGCGGGAAATTGTCGTTGTCGTCGGCCGCGCACTAAATCACTCATTACCCGACTGCCTGGGCCGGCATACACTTCCCCAAAACGGTTCTCTCGCACGGGGGGGAGGTTAATAAAGGGGGCATCGGGTTGACTGAGGTAGCTGGCCGCTTGCCGTAGTCGCAGGATGACGGGGCGATCGCCGGGATTGTGGACTAATACGCCTAAATACAGGGTGCGTAAGTCTTCCGGGGTGGGTGCTTTGGCGACATGGTGGGCAAATACATCAAAGCGCCCTTCAAAACCAAAGTTCAAATGAGCCTCGGGATGGGCTTTTTCTTCAGGGGGAAAGGTGGAGAGCAAAATTCCACTTTCTAGCACCAATTCGGGACTATTGCTATTAAACACCGGAACTTGATCCAGTTCTCCCGGTAAGGGGCGCACTTCTTGGGGGCGTACAATCTCTTGGGGCGGGGGTGGGGTGGGGGTTTGGGCTAAAAATAGAAGGGGTAACAGTGAGAACATAGGTCTTGATTAAAAGGTGAATCGGTGATCGATGATCTAATGATGCAGTTTCTGGTCAATAGTTTCCGTTTTTCTCTCACCAACGTTAAATTCCCTCTGGGGGAAGACGAGTTAACCCGATCCCCGATCAAGGATGGCTTTACCCAAAGATGTCACAGAATCTGTATAAAAGTGATCTACTTTACAAGAGGGGACAGGTTAGAATAAAAAATTATACCTTTGCGCGTCACCTAGCGAGCTTAATCTTGCAACAACTTACTCGACTGGTTCAACAACATACTGCAATCCCTTTTCCGGCGCAAATCTTCCGCCTGGAAAGCGGCCTAACCGTAATTCATCAACATATCCCTGCAACTCCCGTCACGGTGGTGGATGTGTGGGTGCGGGCTGGGGCGGCCGCAGAACCCGATGATTGGTATGGTATGGCTCACTTCTTAGAACACATGATCTTTAAAGGGAGTAAAACGGTTGGGCCAGGGGTGTTTGATTGGGTGATTGAGAATAGTGGGGGGATGACGAACGCCGCAACCAGTCATGATTACGCCCACTTTTTTATTACCACAGCCGCCGAGTATTTGCCGGAAACCTTGCCTTATTTTGCGGAGATTCTCCTTCATGCTCAGATGCCCGATGATGAGTTTATCCGGGAACGGGAAGTGGTGTTAGAGGAAATTCGGTCTTGTCAGGATGATCCCGACTGGTTGGGCTTTCAGGCGTTGTGTGAGACGATTTATGGGGACTATACCTATGGGCGGTCGATTTTAGGGACGGAAGAACAGGTTAAAATGCGATCGCCCAATCAAATGCGCTGTTTCCATCGGACTCACTACCAACCAGAAAATATGACGGTGGTTTTAGTGGGAGGAATTGAACAGGAAACGGCCTTATCCTTAGTGAGTGAGAACTTTCAAGGCTTCGAGATTCGTTCAGAATGCCCCCCCACTCGACAAAAAATTAAACCCATTCTGCAAAAAATCGAACGCACCGAACTCCGTTTACCCCGTTTAGGTCATGCCCGCTTAATCATGGGTTGGTTAGGCCCGGGTGTGGCACAATTAAATGAGGCCTGTTGTCTGGATATGTTATCGGTGATCCTAGCCAGTGGTCGTTCCTCCCGCTTGGTGCGAGAATTGCGCGAAGAAAAACAACTGGTGCTAGATATTGCCAGTGAGTTTTCCCTACAACGGGATGCGAGTTTAATTACCATTACAGCCTGGTTAGCGGAGGAAGATGTAGAGCAAGTCGAGGCCATTATTCGCGATCGCCTACAAGAACTTATCTCCCAACCTGTCACCGAGGCCGAACTCCAACGCACCAAGCGACTCCTCTGTAATGATTATGCCTTCTCCACCGAAACCCCCAGTCAAATGGCTGGACTCTATGGCTACTACAACACCATCAGCGCCGCCGAACTTTCTGTAAGTTATCCCCAACGCATCCAACAGATTCAAGGCTTTGATTTACAACGAGTCGCGGCCAAATATCTCTCCCCCGAAAAATACGCCGTCACCGTCATGGGCGGTTTATAATCTTTCCCTTAAACTCCTGACACTCCTGACATGATGCAACCCGTTCAACGCACCACCCTGTCTAATGGAATTACGGTGCTAACCGTTGAGAATCGAGCCACTGATATTATTGCCGCTCGTTTATTTTTCCGTGCCGGAGGGCGCTGGGAACCCCTCGAACAGTCGGGGATGTCCCACCTGCTGGCCGTCTTGTTAACCAAAGGCACCCACACCCTTAATTCCGCCGAAATTGCCGAAAAAGTCGAATCCATCGGGGCTAGCTTAGGCGCTGACGCGTCCGCCGATTATTTTGTGATGAGTTTAAAAACCGTCACCGCCGACTTTGGGGAAATTTTAGACCTTGCGGCCGAACTTTTGCGATCGCCCAGTTTCCCCCCCAACGAATTTGAACTAGAGCAAAACCTCACCCTCCAAAGCATTCACTCCCAAAAAGAACGCCCCTTTAACCTGGCCTTCCAGCAACTGCGCAGCGCCATGTATCCCCAGCATCCCTACGGCGTTTCCATCCTAGGCACAGAAGAAACCGTCAGCCAACTCACCCCCGCCCACCTGCACCAGTACCATAACACCTATTTTCGCCCCGATAATCTCATCGTCAGCCTTTCCGGCTGCATTGACCACGAAGAAGCCATTACCCTAATTGAACAAACCCTCGGCGACTGGCAAGCCCCCTCCCACCCCCTCCCCACCCTAGAACTCCCCCCCCTGTCGAGTCACCCCCAAATCGACAAACTCCCCCAAGATAGCCAACAATCCATCATCATGTTGGGCTACCTCGGCCCTTCAGTGTACAAACGGGAAGACTACGCCGCCCTGAAACTGCTCAACACCTACCTCGGAAACGGTTTATCCAGTCGTCTTTTTGTGGAATTGCGGGAAAAACGGGGATTAGCCTATGATGTTTCCGCCTTTTATCCCACCCGCTTGGAACCCTCCCAATTTGTGGTTTATATGGGAACCGCCCCCGATAATACCCCCGTCGCCATTGCCGGATTGGAACAAGAAGTTAAACTACTCTGGGAAGCCCCCCTCGCAGAAGAAGAACTTCAGTCCGCCAAGAATAAACTTTTAGGACAATATGCCCTCGGCAAACAAACCAACGCCGAAATCGCCCAGATATTAGGCTGGTATGAAACCATTTCCGTAGGCATTGAATTTGACGAGGACTTTCAGGCAGCCGTTCAGGACATCACCCCCCAACAAGCCCAAAACGTCGCCCAGCGTTATCTCGGCACAGACCCCTATATTTCCCTCGTCGGACCGGCTCAAGCGTTAGAATTAGCGAGTTAATCCTACATCGTTAAGGGTGAAGGGCTAACCTGTTGACTGAAAATGGGGGGGTTTAATAGATGTTACTGTCGCTAAGGATTGAAAACTTTGCGCTAATTGATCAACTAGAGATAGAGTTCGGCACTGGCTTAAATGTGTTGACGGGGGAAACCGGGGCGGGCAAGTCGATTATTCTCGATGCTATTGATGTGGTGTTGGGGGGAAAAGTCAGTAGTCGCTTGTTGCGCACAGGGAGTCAACGGGCGCTAGTGGAGGCCACCTTTAGCTTAACGGAGAGTTTAGCCCATTGGTTAAAGGAACAGGAGATTGAACTATTAGAAGAGGAAACCTTAGTCTGTAGTCGGGAAATGTCAGCGAAATTAGCCCATTTTCGCTCCCGTTCCCGGATTAATGGGGTGTTAGTGAATCGGAAAATTGTTCAGCAACTGCGCGATCGCCTAGTGGAAATTACCGCCCAAGGGCAAACCGTAGAACTCCTAGTTGCTCAACGCCAACGGGACTTATTAGACCTCTACGGCGGCGTAGCCCTACAAAGGAGTCGTGAAGAGGTCAAAGCCGCTTACGAGGCGTATAAAGCCACACAGCAGGCACTGGAGCAACGTCGGCAGTCAGAACAGGAACGGTTACAACGACTGGACTGGTTAAATTATCAGTTGCAAGAGTTGGAGGGGGCAGAGTTAAACGATCCCGACGAATTAACCGAATTAGAACAAGAACGCGATCGCCTGTCCCATGTCGTAGACCTGCAAAACCTTAGCTATCAAGTCTATCAACTCCTCTACCAAAACGACCAAGAGGGGGTAGCGGTAGCCGATTTACTCGCCGAAGTGGACAATCACCTGCAAGCGATGGTGAGTTATGATGGGCAACTCACCCCCGTCTTAGAAATGGTACAGGGTGCGATCGCCCAAGTCATAGAAGCCGGACAGCAAATCAATCATTATGGCGATCGCCTCGAAGCCGATCCCCAACGCTTAGAAGAAGTCGGGGAGCGCATTCAAACCCTGAAACAAATCTGCCGCAAATATGGCCCCGAATTAAGTCATGCGATCGCCCATCGGGATCACCTGCAAAACGAACTCGCCCAACTTACCACCGCAGAACAATCCCTCGAACACCTCACCGCCCGCTACGAAGCCGCAGAAGCCACCCTAATCCGCCTCTGCGCCCTCCTCACCCAAAAACGCCAACAAGCCGCCCAAGACCTCGAAAATCAACTGATCCGAGAACTTAAACCCTTGGCAATGGAGAAAGTGCGCTTTGAATGTCGCCTCACCCCCACCCATCCCACCTCCCAAGGCATGGATCAAGTGACCTACTACTTTAGTCCCAACCCCGGCGAACCCCTACAACCCCTTTCAAGTACGGCCTCCGGGGGGGAAATGAGCCGTTTTCTCTTAGCCTTAAAAGCCTGTTTCTCCCAAACCGCCTCCGAGACAAGTCAGAAAACCTTGATATTCGATGAAATCGACGCTGGAGTATCGGGGAAAGTAGCTCAGGCGATCGCCGAAAAACTGCACCAACTCAGCCGCCCCCATCAAATCCTCTGTGTCACCCATCAACCCCTGATTGCCGCCCTCGCCGATCATCATTTCCGCGTCGATAAACAAGTGATTGAACAGCAAGAAACCCACCCCGACACCATCCCTAACACCTTGCGCACCGTCGTCCGTATCACCTCCCTTGACCATAGCGACAGTCGCACCGCCGAACTCGCCCAACTCACCGGGGGAGATTCTGCCGGAGAGGCGATCGCCTTTGCCCAGTCCCTCCTCGCCCAAGCCGCCGCCCGACTAGACAAAAGAGGCTAAAATGTCTAGTGACACTCCCGGCTATCACAGCACAGGGATTCTTCACTCAACGAATCAGCGAAGGACAGGGCTTTAAACTCAGGTTTTTGGTAAACTTATCACCATCAGAATCAAAAGCCCGACCCTTGAGTTAGGCTAACGGGAGTCCGATGGCTACACCAAGCCCCCTTAACTCTCATCTCTCATCCGCTAAGACCCCTGTCCTCCAATTTGTGAAGAGAAATGACTGCTGCATCTCCTGACCCCAACCAACCCCAATCCCATGACCCGAATCAGGTTTCCAATCGCCATCCTGATCACACTCCCGCAGCAGGTACATCTACGGGAGAATCGGTTAATCCTGAAATCCTACACGACCAGCACTCCTCTTCTCATCCCAGCACAAACCGCAAATTTCAGCCCACCGGACCCACCATTGATATTGACGTAACCCCAGAAGAAGAACCAGCCCCCGCTAGCCAAACCTCTAAATTTGACAGGTCAATTCAGAATAATAGCACCACCATTGATATTAACCCCACCCCAGACCCTAACACCCCCGAGAACAGCCCCCCCAGCAACGGCAATGGGTCATCCTCTGCCCTAGTTGCCGCTCAAGGCACCTTCTCCAACTTCCTCGCCCCCCTGAATAAAGAAACCTTCCAAAAGGTGGTGATGGATGTTGAAGAAAAACTTAAGGTCGTCAATCAAACCCTCTCCCTCCTCGACAGCGTATTAGATAGCGAAGGGTTTGATGCCATCCTGGACGAAATGTTGCGCTCCATCACCCTCAAAACCGGGGAACTCCTCGGAGCCGACCGCACCACCATCTACCTCCTAGATGATGATCAAGATGAACTCTGGTCGATTGTCGCCAAAGGAGACGACGGAAAACCCATTGAAATCCGGATTCCCGTCGGAAAAGGCATTGCCGGGGAAGTTGCCCAATTGCGGGAAGTGATCAATATCCCCTACGATTTTTATGATGATCCCCGCTCGGTCGCCGCCAAGGAATTTGACAAGCGCAACAACTACCGGACTTATAGTATGTTAGCCCTGCCCCTTCTAACCGACGAAGGGGAACTGGTCGCCGTGGTGCAACTGATTAATAAACTAGAACCCGATCATGCTCCCACCGCCGATCTAGAACATCGGATCTCCCATACAGGATTTACAGAGAATGACCTAGAAGTATTTGCCAACTTTGCCCCCTCCATCCGCTTAATTCTAGAATCTTCCCGCTCCTTCTATAAAGCTACCCAAAAACAACGGGCGGCCAATGCGTTGATTGAAGCCACCAACTCCCTCAGTCGGGGCAATTTAGACCTAGACACCACCCTACGGACGGTGATGGATGCGGCGAAAAAACTCATGAACGCTGACCGTAGCACCCTCTGGCTCATTGACCGCGAGAAAAACGACATCTGGACGAAAATTCCCCTTGATAACGGCACCCTGCTAGAAATTCGGATTCCCATTGGTGTGGGGTATGCTGGACGAGTGGCAGAAACCGGGGAAGTTCTCAATATTGGTTTTGACCTCTACAATCATCCGGAGTCGGAAAAATCCAAGGAAACGGATCAAAGAACAGGATATCGGACTTGTAGCTTGCTTTGTATGCCCGTTTATAACTCCGATGGCGAGTTAATCGGGGTGACGCAGTTAATCAACAAAATTAAACAAGGGGATTATCCCCCTTATAATTCCGAAGATTGGCCAGAACCTCCCGAACGCTGGAAAGCGAGTTTTAACCGCAGTGATCAGGAGTTCATGAAGGCCTTTAATATTCAGGCCGGGGTGGCGTTACAAAATGCGACCTTATTTGCCCGAGTGCAGCAACAAGAGCAAATGCAGCGCGATATTTTGCGCAGCTTAACTAATGGTGTGATTTCCACGGATAAAAATGGGGTGATTATTGCGGCCAATGAAAAAGCGCGGGAATTGTTAGGGTTTGATGATAGAAACCCCCTCGAAGGAAAGCCTATGAATGCCTTAGTGGAGATTAAAGGTAAAGATGTTGTTGAGAAGGGAGAGGTGGCCAAAAAAGGCGAGTTTTCTGAGTGGTTTAACCGGGCTTTACATCCGAAAGATGATAAAGATCGAGAACAGTACTATCCCGATCAAACCATTATTTCGGCGGCCGGAGAGGAACATTCTGTTAATCTTTCTATTAACTCGATTAGTGATGCCGCCGATGAAGATAATGTCTATGGCGCGTTGGTGGTCATGGATGATATTAGTGATGAAAAGCGGCTAAAAAGCACGATGTACCGCTATATGAACCAAGAATTAGCGGAACAGTTATTAGAAAAAGGGGAATTAGAACTCGGGGGAGAACGCCGGGAAGTGTCGGTTTTATTCTCAGATATTCGCAGCTACACCACATTAACGGAAAAATTGCAAGCTGAAGAAGTGGTCAGTATGCTGAATGAATATTTTGAGTCCATGGTTGAGGCCATTTTTGCCCATAAAGGAATTCTGGATAAGTATATTGGGGATGCCATCATGGCGGTATTTGGGACACCGTTCCCGTTACAAGATCATGCTTGGAAAGCGGTTCAAAGTTCCTTGGATATGCGCTATCGTTTGGCAGATTTTAATGAAAAACGAGTGGCAGAACGGAAAGATCCCATTCGGATTGGGATCGGGATTAATTCTGACTATGTGATTAGTGGAAATATTGGTTCTAGTAAACGGATGGAGTTTACAGCGATTGGGGATGGGGTGAATTTGAGTTCCCGGTTAGAAGGGGCGAGTAAACAATATGGTTGCGACATTGTAATTAGTGAAAATACCTTTAAACAATGTTCAGATAAGGTGATTGTGCGGGAGTTAGATTGTATTCGGGTGAAGGGGAAAACTACACCTGTGGGGGTTTATGAGTTGGTGGAACAGGTGAATGCTAAATTACCCTATGAGAAGGAACAAACCATTGAGTTATATAACCGGGGACGGGAACTTTATTTGAAGCGCAATTTTGCCCTCGCCCTAGGTCATTTTGCCACAATTTTAGAGGTGAATGGAGGAGATAAGGCGGCGGGTTTACATATTGAACGCTGTCGCCATTTCTTGGAAGTTCCCCCAGATGATGATTGGGATGGGGTGTTTACCATGACGACTAAATAATTTTGCTATAGTTTGGGGCAATTGCACTATATGAAGCTCTCCCCACCTGTGAGGGTGGGAGGTGGGGGAGTGTGTCGCTATTTTTGTTCAACTCATTTGTGATTAGATCCGGAGTTTGGGGTCTAAGATTTGAGATAAGATCAGCTAGGGTTGGTCAAGTCCGCTTTTTGTGTGTAGCACCAAAGCCTACAATAGAGTTTGCCTTTCAGACTTAGGAGGAGAAATCCATGGAAGAATCCAACGTAAAAACCGCCGACACCACACAAACCCCTGATATCAAGACGGAACCCTCTGGTGCGATCTCGACAACCCCCTCGGCCACTCCCCCCCTGAGTGATCAGCCTTGGCAGGAATGGTTAGAGCCTGTTTTAGAGTTTTTAGCCAAGTTACCGGACTACTTGGGTAAGTTTTTCTCAGACTATAAGCAACCCCTGATTACGGTGGGTTTGATTGTGGCGGGTATTATTTCGGTGAAATTAACCCTCGCGCTGTTGTCTGCTATTAATGATGTCCCCCTGTTGGCTCCCATTTTTGAATTAGTGGGGATTGGATACACGGCTTGGTTTGTGTATCGGTATCTGTTGCAGTCCTCCACTCGTTCTGAGTTACTCACGGAATTTAATACGCTCAAATCTGAGATTTTAGGAACTGGCTCTAAAGAGGGTTAATCTCTAGGGTTTGGGAACTGATTGAGTGATTTTTGAGTGCATGAGGGTGATGGGTGTTAACTCATCGCCTTTTTTCGTTTCTGGAATAGGGAATGGGGGGGAGCAGGAGAGCAGGGGAGAGGAGGAGAGGAGGAATTAAGACTTATTACCTAGGGTCTGCTGAATAACACGCCTATGCTAGGCTCAACAAGGGAACAGGGAACTCTTAACAGGGAACAGATCATCTAAAACTGGCACGATTGCCTATTCCCGACTCCCGACTCCCGACTCCCGATTCCCCAACTCTCGGACTTATTCAGCAAGCCCTACCTATTCCTTATTACCTATTCCCGACTCCCGATTCTCCTCTTAATTCTTGGGCGATTTGGTAAGTTTTAGTCCACTCGGACATAACTTGAGATTTTTTGAGCTTGAGGGTTTTGGCGATCGCATCAATCACCTGACCTTCCTTTAACTGACCGAGGATGTCTTGTTGCAGAGGAGTCAGACCTTGCCAAAACTGCTCCCATTGGGTGGGAGTTAAGCCTAGATTATGCTCCTTGAGGGAAATTTGTAGCCAATTGGCCACTAATTCGGGCCGACTCTTGAGGGCGAAGATTTTTACGGCATGGTAACTGACCTTTTCCCGGAGACGGTAAACCTGTTTGACGGGGAGATTTAACTGTTGGGCGATCGCATCTTGAGAACAGCCTTGTAGATACAACCGTAGCCAAGACACCGCCAGAGGTTCGACTTTTTCCCGTAAATACTGCTCAAACTCATCCTGTACCGTCTGACGCAGTAATTGCTGCTCTTCCCAGTCCTGTTGTTCTTGATAGCTTGTCACTGCTTCCGTATCCAACAGACTCACCGGAGAATCGGTTTCATCTACGGCAATTTCTTCAGAGATCATTTTAATCCGTTCGCTTTGGGGAATCTGAGTCATGCCCCCCCGTTGAGAACGTCGGAGATAATTGACAAAACGATAGACCAATAGGGGCTGATTGCGAATGGGACGCATACAGTATTCCTCAACGGAGGTTAGAAGTAATGTGTTGCGTAAAACCTTATCCTCAGTACATTCTCCAATCCAAGCGATCGCCGATTGAATATAGCGATCGCTGTTTAACATTTCCTGAATCACCTCTTGTAACACATCCGCCACCGCCCGCTTGCGATCGCGACTTAACGCCACCCAAGTCCGGATCTTATTACGCAGCACCACCAAAGACCCCAAACGATTGATCAAATTGCCATAGGCCCGACTCGGTGGCACCCCTAAATAACGTTGCTGCAAAATACGGTAGCGATACTCCATTGCCTGTTTCGCAATCTGTTCCTGCCGAGCATCCAACCCTTCCCAGCGCGTCAAATCCTCACCCAACAACCAACGAACAATACTGTTTCGGCGAGTTTCACTCAGATCCGGACAATCCACCCTTAAATACTGATCCCACGTCTGCTGGAGTTCCTCGACTAATCCATTCATGCTCTTTCTTTCCTTTAACCCCTGCTGGACAGTTTGCATCACAATCTCCCTTGGCAAAGCGAAACATTAACTATGCTCATTTCATCATCTTAGGCCAAGGATCTCAGTGATCTTTCCAACCTCAACCCACCCATAATCATCACCCCTTCCACCAGAAATCATCACACAGCTAACCTGATATATCTCTCCCCCATCCCCCTATTTTGATCTCCCCTCTCCTGTGTTGAAGATCACAAAGCAGACAGTCCATGCCCCCCGTCTTGTTCCCCCCTTCTTGTTCCCCCCTTCCAAAGGGGGGCTAGGGGGGATAAGTCCATTGAATGGGGGGCTAGGGGGGATACCTTAACTCAGTGAGAATCGGTTAGCTTTTCCCTTCGTTGAGTGGAATCCCCCTAAATCCCCCTTCTAAAGGGGGACTTCCGTATTTCCCCCCCCGTCTTGTTCCCCCCATATTTCCCCCCCTTCCAAAGGGGGGCTAGGGGGGATAAGTCCATTGAATGGGGGGCTAGGGGGGATAAATTTTGACAACTTATTCTGAATAATTGCCCATTGACTTGACAGAACCTACAAGAGTCATTACCATCGTGTCCAAGAATATTTCAAGTTTCATCCCCAAAAGTTTCCCATTCGCCTAAAATTTCGTTAGACTCGAATGGGAAAAGTGAACTGGAACTTTGTCTCTCTAGTCAGACAGGTACGTCTAGAGTAACCTGAGCGGTTAGGATTACAGCACTCGAAAGTTCATTTTTTCGTGTTCCCTGGTTAAGTGTGAGGAAGATTGATGTCTAAAAATATTAGAAAGGCTTTGTTAGCTGGACCCGCTACCTTCGGCGCGCTGCTAGCCGTTGCAGGTAACGCAGTCGCCAGTCCCATTTCCACGAACGACACTGATTTCGTGTCCGCTAGCGACCTGCTCCAGCAAATTGATAGCTATAGCTCTGAAGGGAGCGCCACCTTGGGTCAAGCCGGATTTACCGGAGCTTCCCAGTTTAGTGATGTTTCCCCCGGGGACTGGGCATTCCAAGCGTTAGATGACCTCGTGCGTCGCTACGGCTGTTTAGCGGGTTATCCCGACGGAACATTCCGGGGCAACCGTGCCTTAAGCCGTTATGAGTTCGCAGCCGGTTTAAACGCGTGTTTACAACAAATTGAGCGCATCATTGCTGAAACCACGGCCGATTTTGTGACTCGCGAAGATTTAGAAGTGCTTCGCCGTCTGCTGCAAGAATTTGAAGCAGAATTAGTCACCTTAGGAACTCGCGTTGATAATCTGGAATCCCGCACCGCTTTCTTAGAAGACAACCAGTTCTCTACTACCACCAAATTAGTTGGGGAAGCTATCTTTAACTTAGATATTCCCTTCGGGAAACGGGCGAACCCCACATTCTTAAGCCATGACTTGGGAGCTTTTCCTTTTGCTCCAGGAGCCATTGGCAACAACGGCGTTGTGATTGATGGGGATACTGTATTCACCGATGCCGCCGGAAATATTGTGGGAACTCATGTTGGTTTCGGCGAGCCTCCTGCTCAACGGGATCTTGACAGCAACCTCGCTTTCTCCTACCGAGCGCGTTTAAACTTTGATACCAGCTTCTTCGGGACTGACCGCTTGCGCACCCGTCTCCAAGCTCGGAACAACCTGAACCTGTCTAGTGTAGAGAACTTGGGGACGGATATGCTCTCCCCCAACAACTACGGGAACAGTAACAACCAGGTTCAACTAAGCAAGTTGTGGTACTACTTCCCCTTGGGTCGTAATATCCGCTTCCACGTTGGGGCGCAAGGGATGGATATTGATGACATCCTTGACTCCGCTTCCACTAACCCCTACGCCATTGATGGCTTACCCTTGGGTTTAGCCTACAACACGGCTTTCTATGATACCCAAGGGGCTGGACGGGCTGCAATTGGGGCTAATATCAAGTTTAGCGATCGCATTGGTTTAGATATCGGTTACTTTGCGGGCAACGCCAACGAACCCACTCGCGGGCTATTTGGTGGGTCTTATGCCTTACCCGTTCAGTTGAACTTTAACTTCGACCGATTCAACTTTGCGTTAGGCTACTCCCGGACTTATGCTCCTAGCGGAGATGTGTTCTTATCGGGTGTAGGCGATCGCTCCGCCGCTCCCTTTGGTCAAAACGCCACCTCTGGCAACCACTACCACCTCGCCGCTAGCTTCGACATCAGTCGCCGGGTGAACCTGAGCGGTTGGTTTGGTTACACCAGTGCTACTGGTGAAGCAACCCGCGCCGCTTTAGTGAAAGGTCGCAACGCCGACATCTGGAACTGGGGTGTGAACTTAGCCTTCCCCGACTTAGGGAAAGATGGGGCCGTGTTAGTTGCTGGTTTCAGCCAACTGCCCTACGCCAGCCACATCCAAAACCGTCCTAACGTGCGCAACGCTTCCTACTTAGGAAACTTAGAGTATCGCTTCCCCGTGAACGATAACATCGAAATCGCTCCTGGTCTGTTCACCGTGTTAAACCCTCAAGGGGATGCTCGGAACAGTGCCATTTGGGGGGCTTTACTCCGCACAACCTTCAGATTCTAAACTCGGTCTAGGTTGATGCCCCATCTTAAACACTTGGGAATAATCACCTAGGCTCTTCAAGGTAGGATCTTCAAGGTAGAATCTTCAAGGGGTGGGATGCTTTCCCGCCCCTTGTTCTCTTGAGAAAAGCCCGGTTTCTTATGAACGATTTTGCTATGATATGAGCTAAAATTCTGTGTAATGTCTGATGAAAACGTATCATTCATCTTTCTGGGGTTAGCTCATCGTCGGGAAGCCCCGCACTGTACGAATGTCAGTGTCGGGATGAAAGACGGTTAATTGAGGGGTTCGATGCCCCGAAAATTAACAAACAATCATTTACTACGGATAGGGACGTTGCTGCGGCGATGATAGTCGAGCAGCGTGGACTTGCAGCCCTTGGACTGGGGGTCAAGCTGCCTGTAGAGGAAGAGGTTATCGGGGATGTCCCTAAAAAGACATCTAGAGCCTCCCGTAGAAGCAGGAAAGCCTCATAGTGATATGGGGAAGCCCGCACCGTACCCGTAGAGTCGGTGTCGGTAGGATGTCACGATTACAAATAGTCAGTAGGGGGAGACACTCCCGAATTAAAGCCCAAAAACATCAGAACTGACCTCCAATCAGTCAAAGCGGCTTTAATCCGTTTGATGGTTTATTTGGGAACCCGATGTTATTACGCTTACTGTCAGCGTCTGTAGGATGTCAGAGTTACAGGTTTATTGTTTTCTCTTGTGAAGTGTGAGGAAGATTGATGTCTAAAGATTTAAGAAGAGTTTTACTGGCTGCACCTGCCACCCTCGGCGCGCTCTTAGCCGTTGCCGGGACTGCCGTTGCTAATCCTGTTTCGACCAGCGACCTGCTGCAACAAGTCAATAGCTATACAACTGAGGGTAATAGCACCTTGGGTCAAGCCGGGTTCCCCGGTGCTTCCCAGTTTGGTGATGTTTCCCCCGGTGACTGGGCATTTCAAGCGTTAGATGACCTCGTGCGTCGTTATGGCTGTTTAGCGGGTTATCCTGACGGAACTTTCCGAGGCAACCGCGCTTTGAGTCGTTATGAGTTTGCCGCCGGGTTAAATGCTTGTTTACAGCAGCTAGAGCGCATCATTGCTGAAACGACTGCCGAGTTTGTCACTCGTGAAGATTTAGAAACCCTGCGTCGTCTCTTGCAAGAGTTTGAAGCGGAATTAGTCACCTTGGGGACTCGCGTTGATAACTTAGAGTCTCGGACTAGCTTCTTGGAAGATAATCAGTTCTCCACTACTACCAAATTACTCGGGGAAGTGGTCTTTAACTTAGATGTTCCTTCTGGGAAACGAGCCGTCCCCACCTTTATCACGGGAACGTCTGCCAATGGTCAGAGCAATAATGGTTCATTGGGTGACACCGTAGTTACAGATGCGGCGGGGAATGTGATTGCTTCTGAGGTGGGTTTCCGCGAACCTCCCCGTCAAGAGAAAATGGACAGTAATCTGGCTTTCTCCTATCGGGCGCGTTTAAACTTTGATACTAGCTTTGTGGGGTCTGACCGTTTGCGCACTCGTTTACAAGCGCGCAACGCTCGGAATTTAACCGATGTTGCTAATATTGGCACCGATGGCCTGCGTCCTGACCGTTATGG
Source organism: Spirulina subsalsa PCC 9445 (assembly GCF_000314005.1). NCBI lineage: Bacteria > Bacillati > Cyanobacteriota > Cyanophyceae > Spirulinales > Spirulinaceae > Spirulina > Spirulina subsalsa. The sequence goes on from NZ_JH980292.1 coordinate 1,419,164, forward strand.
CGACAGCAACAATAATGTTGAACTGAGCAAGTTGTGGTACTACTTCCCTCTGGGACGGAACATCCGGTTCCATGTAGGGGCTACTGGGATGAGTATTAATGACATCATTAATTCTTCAACGACCAGTCCTTACAGCAAAGATAGCTTACCTCTGGGGATGCTTCATAATCCCGCTTTCTTTGAAACTCATGGCTCTGGTGGGGCGGCTGTGGGGGCTAATATCAAGTTGAGCGATAATTTGGCGTTAGATATTGGTTACTTTGCCTCCAATGCCAATGAGCCGGATGAGGGGCTGTTTGGGGGGAGTTATGCTCTGCCTGTGCAGTTGAGCTTCAAGTTATCGAACATTAGTATGGCGTTGGGTTATTCCCGTACCTATGCTCCTAGTGGTGCCGTGAATTTGAGCACCATTGGCGATCGCTCTCGGACTCCTTTTGGTCAGAATGCCACCTCTGGCAACCATTACCACCTTGCCGCCAGTGTTGATGTTGGTCGGGCGATGAACTTAAGTGGTTGGTTTGGCTATACCAACGCCATTGGGGAAGCTACCGAAGCGGCCTTAGTGAAAGGTCGGAGCGCGGACATCTGGAACTGGGGGATTAACTTAGCCTTCCCGGATTTAGGTCGAGATGGTGCTGTTTTGGTGACAGGTTTCAGTCAACTGCCCTACGCCAGCCACATTGAGAACCGTCCTAATGTGCGCAATGCCTCCTACTTGGGGAATTTAGAGTATCGTTTCCCGGTGAACGATAACATCGAGATTGCGCCCGGATTGTTCACCATCCTGAATCCCCAAGGGGATGCTCGGAATGGTGCGGTTTGGGGGGCTTTACTCCGCACGACCTTTAAGTTCTAGGAGCAAGTTCTAGTTGAGATTCCGCCGTTGGAATCTCTGATTTAACGGCGGGGTTTCCGTGCTACGACGAAAGAGGGGGGAATTTTCCCCCCTTTTTCTAGCTCGCTGCAAGGGGGAATGGATGAACTCTCCCCCTACCACGGCTGCTCCTTGCGCTCCTATTCCATTTTGATCAGATCGATGGCTTTCGGATTAATAATCTTCCGACCAATATCAAACTGAATCGCCAGATTAGTCTTTTTCCCACTACCCAAGATATGGGTCACTTCCCCTAAACCAAAGACGGGATGAACCGCTTGATCTCCTACTGCCCAGACAATCTCCTCTGAAGGAGTCTTAGAGGCCTTACTTTTGCGCGTTTTACGGGCTTTGCGGACATTGGTGCTAATTAACTCCTCCGGTAATTCGGCGAGAAATTGGGAGGGAAAGGCTGGCTCTCGATAGCCCCAGAGGCGACGTTCTTGGGTATAGGTGAGAAACAATTGCTCTTGAGCGCGGGTAATGCCGACATAACAGAGACGGCGCTCTTCTTCTAAAGAGAGGGGATCTTGAATCGCCCGTGAATTGGGAAATAGACCTTGCTCCATCCCCACTAGGAAGACAATGGGGAATTCTAGACCTTTGGCGGAATGGAGGGTCATTAGGGACACCCGGCTGGCTTCTTCGTCGAGATTATCTAAATCGGAAGCGAGGGAGGCGCTGGCAAGAAAGGCCTGTAAACTGCTGTCCTCATTTTCTTCTTCAAATTGAGTCATGGCATTATACAACTCTAGGACGTTCTTCACGCGGTTGTCGGCTTCCTCAGTTTCTTGATTCCGCAGGTTGTCTAAATACCCTGATGCTTCCATAATGCCATCAAGAATCTTTACTACGCTTTGTTCTTGGCTGGCTTCTTGGTATTTTTGAATCATTTGGGCAAATTCATGAATCGCTTTGCTGGCCCGAGAGGCGATCGCATTTACCGAGGTTTCATCACTCAAAAGCTCCCACAGGGGGACATTTAGCTCCGTTGCGGCCTGCATTAATTGGTCAATGGTAGTCCGTCCTATACCCCGTCGGGGGGTATTAATAATCCGTAATAAGCTCACCGTATCGGCCGGATTGGCAATCACCCGTAAATAAGCTAGAGCGTCTTTAATTTCCTTGCGGTCATAGAATTTTTGCCCCCCCACAATCAAATAGTGAATTTTCGACTGAAGTAGGACTTCTTCAAAGTTACGGGATTGGGCATTGGTACGATATAAAATCGCAAAACTGCCCCAGTTTAACTCGGGATTTTCTGTCGTTAAGGCGACAATTTGCTGCACCACAAAACGGGCTTCTATTTGTTCATCACGCGCCTGATAGATATAAATTTGTTCCCCATTTCCTCGGGTCGGTCGGAGAATTTTATCAATCCGATGGGTGTTATTTTCGATTAAATAATTCGCCGCTTGCAGAATATTTTCTCGGGAACGATAGTTTTCTTCCAGCTTAACCATCGTTTGGGTTTCCTCATCGGGTAAGTTATCTCCGAAGTCTTCTTGAAACCCTAACAAAATGGTATAGTCAGCCATACGGAAGGAGTAAATCGATTGATCCGCATCTCCCACCACAAACACAGAACGCTGTTCCCAATTCCACTGTTTTGAGTCGGGTTCTCCATTGGTGGCTAAGAGACGGACTAAATCATATTGAATCCGGTTTGTATCTTGGTATTCATCCACCAAGATATGGCGAAATTGTTGATGCCAGTAGCCTAGAACCGTCTCATTTTGTTGAAAAAGGCGCACGGGGGCAAGAATTAAATCATCAAAATCTAGGGCATTATTCGCGGCTAACTGATTTTGATATTCTTCATAAATATCCGAAATAACTCGACCCCGATAGTCAGGATTCTCCTGGGCATAGTCTTGGGGAGATAGTCCTAAGTTCTTCGCGTTACTAATTGTATAACGCACCATTTTGGGATTGAATTTTTTGTCGTCTAAGTTGAGTTGTTTGGTCGTAATGTTTTTGACTAAAGTTTGGGCATCATATTCATCAAAAATGGAAAAATTGCGCTTCCACGTGCGTCCTCGCTCGTCTCGATATTTATTGATATCATAGCGGAGGATGCGAGAGAAAAGACTGTGAAACGTCCCGATCCAAAGAGGCTTAATCACTGTTCGATAAACTTTAGATCGGAGAGCGGTTTGTTCTGGGGGGGTGAGGGCATCAAAGGGCTTTTGATACTTTTCAAGGGCTATTTTCTGACTGAATAACCGTTCAATGCGCTCCTTCATTTCCCGAGCGGCTTTGTTGGTAAAAGTAACAGCCAATATATTTTCGGGATGAACTTTGTGGTGATTAATGAGATGAAAAATACGATAGGTTAAGGCTCGGGTTTTGCCAGATCCGGCCCCGGCAACCACGAGAAGAGGGCCGCAAAAATGTTCGACCGCACGTCGTTGAGAGGGATTGAGGGAGGCAAGAAAATCTGGAGTTGGTATCATGAGAACGAGATGGAGAAGATGGGTACAGATTAAGAAGCGTGAAGAAAACGCCCGACCTTTCTAGGGTCTACACAGAAGGGAAAAGAGTATGTCACAATTGGAAGGGAAGATAAGCGCAGCCTTAAAGGTATCATCCTATCTTCTGGTGAAACACTCATTCTAAGATTTTCTGAAGTTTATGCAAAATGCTGAGTCGTCTAGACAGGCTCAGTCTTTATGGAAGTTACGTCAAGTAACCGTGCAAGAAATAAGGGCGCTTCTAGACGCAGACCGAGTTAATTTATTAGCCTTCCAACCGGATGGGGTGGGAGTGGTGGTGAGTGAAGCGAACGCACGCCCTAACTACGCCCCGGATTGTCGGACTGCCCGTCCGGTGTTGCCCTCTTTGTTAAACTTACATTTTCCAGCCGCCGATATTCCCCCCACCTCACGGGTACGGTTTTTGGAAAATCGCCAGGGGGTCCAAGTCAACACCATCACCCAAGAGGCGGTTTATTTCCCCCTGAGCCAAAAACGCCGGGAAGTAACTCATCCGCCGATTACGGCGGATCCTTGTCATGTGGAATATTTGGGACATTTGGGAGTCCAGTTTTGCCTGACCATCCCGGTGATTATTAGTCAGGGGGTGGCGGTATCGTCTTCCTTAGCTTGGGCAGAACAGGAATCTTTGTGGGGCTTAGTCATTGTTCACTATGTCACGCCCCCTCCCGAGAGTCCTCAACAGAAGTTAGCCCAACTGGAACTTTATCTAGAACGATTACAACGGTTTTTAACCCGAGAACAGGCCATCCGTCATCAACACCGGGCGCAACAAGAGGAAAACCTGTTGCTGGAGATTCGCCAGTTGTTGATCCATGGGGGAGAAACAGACTGTTGGCAAGTGGTTCTAGAGAAAGTGGTGAAGGCCTTGGGGGGGTGCGGGGGCTGTTTAACTTGGTATGGCTATTTAGAGGGGATTCAGCCCCAGTGTTATATCTTGGGGGATTATCCCTTAGAGGCTCATGAGGTGGTACAACGGACTTGGCAGAATCTGCTAGATGCGGCCCCTTTAGAGGCGGTGACAGTTCCGTTGCACTTTCCGGCCCTGAGTATTGATTTGTTGTCTCCTGGAGCCCCAGAGGTTTTGAAAACGGCGTTTTGGAACACTTCAACAAGGCTGTTGTTGGGGGTGGGTTTACAGTCAGGCTATGAGTATGTAGGACATTTGAGTATTTTTCGGCGAGGGCGCGATCGCCAAATCCATTGGGCTGGCAATCCAGAACGCACCCAAGGGGAACGCCAGCCCCGTTCTTCTTTTGATCCTTGGCTGGAAACGGACCATCAAGCGGTGGATTTTTGGCTAGAAGACGACTATCTCTTGATTAAACGGGTGGCCGAACAAATCTATACAGCCCTACGCCAGCAGCAAATTGAGCATTTACGAGTCAGCCAACGGGGTTATCATGCCCTAACGCAACTGCCGAACCGTCAATTTTTGAGTGAAAAACTGGCGATCGCGTTGATTAACAGTAACCTCAATCATGAACTGGTGGCCGTGATTTTCATTGACCTAGACCGTTTCAAACAGGTGAACAAAGTCTTAGGCCATCGGGTGGGCGATGAACTCTTGTGTTTAGTCGCCCAACGCTTAAAAGAACACATTGCCCCCCCGAAAAATCTCCTTGCCCATTGGAGTGGAGACAAATTTGTGTGTTTATTACGACAAATCAAACAGGCCGAAAGCGAGATTATCGAAACCCTCTGTCAGGATATTAGTCAAGAATTCCAAGCCCCGTTTTTTCTCAGTGGTCAGACCATTTACGTTACCCTGAGTATGGGGGTGGCCTTAGCCCCCTTCGATGGCACCAATCCCGAAACCCTGCTCCTCCATGCGGAGGCGGCTATGTATAACGCTAAACAGCAAGGCCGGAACACCTATCAGTTTTATCGGGCGGCCCTAGGCGATCGCCTCAATCCCCTCTCCTTAGAAGCGGATTTACGTTCCGCCTTGATTAACAATCATTTTCAGCTTTATTACCAGCCGCAAATTGACCTGAAAAGCGGGAAAGTGATGGCAATGGAAGCCCTCATCCGGTGGCACCATCCCCAGCGCGGTCTAGTCTCCCCCTGTCACTTTATCCCCCTCGCCGAAGAAAGTAGTTTAATCTGTGATCTGGGGGAATGGGTCTTGCGCCAAGCCTGCCGACAGTATAAAGTCTGGCAAAGTCTCGGCATGGAACACCTACGCATTGCTGTTAACGTCTCCGCCAGACAATTCCAACAAGTAGACTTTCTCAACACCATCACCGGGATTTTAGCCGAAACTGAAACCCCCCCCTCGGCCATTGAAATAGAAATCACCGAAGGCACCGCCGCCAAAGATGTGGAATTAACGACTACGATTCTGCAATACTTACAAAATCTCGGTGTCACCGTCGCCCTTGATGACTTCGGCACCGGCTATTCTTCCCTCAATGCCATCAAGCATTTTCCCCTCAATACCCTGAAAGTGGATCAGTCCTTTGTGCGAGATGTAATCACCGATCCCACCGATGCCGCCATTGTGAAAACCGTCGCGGCCTTGGGACATGGCTTGAAATTACAAGTCCTCGCCGAAGGGGTGGAAACCTTGCAACAACTAGAGTTTTTACAATCGGTTAATTGTGATTTAATACAAGGGTACTTATTTAGTCCCCCCCTCTCTTCCTCCGCGGCCACGGAATTCTTACAAAACTGTGCCAACGGAGCCAGCTTACAGTACCGTTTTAACGCCCACGACACCGGGGAAGAGGACATAATTAGTACCCATCCGGCCTTGCAAGACCTTTTAAAACAGGCGCAACGGGAACATCTCACCGCCCAAATTGCCCAGCAGATTCACTCCTCCCTAAAATTAGAGGATATTCTCAACACCACTGTCCGAGAAATTCGCCATTTTCTGGGAACCGATCGGGTTATGCTATACCAATTTAAGCCCGATTGGGATGGGCAGGTGGTTGTAGAATCGGTGGGGCAGGGGTGGCAGTCTTTGTTAGGGCAAAGTATCAAGGATCCCTGTTTCCGGGTGAAGTGCGCCCCCCTCTATCGTCAGAATCGCATTTCGGCCATCTCCGATGTGGAACATAGCCCTCTAGAACCGTGCCATCGTAAAATGCTACGCCGCTATGACGTGCAGGCCAATTTAGTCGTGTCTATTGTGCGGAAAGAAAATCTTTGGGGACTGCTGATTGCCCATCATTGTAGTAGTCCGAGGGAGTGGCTCAACAGTGAAATGGACTTATTGCGTCAACTGGCCTCCCAAGTTGCGATCGCCATTCATCAATCCCAACTCTATCAACAACTCGAACAAGCCAACCAAGAACTCCGCCAAATTGCCACCCAAGACAGTTTAACCGGAGTCGCCAACCGTCGCGCCCTAGATGACTATATCCTCCAAGTGTGGGGACACTTACAACAGGAACAAGCCCCCCTGTCCCTGATTTTGTGCGATATTGACCATTTCAAATACTATAACGATACCTACGGTCATCAAGCCGGGGATCAGTGCTTAAAACAGGTTGCCCGGGCCATGCAGAGCGTTATTGAGAATCCCCAGCATCTCGTCGCCCGTTATGGAGGGGAAGAGTTTGCCATCATTCTCCCCCGTGCCACCCACACCGAGGCGCTGGAAGTGGCCATCCGTTTACAGGAACATCTGGACTCCCTTAAAATCCCTCATATTTCCTCCCCCATTAGTCCTTTTGTTACCCTGAGTATTGGGGTGACTACCCATGTCCCCCGGATAGAAAAAGCCCAAGATATCCTAATTGCTGAGGCAGATCAAGCGCTCTATCGTGCTAAAGCCCAAGGGAGAAACTGTATTGAGTCCATTAGTCACTAATTGGGGTATAGTCATTTCCCGACTGTTTTGGCTTGAGGGGAGGGGGAGCAGGGGAGCAGGGGAGAGGAGGAATTAAGACTTATTACTTATTCCCAATTCCCAATTCCCCATTCCCAATTCCCCATTCCCAATTCCCCTGTTCCCTGTTCCCTGTTCCCTAATTACTAATCAAATTCTTATGTCCTTTGTTGGTTTACATATTCATAGTGACTATAGCCTCCTTGATGGAGCGTCTCAACTTCCCGCTTTAGTGAATCGTGCCGTAGAATTAGGAATGCCTGCCATTGCCCTCACCGATCATGGGGTGATGTACGGGGCCATTGACTTAATTAAAACCTGTCGAAATAAAGGGATTAAACCCATTATTGGCAATGAAATGTATGTCATTAATGGTCAAATAGAGGACAAGAAAAAACGTTATAAACGCTATCATCAGGTCGTTTTAGCGAAAAATACCCAAGGTTATCAAAACCTCGTCAAACTCACCACAATCTCTCACCTCGAAGGAATGCAAGGGAAAGGCATCTTTACCCGACCTTGTATTAACAAAGACCTATTAGAAAAGTATCACGACGGGTTAATTGTCACCAGTGCTTGTTTAGGGGGAGAAGTTCCGCAAAATATCTTAAAAAATGACCTAGTAGAAGCCCGTAAAGTTGCCCAGTGGTATAAAGATATTTTCGGAGAAGATTATTATTTAGAAATTCAAGATCACGGTTCGGCAGAAGACCGGATTGTTAATGTCGAAATCGTGAAAATTGCCCAAGAATTAGATATTCCTATCATTGCCACCAATGACTCCCATTTTATCTCCTGTCATGACGTAGAAGCCCATGACGCGCTGCTTTGTATTCAGACGGGAAAATTAATTACAGAAGACAAGCGTTTGCGCTATAGCGGCACTGAATACCTCAAGTCTGCCGAAGAGATGAAACGCTTATTCCGTGACCATTTGAGCGATGATGTGATTGAAGAGGCGATCGCCAATACTATCGCGGTGGCTGAGAAAATTAAACCCTACAAAATCATGGGAGAACCCCGCCTTCCCAACTACAAAGTCCCTCCCAATCATACCCCCGATAGTTACTTAGAAGAGGTCACTTGGCAAGGCTTACTAGAACGCCTTAATTGTCGTCATCGTTCCGAAGTCCCCACCCTCTATAAAGAGCGCATCGAATATGAACTTAAAATGATGCAGCAGATGGGCTTCTCGACCTACTTTTTAGTGGTATGGGACTATATTAAATATGCCCGAGATAATAACATTCCTGTAGGACCCGGACGAGGTTCTGCGGCTGGCTCTTTAGTGGCTTATTGCCTGAAAATTACCAATATTGATCCCGTGCATCATGGTTTATTATTTGAGCGATTTTTAAACCCAGAACGGAAGTCTATGCCGGATATTGACACAGACTTTTGTATTGAAAAACGGGATAAAGTGATTGAATATGTGACGGAGAAATACGGCAAGGCGAATGTAGCGCAAATTATCACCTTTAACCGCATGACTTCCAAAGCAGTATTAAAAGATGTGGCACGAGTGCTAAATATTCCTTACGCAGAATCAGATATGATGACCAAATTAATCCCCGTTTCTCGGGGAAAACCGACCCGTTTAAAGGTTATGGTTTCTGATGAGACACCTTGCCCAGAATTTAAGCAAAAATATGACACAGATCCCACAGTAAAACGCTGGGTAGATATGGCTATCCGCATTGAAGGAACGAATAAAACCTTTGGCGTTCATGCGGCTGGGGTAGTGATTTCCTCTCAACCATTAGATGAGGTTGTCCCTTTACAAAAGAACAATGAAGGGGCTGTTATTACGCAATATTCAATGGAGAATTTAGAATCTTTAGGATTGCTCAAAATGGACTTTTTGGGCTTAAAGAATCTGACCACTATTCAAAAAGCTGCCGATTTAATTGAGCAAAATCGGGGGGTTCATTTAAATGTGGATCAACTGCCCTTAGATGAACGGAAAGCCTTACGCATTTTGAATAAAGGGGATGTGAAAAAAATGCCCCCAGATATTCAAAAAACTTACGGATTATTTAAAGAGGGGCAACTTGAGGGGATCTTTCAGGTGGAATCTGAAGGGATGAAACAAATTGTTAAAGACCTTAAACCGTCTGGCATTGAAGATATTTCTTCTATTTTAGCCTTATATCGTCCGGGACCGTTGGATGCGGGGTTAATTCCTGATTTTATTAACCGCAAACATGGACGAGAAGCCATTCAATATGAACATCCCTTATTAGAGTCTATTTTAGAGGAAACCTATGGGATTTTGGTCTATCAAGAGCAAATTATGAAGACAGCCCAAGACTTAGCGGGGTATAGTTTAGGCCAAGCAGACTTACTCCGTCGGGCGATGGGGAAAAAGAAAATGTCTGAGATGCAGAAACATCGGGAGATTTTCATTGATGGGGCAACAAAAAACGGGGTATCTCAACCGATTGCCGAACATTTGTTTGATCAAATGGTTAAGTTTGCTGAATATTGCTTAAGCTATGATACAAAAATTATCACCGTGGAGTATGGCGCGATCGCAATCGGTACAATTGTAGAGCAGGGTTTGCACTGTCACGTTTATAGCGTTGATCCCAATGGCTTCATTTACACTCAACCCATTGCCCAGTGGCATCAGCGAGGGGAACAAGAAGTTTTTGCATATACCTTAGAAAATGGTTCAATCATTCAGGCAACGAAAGACCATAAATTTATGACTCAACAGGGGAAAATGTTACCCATTGATACTATTTTTGAACAAGGTCTAGACCTCCTGCAATATCATTTAGAGGAGACAGGAAATCCTAAAAAAGTTAGTTCTAATAAAGGGCATCTCATTCACATTTAGCCGACGTGAGCTAGTTTTTTCAAGGGGACAAAATATCATGAATAACAGTCACATCCGACTAAACGTGATTACCAAAGAATGGGTTATTTTTTCCCCCAGTCGTCGTCAACGTCCCCAAGACTTTCAACAAGATCCAAGTTTACACATCGAACCCCCTTGTTATGACCCGCACTGCCCCTTTTGTAACTTTTCTGAAGCATCTTCTGAAGTAGTGATTCTAGAAATTGCCAATCCGCAAAAAACGGGCTGGCAAACGAGAGTTGTTCCCAATAAATACCCCGCCTTAACACCAGATGCTAAAACTACCCGCCAACTCGATGGGATTTATTTATCTATGCCCGGTTATGGTTGCCATGAGGTAATTGTAGAAAGTCCAAAACATCATTTAGATATTGCAACAATGCCTTTACAAGAGGTCGAAATTGTGATAGAAACCTATCATCAACGCTATTATGATTTAATGGTAGCCCATCAGAATATGATGGCGATTATTTTTCGCAATCATGGCCATAAAGCCGGGGCTTCTTTACAACATCCCCACTCCCAAATTATTGTTACAGGGATGGTTCCCCAACATATTCGCTATGCTGAACAGGAAGCACAACGCTATTATGATACTTGGTCAAAATGTTTGTATTGTGAGATTTTAGCCCATGAAAAACGGGAGGGAGTGCGCATAGTTGCCGAAAGCAATTTGTTTTTTGCTTTTATCCCTTTTGCGGCCGATGTTCCCTTTGAAATCTGGATTATGCCCAAGGTTCACCAGGCTGATTTTGGCAGTATTTCGGACGCGGAAAAGGTCGATTTTGCGGCTATTTTAAGGCGAGTATTACGGCAGTTAAAGACCAAATTAAACAACCCCGATTATAATTATGTCATTAATACGGCCGCTCGCTATAAAGCCGAAGAACCTCAAGTTCATTGGTATTGTCAAATTCGCCCCCGTTTAACTACACCTGCGGGGTTTGAAATTGGGTCTGGGATTAGTATTAATCCTTCTTTACCGGAGTCTGATGCGGAATATTTACGATCTTAATACTAGGGTTCATAACATCTAACTTGATTTTTCCCTTCAGATTTAGCCACATAAAGGGCTTTATCGGCCTTATAAATTAAGTTTTCTATCCGAGATTGAGTATCTGGGATTTGGGTAGCTACTCCTAAACTGAGGGTGACATAGGGAACAACAGAAGAGGCACAATGGGGGATTTTAAGCTCAAAAACCGCTTGACAGAGGGTTTGTGCAACAGTCACGGCTTCATTTTGGTCTGTGTTGGGTAATAAAATAATAAACTCTTCTCCACCATAGCGGGCAATTAAATCATGGGACTGCTTGAGTTGAACTTTAATGATATGGGCGACTTTAATTAAGCACTCATCTCCGGCTTGATGCCCATAGGTATCATTATAGGGTTTAAAGTTATCAACATCACATAAAATAATAGAACAAGGTTTTTTTTCTCTCAGCATTCTACGCCATTCTAGTGCTACAATGCTATCAAATTTTCTCCGATTAGCAACTCCGGTTAAACTGTCATAATGAGCCATGTCTTTGAGCCTTTTATTCGCAATTTGTAAGGCATTTTCAACGGCATGACGACGTAAAATTTCTGCTTCATGTTCTTGAATTTTTTCTTGAAGCTTTTGGTTTTTTTCTTGAAGCGCATCGACCAATTGAGCATGAGCTTTTTGTAAAAACCTCAGTTGTAAATGGGTATCAATCCTTGCTTGAACTTCGGCAATATGGAACGGTTTTGTAATATAATCAACTCCCCCAACGGCAAAGGCTTGTAGTTTCTGCTCAACTTGATTGTAAGCACTTAAAAAAATAACTGGAATGTCTTCGATTTCGGGCATGGTTTTCAGTTGCTGACAAACTTCATAACCGTTCATCTTAGGTAAACCAATGTCTAATAAAATGAGATCGGGTATGGTCTTTTGAACAACTTTTAAGGCCATTTCCCCTGTAATAACTTTACGAACTTTATAACCTTGTTGCTCCAACATAGTCGCTAGTAAACGCAAGTTCTCTGGGGTATCATCAACGATTAGTATATCCGGTTGGTTTGTTGGGAGATGAGCAACCATTAGAGGCTTCCCTTGAATTAGGACGAGGGTCTGTCAAATTGTTGTAAAAGTTGAGCCGTGGCTTCGAGAATTCTCTCAAATTGAAAGTTTTTGACTAATTGTATTAAACTAGCAGCCAGTTCTGAATTGGGGTAAGGAATTTCTTGGATCAAGGAAAAAATATGCTCTTCATCCGCAATGCTCACAGCTTCTTCAAAATGTTTGAGCCAAGGCTGTGGTTGTTGTTGGAGTTGGGCAATCCAAGCATCAGATGAGGGTTGAACTTTAGTTAATTCTACTTCTAGACTATCGTATTCTGAGGTCACAAGGGAGTTGCTACTATAAGAATATTCTACGCCTAAATGTTCTTGTATTTTGGCTAAGATATGGTTTTTTAGGAAGGGTTTACTGAGAAAATCATCACATCCGGCATCTAAAACAGCTTGTCGTTGTTGTTCAAAGGCGCTGGCGGTGAGGGCGATAATTTTAACGGGGGGCTGAGTGTGGGGGGGGAGTTGGCGTTCTTGCTGGCGAATTTGTCGGGTGGCTTCGTAGCCGTCCATGACGGGCATCCGAATGTCCATCCAGATGAGATGGGGGTGCCAGGTTTGCCAGAGGGCGATCGCTTTTTCCCCATTTTCGGCTTCTTCAATCTCGAATCCCAAGGGACTGAGGATAGAACGCAACAGGTGACGATTGACGGCAATATCTTCCACAATTAAAATCCGCCATGAGGGCTGATGGGGGGCGAGGCTAATAATGGTTGGGGTGTCAGAGGAGGGGGACTGAAATTCTTTGGGAGTCGGGAGACACAGAGAAAAGCGGAAACAGGTTTCTTGGGGGTTGGTTTCAGGACAGGGAACGAGGGTAGGAGGGTGTTCCGGGGGAGATACTAGCCGCCAGTTGCGACTTTCAACGGCTATGTCACCCCCCATGAGTTGAATAAAACGGCGACTGATGGGTAAACCTAGACCTGTTCCCTGTTGGGAGTTGCGCCCGACTTCGGTTTGTACAAAGGGGTCAAAAATACGATTGAGGTCTTGGGGGGCGATGCCGGGGCCGGTGTCAATGACGGAAAATTCAAGGGGGATGAGGTGGGGATCATGGCTGGGTAGGGTTTGAAGCCGCAGGGTAATATAACCGTGCTGGGTGAATTTGGAGCTATTACTGAGCAAGTTCATGAGGATTTGTCGCAGTTTGCTGGCATCACCGAGGACAAACTGGGGTAGGTGGGGGGGGCGTTGGATGGTGAAGGTTAAGCCTTTGGTGTGGGCTTTGAGGTAGAACATACTGTGCAAGAGGTCGAGGAGTTCATGGAGGTTGAAGGGGGCGATATCTAGGGAGACTTGCCCGGCCTCCATTTTGGAGAGGTCGAGGATGTCGTTAATCAGGTCGAGGAGGTGTTCTCCGCTTTGTTGAATAATGCTGAGATAGTCTTTTTGTTCGGGGTTAAGGTTGGACTCTTGATGGAGGATTTGGCTAAACCCGAGGATGGCGTTGAGGGGGGTGCGTAGTTCATGACTCATGGTGGCGAGAAATTGACTTTTGGCGAAGTTGGCGGCTTCGGCGGCTTCTTTGGCTTCTTGCAGGGCTTTTTCGGTGCGTTTGCGATCGCTAATATCCCGAATCATGAATAGAACCTCATCGTCCCCGCTAATGGTGACGCGGACTTCTTCTTGATAAATTTGACCGTTGAGGGTGAATTCCTGCTCGTAAATACACATTTCCCGCTTACTCAGAACTTGGGTCAGGACTTGTAAATGTCGGGTGGCAATTTCTGGGGGAACAACATCCATCAGGTGTCTGCCAATGCGTTGATGGTCAAAAAGTTGGGGGGAATTTTTGGCGGCGATAAAGTCCAAATAAATGCCATTGCGGTGGACGCGGAACATGAGGTCGGGGATGGCTTCGATAATGGCTCGATAGCGGAGTTCACTTTGTTGGAGCGCTCGGTCAAATTCTTGTAGTTGGTTTAACTGTTCTTGTAGGCGGTTTTGGAAGTTGATGGTTTCGGTAATATCGGTATGGGAGCCAATCATGCGCACCACTTCCCCGGCTTCGTTTTTGATGTGAATGGCACGGGAGAGGATATATACAATAGAGCGGTTTTTGTGATAAAACCGTTGGGTCATCAGGAAGCGGGGAACTCTCCCTTGGTTGTAGTCTTCCACCAGACCCAGGGCTAAAACTCGATCTTCAGGCAGGATGACTTTTTCCCAACTCTCCAAACTGTTGGGAAATTCATGATCTTGGTAGCCCAGCATTTCTTTCCAACGGGGGGAGAAATAAATGCTTTGTTGCTTAAAGTCCCAATCCCAGAACCCATCATTGGAGGCTTCAATGACTAATTCTAAACGGAGGAGGGTTTGCTGAAGTTGTTCCTCAATGCGTTCTCGTTGCTCAATCTCCCGTTGCAGTTGATAGTTCTGCTCATCAAGATAGAGTTTCTGTTGTTTTTCTTGTTCTAACAGGGAGGCCTGGGCGATCGCAATTCCCAAACTGGCCGCCACCGACTCGATCAACTCAATATCCTCGTTGTTCCACTCCCGGAAGATACAACACTGATGTAAACAAATTAAACCGTTGGGTTGGCCATTGTAGGAGGTGCGCACCGCCAGCATGGATTTAATCTCTAATTGCTCACAGAGATCATAATTACCCCTAAATAGAGGATCCTTGTAAACATTCGGGGTGACAACGGCTGCATCTTGAGTTAATACCGCCTGGACATGGGCATTGCCTTCTACGGGAATGGTAAAAGCGGCTAAGGATTGATAGGGGCCGACAAGATACTCCGCCACCAGAGGCACGCAAGGCAGAGGATCCGGGTAGTAAGTATGAATTAAACAGCGATCCACCTGTAACACTTGGCCTAATTGTTCGGCGGCGGTGTTGAAAATATGGTTCACATCCAAGCTGAGGCGGATTTTCTCGGTAATTTGTCGCAGGAGGAGGGTGCGATTTAACTGTTGGGTCAGGGATTCTAGGGCTTGACGGCGGCGGGTAATATCGGAGTAAATGCCAATGTAGTGGGTAACGTGGCCCCCTTGATCTCGCACTGGGGCAATGGAACAATCATTCCAGAACATTGAGCCATCTTGTCGATAATTGCGTAGAGTCACGCGACATTCTTGGGCGGCGGCTAAGGCCTCCCAAAGTTGCCGAGCGCCTATTTGTTCGATGTCTTGATCTTGCAAAAACAGGAAATTACGGCCGATGACTTCCGAGGACTGATAACCCGTGAGGGACTCAAAGGCGGGATTAACGTAAATGGCGGGATAGTCCCCTTGGGTGGCATCACTGATAATAATGCCATTGGGAGAAGCGGCGATCGCTCGTTCAAAAATCCGAAGCCGTTGTTCCTGTTGTTTGCGTTCCCGGATATCTTCCACCACGGCGATTAAATAATCCGGTTCTCCCCGAGTGGTACGCACAAGAGACAGGGTAGTATACACCCAAATCTCCTCCCCTCGGGCTGTTTTATAGCGTTTTTCACGGGTTAAGGGTTTTTCTTCTCCCCCCACCAAAGCCTGAACTTGTTGTTTTGTGAGCGGGATAAACTCATCAGCGATTAACTCATACCAAGGTTTCCCTAATAACTGGTCGGGCTGCTCTTGTAATAACTCACAGAGTTTAGAATTAACCTGCAAGAATTGCCCCTCTAGACTAATCAACGCCATCCCCACCCCAGCCACCTCAAAGGTCGCCCGAAAGCGTTTCTCGCTGGCTTGTAAGGCGGCGGCGGTGGCCTCTCGTTGGCGAATTTCGGCCTCTAGGCGACTGTTGCGCTCTTGGAGTAATTTGAGGTTTTTGTCCTGTAAGTCCTCCACTTGAGCCTGTAAACTAGCAATGATGTCATTAACATCATGGGGGTTCACCGCTTCTAAAACACTCGTCTGAGTCACCAGCCCTAATAATTCGCCCTGCTTCCCCACAATCACCACCCGCCGCATCCCACGCCGACACATGGCCTCATGGACTGTCCAGAGGGAGACATGGGGGGGGAGAGAAAAGACCGGAGAACTCATGACCTCCTTGGCTTTGACCTGACGGAGATCCTGATCATGCCATCGGACTAAATCCCGTTCCGTGATGATGCCCACGGGAATTTTAAGGGAGCGTTTCTGTCGTCGGACAGTTTTCACAATCACCACACAACTGATCTGATGGCTACTCATTAAGGTGGCAATGTTCAACAGGGAGGTGTGGGGAGGTGCATCAATGACGGAATCGGTCATGACCTCCTGAATTTGCCGAATCCGCAGGATATCTAAGGGCTGTAAAAACTGGCGCAAACTGGCTAGGGTAACAATGCCGTAGAGTTTGCCCTGGTCTAGAATGGGCAGATGGCGGATGTGGTGGGATTGGAGAATTTTCAGGGTAGAGACTAAATCCTGTAAGTCGGAGAGTTCGGCGGTGATTAACTGCCCTGTCATGAGGTCAGATACGGGAATTTCCGACCAACGGAGGTGGGGAGGATGGGCTAAACATCGCACGATGTCCCGTTCAGTGATAATGCCCTGTACGTTATCTTGGTCTAGGATTAGGGCATAACTGACCGGGGGCTGCCGTTGGGTCATGGCCGCAATAGTAGCCGCTAGGGAGGTGTTGGGGGCGATCGCTAAAGGAGCATCATCAACCCATGTTTTGCGTTCTGGAGCATCGTCTACCATGATTTTATCTATCACGGGGGGCAGGGGGGCAGGGGAGCAGG